>NZ_OZ245358.1:1581666-1930000 GCF_965226395.1 Bacterioplanoides sp. | reverse complement strand
AATTCCGGCACCTTCACGGTCGATACGCTGCTTAACGGATTCTTTCTGAATCATATTGTTTACGGAAAAGTGCTTACCGACATCGCGCAGGAAATCGAGCACATTCAGATTGCCAACCCAATCCAGGTTATTCACAACGTCAGCGGCATTTTCACTGTCGTTAAATTCGATAAAAGCACTCACCTGCTTTTTGAGCTTCTCAACCCAGCCCGCCACAACTTCCGGGCCATTCAGTTTACGTTCGGCCGCTTTAAAGCTCGGGTCACCAATCAAACCGGTTGCCCCACCCACCAGCGCAATTGGCTTATGACCCGCTTGCTGGAAGCGCTTCAACGTTAGCAACGGAACCAGAGAACCAATGTGCAGACTGTCCGCGGTTGGATCGAAGCCACAATAAAGAGTACGACATCCACTTTGCAGATGTTCTACCAGTTCTTCATCGGCGGTTGCCTGGTTTAACAGGCCGCGGGCTTTTAAATCATCAATCAGCGCAGCAGTCATGAGGGTTCTCGGTTGTATCAAATATTAAGGGACGGTGAACATACCTGAACAAGGTGCAAAATCAAGAGCCAGGCTTTGCAACAAAGGCATCAATAACAACATACACTTTGTAAGCAATAAGACATTGCCGTTTTCATTGGGTACACTTGCCCCGCGTGATTATATCGAAGGACATTCAGTTACATGGCTCTGCCCGGACGTTTGCAGTATTTCCCGATAAGCCACCTTGCCGGGGCATTGGGCTTATTTCTATTAGTGTTGTTTGTGAGCTTCTGGCCCAGCGATGATCCACAAGATCTTGCGCAACAGCCTGACCCTGACCAAGTACAGCTTGATCAACGGCAATCAGATCAGAAGCAAGCCGACCCACAATCGCTTGACCAGAAACACCAGCAACAAACCCGCATCGTCATCGACATACCGGAGAAGAAGCCGGAAGTGCCTGCTAAACCTCAGGAAGTGTGGTCTGAAGCGGAAGTGCGCCCGGGGGAAAACCTGTCGCTGCTATTTGATCGTTTTAATCTGAGTGCCGTCGATGTATTAGAAATTGCAGCCGCTGCACCGAAACAGGCGTTACGTCTACAGCCCAAACAAAAACTGCGCTGGGTCAGCTCCGGCGATAACCGTATTCAGAAGTTTGAGATGGTGCTCTCTCCCCTCGCCCGCCATAGTCTGGTGCGTGATGCTCAGGGCAAGCTGCAATACGAACTGGTTGAGCGTAACGCCGACTACCGTCCACGGTTTGCCAGCGCGACGATTAACAACTCGCTGTTTTATGACGGCGGTAAGGCTGGTGTGCCGGAGCAGATATTAATTGAATTGGCCGGTATCTTCGGCTGGGATATCGACTTTGCTCTGGATATTCGTCAGGGCGATACCTTCAGCCTGATTTACGAAGAGATTTATCTCGATGGTGAAAAGATTGGTAACGGCGACATTCTGATTGCCCGCTTCGAGAATCGTGGCCGTGAGCTGACTGCCGTTCGTTATGAAGACAATAAAGGCGACGCCAACTATTACACTCCTAAAGGCCTGAGTATGCGCAAAGAGTTTTTGCGTAACCCCATCGACTTTGCCCGTATCAGCTCACGCTTTAATTTGCGCCGCAAACACCCGGTATTAAATAAGATTCGCGCCCACAAAGGCACCGACTACGCCGCCGCCCGAGGCACCCCCATCAAAGCGGCCGGTGATGGCAAGGTAACCTTTGCCGGACGTAAAGGTGGCTTTGGTAATGTGGTGATTATTCAGCACGGTGCCCGCTATCAGACCTTGTATGCACACCTGAGTAAATTTGGTCGTGGTGTACGTAAAGGCCGCCGGGTAAAACAAAGTCAGATTATTGGTTATGTTGGCAGCACCGGATTAGCCACCGGACCACACCTGCATTATGAATTCCGGGTAGATGGCGTACACCGGGATTCGCTACGAATCAAACTGCCGCAGGCACAATCTATTTCGAAGAAACAAAAAGCGGATTTCCTGAAGCAGTCGGCTAATCTGGTGGAGTGGCTTGAGAGCCATGCTGAGCAACAGCAGGCGAATCAGGCCTCTTTAGCATCTCGCGGAGACAGTCAGTGAGCTTGTTTATTGGCCTGATGTCGGGCACCAGCGCCGATGGTATGGATGCCGCGCTGGTTGAATGTTTACCTGATCAACCTGCCAGACTGATTCATGCCATAGGGCTCGATTATGAACCCGCTTTCTCAAGCCAGTTACGTGAACTGGCCATCACCGCACAAGCAAGTGTTGAAGAACTGGCATTACTTGACCGGGCCATCGCCAAAATCAGTGTACAAGCGGTAAATCAGCTGCTGGCCGAAGCGGGTAAACAGCCCAGTGATATTTGTGCCATTGGTAGTCATGGCCACACCCTGCGTCATAAAGCCTTACGCCAACAGAAGCTGGAAGAAGGTTTTAGCTGGCAAGTGGGTGACCCCAGTTGGATTGCTGAGCACAGCGGCATTTGCTGCATTGCCGATTTTCGCCGGCGGGATATTGCTGCGGGCGGTCAGGGTGCACCACTGGTTCCGGCATTTCATCAGGAATGTCTTGCAGATTCAGCATCACCACGCATGGTTCTTAATATTGGCGGTATCGCTAACCTGACTGTTCTCGGCGAGCAACTGGCAGGCTTCGATTGTGGCCCCGGCAACGCCCTGATGGATGAGTGGTGCCAGTTACAGTGGCAACAACCGCAGGACTTTAACGGCGAACGTGCCGCCACTGGCGCAGTCATCCCAGCTCTATTGGAACAATGGCAACAGCAAGCTGAGATTCATGCTTACTTACAGCAGCCGCCACCTAAAAGCACCGGGCGAGAGCTGTTTAATCTGGATCATCTGGCAATCAATTTGGATCACTACAGCCCTGAAGATGTGCTTGCCACCTTATCCCAACTAACGGCCAATACGATTGCCGATGCAGTGCGTCGTTTTGGTCATGCTGATGGCGAGATTCTGGTGTGTGGCGGCGGCGTGCATAACCCGGACTTAGTGCAACGTATTCGCGCGGCTTTGCCTGGCCACACAATTGATAGCAGTGCTGCTGCAGGTATTGACCCGGACTGGATGGAAGCGATGGCGTTTGCCTGGCTGGCGTACCGTACTCTGAATCAGCTATCGGGCAATGCGCCTCAGGTGACTGGAGCACTGGGCTATCGAATACTGGGTGGAATTTATCCGGCGTAGATAACCATAGCTGGCACACGACATTTTCAGCCGCCGCCCCGAAGGCACATCCATATGCCTGCCGGGCGGCGGAGAAAAGTACTACAGCTCTTTTGCTAATTAGGCGCGTCTGTTTAGAAGTAAGCGTAACCTTCGCTATCTAAGCGAATCACTTCATCACCACCAAACGGGACGGCTTCCAGGAAAGGCGGCAAGTCACCTTCATCCAGATTGTGCTCCCCCATCCAGCGAGTGCAGACTTTCAAGTCCACGACGTTAAACGCATCTAAGCGTGCGGCCAGATCCACCAGCTCTTTATTGTCGCGGTAGTTGCTGCGTTTAAAGATTTCGATTTCAGAGCCATGCAGCACCAGTGCAATTGGGTCTGCGGTGCTGTATTCGGCTTTGCCATTGGCAATTTGTTCGGCACGTGCCAATAAAGAGCGCAGTTCGTCAGCAGTGTGCAATTGAACCAGTGCCTGAAGTTTTTGTGGTGTGGCTTTTTGTGGTGCTGCGGTTTGCAGCATCGGTACTTTGCCTTTCATCATTTCTTTTTTCTGCATCTCGGTACCAGTACCAGACTCAGCAGCAACCGCTGCCGACAGAGATAAAGAAACAGACAAAACAGGAGCGAGCAGTCGTGTCAGAGACGAACGAATAACAAAATGTTTGATGGTCATAACACGACTCCCGGCATCAGATGGAGAATGAAGAACCACAGCCGCAAGTGGATGTAGCGGAAGGGTTATCAACGGTAAACCGTGAGCCTTCCAAACCTTCTTTATAGTCAAGTACAGACCCTACCAGATATCCGTAGCTGAGAGAATCCACTAACACACGAACACCATCGGCATTGACGAAAAAGTCATCGTCCGCTTTTTCATCATCAAAGGTGAAGCCATACTGAAATCCGGAGCAGCCACCACCGGTAACAAAGACCCGCAGACATAGCTCATCGTCTGCTTCTTCCAGCAGCAGCTCACGGATTTTTTCTTCCGCAGCAGAACTCAGGTCAAATGGGTTGGCTTGTTGCACGGCGCTCATGAATGCTCCAGGGTTTTACGGATCTGATTGGAAATTATCGGCTTACCCGAGTATTTCAGTCAACTTTATTAGTTGCTTACATCTGCACCAGACTGTTCTTTAGCGATCTCGACCGCTTTTTTCGGATGGTTGCCTTTTACCTGATGGTTCAGCTTACCGTTCACCTGAGCACCCAGTACCATTTCCATGGCCTGATAATACACATCGCCGTTCACCTGAGCTTTCTTCGCCAGCTCGATGTATTTTCCGGCGTGTACATCACCAACAACGTTGCCGTTAATGATGACATTCGGCGCGTTAATCTGACCTTCGACCCGGCCTTTATCACTGATACGAACCACCGCATCACTGCCAGCATCCGCCAGCAGGTTGCCTTTGATCAGGCCATCAACGTGCAGGCCACCGGTGAACTTCACGTCACCAACAATTTCGGTTTTGGCAGAAATCAGGGTGTCATAGTGGGTGCTGGCACCCTTATCTTTACTGCTGAACATGAATTATGCCTCTCCTGTTTCGGGCCATTCGATGGATTCTTCTACGCGCTGAGCTTTATTGCCGGTGGACTGTAATACCACCTGAACCTGCTCAGGATTAAATTGTGGCGGCAACGTCAGTGTGCCTTTGACTTCCTGGAAGTAACGGAAGCGGAATTTCACCCCAAGATCCGTGATCCCTTTGTCCAGATCACGTAATGGCAGAATGACTTTTTCACTGCCCTGCTGACCAACAAAGTTCACCGCGGCCAAACCGGCGATATAGCTGCTGTTGTCGGCCACCTGAGTCAGCATAATGGAATAGCTGAACTGCCCGGCTTCTTCGCCCGGAGCAATGGCAATTTTGCTGATTCTCAGGCCTTTGTCGTTGGCACTCGGTGCCATGATGCCTTTGTAAAAGGACACTTCCTCTTCCAGCGTGGAGATGTGCGCCTTCAGCTCTTTGACGGTCTGGCGAATGCCTTCGGTGGCTTTGCGATCCACCTCGCCACCTTTTTCCAGCACTCCTACGCGCTGGGTTAAGCGGGCAATTTCATGTTCACTGTCGAGCAGTTCGGTCTCTAGTGCCTGACGGGTTCCGGTCAGCTCCTTGATACTGGCAGTGCTGTTGTAAATACCGGCGAAATAACCACCAGCACCAATGGCCAATAACAGAATCAGGGTATACAACCACTGACGAAAGCGCTGCCAGGGCTGGTAATGCCGGATCACCAACTGATCCTGCTGACTGCCTTTAACCACTGCCATTTGAAATTCCCTTATTGTTAATGATGAAGGTGTTAATGTTTAAGGTAAGAGCGCTACCTGATTCAACCCGGCGCTCTCATCCAAGCCAAACATAATGTTCATATTCTGAACCGCCTGCCCGGATGCGCCTTTCACCAGATTATCGATCACCGACAACACCACAATCTGGCCGGTGTCTTCATTGTGGTGAACCGATAAACGACACATATTGCTGCCTTTTACGCTGCGCGTCGCCGGATGACTGCCCGCTGGCATCACATCCACAAACGGCTCGTTGGCATAACGTGTCTCAAACAATTGCTGTAGTGTCTGACCTTGTAAATTGTCAGCTAAATCAGGTGCTTGGGCATACAGTGTAGAATGAATTCCGCGGATCATCGGAGTTAAATGCGGAACAAAGGTCAAATCGACCGATTCACCGGCGGCACGGGCTAAACCTTGCTTAATTTCCGGCAGGTGACGATGACCCGGTACGGCATAAGCCATCATGGATTCTGAAGTTTCGCACAACAGCGAGCCAACCTTAGCCCCACGTCCAGCACCGCTGACACCGGATTTACAATCTGCAATCAGGGTTTGTTTTGGCAATAAGCCTTTTTCCAGCAACGGAATCAGACCTAACTGCACCGAGGTTGGGTAACAGCCCGGCACGGCAATTAAACGCGCCTGTTGGATTTGCTCACGATTGACTTCCGGCAAACCGTAAACCGCTTCCGGTAATAAGTTCACCGCACCGTGTGGCTGGTTGTACCATTTTTCCCATTCAACCGCGTCTTGCAGACGGAAATCCGCCGACAGATCGATCACTTTTGCTCCGGTATTTAATACGTCTTCTGCCAGTGCATGGGCAACACCATGAGGCGTGGCAAAAAACACCACATCACAAGCACCCAGTGCTTCGGCACTCGGGACAGAAAAGCGTAAATCGGTATGGCCGCGCAGATTCGGAAACATATCCGCCACCGGAACACCCTCTTCACTACGAGAGGTAATCACGCTGAGTTCAACGTTTGGGTGGTTAACCAGAATTCTGAGCAGTTCGACACCGGTATAACCCGTGCCACCAACAATACCAACTTTAATCACAGTGCTGCCTCTTGTGTTGTTTCCCGAATTGCTTTGTGAGTCGTTATGCAATCGCAAAAAGACGCTTATAATACTGATTCTTGAATCACCTGACACCCGCCATCCTCAGGATTACGCACTGGATCAACTTTTGACAAGCAATGGACACCCCGTGACCTCACTCAAACAGCGGCTGCAACAACGTTTACAAGAACACTGGCTCACTCATGTCACCCTGTCGAATAATCAAATTGGTCTGGCGTTATTAGCATTATTGGTTGGCCTCGCCAGTGCCGGTGTCATCACCCTGTTCCGCTTTGCCATCGAAATTCCGCTGGTTGAACTGCTGCCAATGGCCAGTGATGAAGACTACGAAGCGCTCACTCCCTGGCTGCGTGTGGCCTTATTGCTAAGCGGCGGCCTGATTCTGATCGCCATCTTTCAGCCATTATCGAAAGAACGACGCTCGATCGGTGTTGGCCATGTGCTGCAACGCATGGAGCATCATCAGGGCTATTTGCCCTTACCCAATTTATTGCTGCAATGGGTCGGTGCCATTATTGCGCTGCTCAGTGGTCATAGCGTTGGCCGCGAAGGGCCTGCGGTACATTTGGGAGCCGGCACCGCCAGCCAGATTGGGCAGCGTTTTGGTCTGGCTCATCACCGCTTACGGATTCTCGCCGGATGTGGTGTCGCCAGTGCTATTTCTGCGTCGTTTAACACCCCGATGGCCGGAGTCATCTTCGCCATGGAGGTGGTGCTGTTGGAATACAGCATCCGTGGCTTTATTCCGATTATTCTGGCCTCAGTGGCGGGCGCGATTGTCAGTGAAGCCGTGTTTGGTGCAGAAACCGCCTTTGTTATTCCGTCGCTGGATATGAACTCATTGCTGGAAATTCCTTATATTCTGGCGTTAGGGCTGGCAGCCGGTATCACTTCAGCAATCTTTATCCTGACCATAAAACAATTCCAGAAGCTGAATGCCCTGCCGCTCTGGCTTAAATGGGGCGGCCTCAGTCTGGCTACGGCCGTGGTTGGCGTGTTACTGCCACAAGTACTGGGCATTGGTTACGACACCGTGAATGACACGCTCGCAGGCCATGCCGTGATTGGCAGCTTGCTGGCTTTATTGGTGTGCAAATTAGTGCTGACGGCCTGGGCAGCAGCCGTTGGCTTTCCCGGTGGTTTGATTGGCCCCAGCCTGTTTGTGGGCGCGGCGTTAGGCGGCGTGATGGGCCAGCTATCGGCGTTATGGTTGCCGGATTATCCGGTATCGGTAGGTTTCTACGCCATGCTGGGCATGTGTGCCATGATGGGTGCCACCTTACGGGCTCCGCTGGCGGCGCTGGTTGCCATGCTGGAGCTGACGGCTAATCACAACATTATTATGCCGGGCATGCTAGCCATTGTGATCGCCAGTATGGTAGTGAGCGAAATCTTTAACCTACCTTCGGTATTTCAGGTGCTGTTAGGCAAAAGTCCGCTGACACAAACACCCTCTCCGGTACAGCAAATGCTGCGCAATACCTGGGTCGCGCAGGCCATGAACCGTAATATCGCCTGCGTTGACCGCCATATCAGTCGCCGCAGTGCAGAGCTGATTTTGCAGGAAAAGCCCGAATGGCTGTTAATCGACCATGAAAAGGCCTTGCTGGCAACGGCGGATCTGGCTCATGTATTAACGGCGGATGCACAAACCGACGACATTGATCTGATTGCCATTCCGGCTGACCGCGAAGAGCTGGGCCAAATTGCCCTGAAAGCCAATTTACAGGATGCCTTAGACCTGATGCAGGACAGTCAATTACAATGGCTGGCCGTTTATCGTGACAGCCACTGCCAGCATTGTGTTGGCGTGGTATCACGGGAACAGATAGAACACTTTTATCGTTATCAGCCGGAGAATGTCTGATGTTGTGGGTGAAAGCCTTTCATATCATTGCGGTGGTGACTTGGTTTGCCGCTATTTTTTATTTACCACGCTTGTTTGTGTATCACGCCAGTGCCGATGACCAACCGTCGCAAGAGCGTTTTAAAATTATGGAGCGCAAACTGTACCGCGGCATTATGACACCTTCGATGGTGGTAGTGATTGCACTGGGTGCCTGGCTGCTGAGTTTTAATCCATCGTATTACTTTTCCAGTGGCTGGATGCACGCCAAACTCACGGCGGTGGTGTTATTAGTGGCTTACCATTTTTATTGTGGCCATCTGGTAAAAGTATTTCGTGATGATGCCAACCAGCGTTCGCATGTTTTTTATCGCTGGTTTAATGAAGCACCGGTCTTTTTGCTGATCTTTATTGTCATCATGGTGGTCGTGCGACCGTTTTAATTTTTGAAGTCATTAGCAAGCATTACTGGCATCTGTATCTGACGCGCTGTAAATCCATCCATGGAAGCTCCCCTATCGCATCCCTGCGATAGAGGGTCAGCAACAGATACCAGAAATACTCGCTTAATTTAGCTCTAACATTGTTGAATATATAAAGAGATGAAGAGTGATTGTTTTTCGAGAGCAGCGACACAAAAATGCAGGACAGCATTTTTGCACGGCGTAGACGCCCGCAGGGTGAAGTACATGGATGTACTGAATGCGCATGTCGCGGCGGCAGAAAAATAATCGCTCTTTATTTCGCTCACTTATCTTAATTTTAAAGAGTGAACCGAGAAATTTATGTCTTACTCCATCTCACAATCCGAACAACTGTTTGCCCAAGCTCAGAAACACATCCCGGGTGGCGTGAACTCTCCGGTTCGTGCCTTTAAAGGTGTGGGTGGCACACCCATCTTCTTCGATCACGCTAAAGGCGCTTACGTTCACGATGCCGATGGCAACAAATACATCGACTACGTTGGTTCCTGGGGGCCAATGATTCTGGGCCATAGCGCACCGGAAATCATCGAAGCGGTACAAGCACAAATGGTCAACGGCCTGAGCTTCGGTGCTCCAACCGGCATTGAAACCACCATGGCGAGTGAAGTGTGCAAACTGATTCCATCCATGGATATGGTTCGTATGGTGAACTCCGGCACCGAAGCCACCATGAGCGCAATTCGCTTAGCGCGTGGTTTTACCGGCCGCGATAAGCTGGTGAAATTTGAAGGCTGTTACCACGGCCACGCCGATTCTCTGCTGGTAAAAGCCGGCTCCGGCATGTTAACACTGGGTGTTCCAACCTCTCCGGGCGTACCAGCCGCCGTTGCCGAAAACACCGTCACCCTGAACTACAACGACCTGGATTCCGTTAAAGAGTGCTTCTCTCAGATTGGCGATCAGGTGGCTTGTGTCATCATCGAGCCGGTAGCGGGCAACATGAACTGCATTCCACCGAGCAAATCCTTCCTGCAAGGTCTGCGTGAACTGTGTGATGTGCACGGTATTGTGCTGATTTTTGACGAAGTGATGAGCGGCTTCCGTGTGTCTCTGGGTGGCGCACAACAATGGTATGGCATCACGCCAGATATGACCTGCTTGGGTAAAGTCATTGGTGGTGGCCTGCCAGTGGGTGCCTTTGGTGGTAAGCGTGAAATCATGGAATACCTGGCGCCACTTGGCCCGGTATATCAGGCAGGTACCTTGTCTGGTAACCCACTCGCCATGGCCGCTGGTTTAGCGATGTTAAAAGCCATTCAGGCACCGGGCTTCTACGAGCAGCTGGAAGCACGCGTTAAACAAATGCTGGATGGTTTCCAGGCGGCAGCTGACGCGAACGGCATTCCATTCACCAGCAACTCAGCCGGTTCTATGTTTGGTTTGTTCTTCACTGAGCTCGAAGAAGTCACCTGCTTTAAAGACGTGGCTGAACAATGTGACGGTGAGCGCTTCAATAAATTCTTCCACGGTATGTTAGAGCAAGGTGTGTATCTGGCACCAAGCTCATTTGAAGCAGGCTTTATGTCGTTTGCCCATAGCGAACAGGATATTGAAGCCACCATCGCTGCGGCAGAAAAAGTGATGGCCAGCCTGAAAGGCTAACGAGCAGGATAATTTTGTGAGCATCCATCCTTTTGTATTGTTGATCACAGCAGCAGTTTTGTTATGGCAAAACCGCTTGCTGGCATCCTCTGATAACGAGCAGGAACTCAATGAGCGCGGTCAGGGTGACTGTGCTGCGTTATTAGCCAGCAGCCTGATCTTTATGATCGCGGCGGCGCTGGCGGTG
Source organism: Bacterioplanoides sp. (assembly GCF_965226395.1). Lineage (GTDB taxonomy): Bacteria > Pseudomonadota > Gammaproteobacteria > Pseudomonadales > Oceanobacteraceae > Bacterioplanoides. The sequence goes on along the minus strand of NZ_OZ245358.1, from coordinate 1,919,315 downwards.
GTCGGCAATGCCCTGCCTGAACTGGCTTCAGATAAAGACTTTGATCAGTTTTCCGGCCTGTTTGAACAACTGGCGCTGTTTGCGGCTCTGCCATTGATGGTGATTAATGGCTTCACCCGGGTACTGGGATTCGATTGGGATCGCACCATCTGGGGCCGGATTCTGCTGGCTATTTGTGCGGTGTTTGCCCTCACCCGCACCAGCGAATTGTTGGATTATTGGCTGATGTTAATACTGGTGCTGGGTGCCATCACCTTTGTGCTGCCGATTGCCCGTTACCGCAGTTTTGCGTTTATCGCGCCACTGGCCTTCTGGCTGATGCTAGTGGTGGGTTATAGCGGGCTGGAGCTGCGCAGCACCGGCACATCAGACCAACAACACTGGAGCTGGTTAGGGTTAACTCTGATTCCCTATCTGATTTGTAGCAATCGTTGGTTGTCTTTTTCTCGCCCTTCATAGCAAGCCATACACCCTGATCTACACTTAGGTAAACACCGCATTATTGTGTGGCTATATTACTATAAAGATCAGGATTGTATTGTGAACTCGACTTACCAGACTTTTTATCGTCAGGCCGATAGCTTCTTCACGGTAGTGACTTCCGCCTTATTTGTTGTGTCTTTGTTGTTGGCGGGCTGGTACAGCACCTGGGCAGCCGCCTTATTGATTGGTTTGCCTGCGGTACTGGTACCGGTTGCCATCAGTAAAGTTTCGCCCGGCAGCCGCTTATCCCGAATTGCTTTTGCTGTCTCCCTGATGCTTTTTTCGGCTTTGCATATTCACCAGGCCCACGGCCTTATCGAAATGCACTTCGGCATCTTCGCGTTATTAGCCTTATTAATGTACTACCGCGACCCACTGCCGATTCTGGCAGCAGCAGCCACCATCGCCGTACACCACCTGCTGTTTAATTCTTTGCAGGAAGGTGGGGCCAACGTCTGGATTTTTGAATCCAAAACCGGCATCAATATTGTTTTATTACACGCCCTGTTTGTGGTGGTTGAAGCTGCGGCTTTAATTTATCTGGCTCGTAAAAGCCAACTGGAATTTAAGCAAACGGCTGAACTCTCTGAAATTGGCGAACATATCAGCCAACAGGGTGAAGTGGATCTGACCTTCCAGGTAAATAATCCGCAAGGTCCGTTCACTCGCTCATTTAACGAATTTTTTGCATTAATGAATGATCTGGTCAGTCAGGCTAACCAGCTGTCCATTAAGATTAATGACGTTGGTGAAAACTTCTCGCGCACCACTCAGGAAATGAGTCAGGGTGCTAATGCCCAACATAATGAAACCGATCTGATTGCCACCGCCACTACACAGATGACGGCTTCCATGGGCGAAATCAACAATCACTCTCGTCAGGCCGCCGACGCAGCGCAAAGCGCTAACAGCGTTTCTCAGGAAAGTGAACAAAGCATTACTGCTGCCCGTAATACCATCAGTGATCTGGCCAATAACATTGACCGTGCTAACGATGTGATTCAGAACCTCGACAGCGAGAGTAATAATATTGGTTCGGTATTATCGGTGATTCAGGGTATTGCTGAGCAAACCAACTTACTGGCACTTAACGCCGCCATCGAAGCCGCCCGTGCCGGTGAACAAGGCCGGGGATTTGCAGTAGTGGCTGACGAAGTACGCACACTGGCGTCCCGCACCCATGAAAGCACTGAAGAAATTCAGCGTATGATTGAGCGCCTGCAAAAAGGCTCAGGTGAAGCCGTGAGTGCGATGGAAACCAGCAAAACCGGCGTACACTCCAGTGTTGAACAAATCACCCTGACCAGTGATCGACTAGGCACTATGAAGCAAGCTGTTGCTGAGATTTATGAAATGAATCAGCAGATTGCTCATGCGCTGGAAGAACAGAACTCAGCGATTTCAGAAGTGAATGGCAACCTGAGCACCATTCGTGACATCAGCGAAACCACCACAGAACAAGCCGGTAGTGCCAACCAGAATGCCGGGCAACTGGTGGCGATGGCCAGCGATTTACGTGGACTGCTGACCCAGTTTAAAGTTTAAGCGGCATAAAACAGTTTGAAAAACGTTTCTGAGGCAGCCAGAACAAGGCAAACATCAGCGAAAACGCGCAGTTTATAGATAATAAATGAGCATTTTGAGCTGATTTTTAACGCTGTTATGGCAACGTAAGTAGTTTTTAGTAGTTTTTCAGCGAGTCGCACGGGAACGTGCGGCTTTCGCCTCACCACCCCTTCCCTGACGACTTAACGCATCCGCCAATAACCAATCCAGACGACGATTTAAATCGTTATCCCGGGTGAAAACCTTGGCACGTAACAACAGCTGCTCAGCCTGAGACGGCTTACCCAACTTCAGGTTGACCCAAGCCTGACGATACAACACCGCCGGATTTCTGGGTTCGATCTGGCGGGCCTGATCGAGATATTTTAACGCGTTACGCCATTGGTGCTTCTGACGTGCTTGCTCGGCCTGAGCAAACAAAGCAGCAATCGCAGGATGATGATGACCATCGGTTAACGCCGACAATTCCAGATCCCGGGCCGAGTAACCGGATCCCGAAGCGCCAGATTTCAATGTCGGTAACGACGCCGTATTAACTTCATAATCCTGTGGTGCCTGAGGCTTATTTTGTGGTGCCGAACAGGCCGCTAAAAACACCATCGCCATCATCAGCGCAATCGCCGATACGCGTTTAACCAACAACTTCATCTCTTTCCGGTACCTGTAGCCCTGTTTAATGGCCGCCATGATGGAGTGTTCATTAATAAAATAAAAGTGCTATTTCTGGCGGTTATTACTCCTCTCGACATCAAAACGACATCAGAATAACCAATCCAGCCAGCCTGACTTTTTCTGCTCCGGTTTATCCGTCGTTTGCGGGCGATAACAACCCTGACGATTCACCGTGATGGCCGCTTCCACAAACGGATATAAGGTACCCGAGCAACCTTGCTGCAGTGGATTGCCCGAGTTATCCACCGGCAGCCAGCTGAGCTGATCATTACTCTCCAAACCCTGCACCCCAATCCGCTTAAAGGTATTCAGCCAGATCGGCAAGGCAGCGCTGCTGCCAGCAAACGGCATGGGTTTATTATCGTCACGGCCAACCCAGATCACCCCCAGATAGCGGTTATCAAACCCGGCCAGCCAGGCATCACGCTGATCATCACTGGTGCCGGTTTTTGCAGCCAGCGGCTGATTGGTTTCACGAGTCAAGCGCTTGGCCGTGCCCTCGCTCGCCACCTTTTCCAAACCATAACGCAGCCATTCGATTTGCTGGCTGTCGAAGCGTTGCTCACCTTCAATCGCATAAGAAGACAAGGTACTGCCATCAGCCGTGGTCACCGCTTCGATGGTACGTAATGGCGTATAAAAGCCCTGACTGGCGATGGTCTGATACATATGAGTGACCTCGATTGGTGAGGCATCAATCGCGCCCAGCAAAATCGACGGATACGGTGGAATGTCTTTTTTAAGACCCAGCTGACGGAAGGTATTCACCACCGCCTCCAGGCCAACATTCATACCCAGGCGCGCCGTTGCCTGGTTATAAGAATTCGCCAGCGCCTGCGCCATAGGCACCCTGCCATGACTTTTTAAATCGTAGTTTTTGGGTTGCCAGACCTGCCCACCCGGGCCGGAAATACGCACCGATTCATCACTGATGCGGCTACCCCAGTGATAACGGCCACTGTTCAGTGCCGCCAGATACACTGCCGGTTTGGCTAACGAGCCAATGGAACGTTGCATCGAAGCAGCGCGGTTATAACCAAAAAATTCGGTCCGCCGTGACCCCAATAGCGCACGAACTTCACCGCCATCGACCGAGGTAATCACCGCTGCCGTTTCAAGCTGATTTTTTTGTTGTGGCTGCCAGCGCTCCAGTGCTTCCAGATGTTGTAATGCCGCTTTTTCAACCGAATCCTGCACCCAGGGATCGAGCGTAGTGAAGATCCGCAAACCATCATTCTGTAAATCTTCCAGCCGATAATCACGTTGCAGTTGTTGTTTCGCTAATTCCAAAAAAGCCGGATATTCGCGCTGTCCGGCACGCCGGGTATTGGCGGTTTTTAACGGCTGGCCCTGAGCCAGAATGCGCTGTTTTTCCGAGATGATATTGTTTTCAGCCATTAAGCCGATCACCAGATCACGGCGATTACGGGCCCGGTCTGGATTACGTTTAGGATTGTAATACGAAGCGCCTTTCACCATGCCAACCAACATGGCGGATTCCGTCAGCGACAGCTCGGTAATCGATTTACCAAAATAAAATCGCGCCGCCAAACCAAAGCCGTGGATCGCGCGTCGTCCGGCCTGACCCAGATACACTTCGTTAAGATACGACTGGAGAATTTCTTCTTTGGAATAATGCAGCTCCAGCAACAGCGCCATTAACGCTTCCTGGGCTTTACGCGCTAAGGTGCGTTCGCTGGTTAAAAAGAAGTTTTTAATCAGCTGCTGAGTCAGAGTGGACCCCCCCTGAACCAATTGCCCAGCCTGAATATTCGCCATCATCGCCCGGGCAATACCACGCAACGAAATACCCCAGTGATCAAAAAAGGCTTTGTCTTCGGTGACAATCAGGGCCGCAATTAATTCCGGCGGAACATCATCCAGGGTAATTAATTCCCGATCTTCGTTATGCGCCGGAAAAATCCCGCCAATATATTGTGGCTCCAGTCGCAGCAGCGGCACGGCATCGCCCTGCATGGTCTGAATGTTTTGCACTTGGTGATTATCGATGGCAACCCGCACATACTGAGACACTTCCGAACCATCCCAGAACGGAAACGCACGGCGGTGAATAATCCAGTCATCACCGCGCCGGGCGTAGGTACCCGGCACATCCGCCTGACGCGAGGGTTTGTAATCAGCCCACTGTAATTCCGCCAGTAACTGACCCGGATTTAACTCAGCACCGGGATACAGGATTAACGGCCGGGCATATACCTTGGCCGGTAGATTCCATTTTTTGCCATCAAACTGAGCGCGTACCTGAGCATCCAGATACACCATATAAGCGGCCAGCCCCACCACGCTGATCAGCATAAAACGCCAAAACCAGCGTTTAAAAGAAAAAGGCTGTTTGGCGAATTTCTGCGGAGGGGCTTTTTTAGGGCTTTTAGCTGACCTACGTGTGCTGTTCTTAGCGGCAGAGGCTGGCTTGCGGTTTTCTGACGGTTTACGGCTCTGCTTTTTAGGCGAAGCGGCAGGCTTTTTTGGCCCGGAAGTTTTGCTCATAACAAATAGCAACATCGGTGTTGGTATCAAAAAAACAGATCATAGCATCAGACTGGAGTGCATTGACGTACTTAATCATTCCAAAAGATGGGACTAAAATATTTGACCTGACTCTCGAATATATGAAATTAAGTTAGTCCACCTGATCTCTTCAACAGCCATCTTGCAGACAAGCGGTATCTTAGCTTTAGACTTTTCCTTTGGTGGAGCGACTTGATAGTGCTCATCTGTAATTAATATACGTCCGGTGCAAAATGCTGATGAGATTATAAGTAAATCATTTTCATCAACCCCTTTAGGATGGTAGTGATCTTCATTTACACCAATCACAGACTTGAGCGTCATCGCATATGAAATTATTTTGGCATCGATTGCAAGGGGAGTAGTAAAGCCTTTTACATACTCTCCACAATCTGGGAATTTATAGGAAACTTCGTCAACGACTACCTCAGGGATGTATATTTCCGTTGAGACAACTTGCTCCTTAAACCATTGCCAAAATTGAGGAAACTGCTCAAATGGATAGTTATCCCAAGCACTGACCAGAGACGAAGAATCAATTACGTACATAGTACTCCTCAAGTTTGTGTATATCCTTTACTTTCAAACCATCAAGGTAGCCGCTTGCCTTGTTGAGAGTTATCATATTACCGTTTAATGCGCTTAAAACAGTTCTCACATACCCTTCACCAAATATATGGATAGGTTCCCTATGGCGCCACTCTCGACTTCCACCAGACCTTTCTTCGTAAGTTTGCTGTTCTCTCCATGCCACAAATTCATTGTATATGGAGGTATCAATTAATCCGCGTTGAATTAATCGTAGTAAAATTACGTCGCTACTCACTCCCCACCGCTTTCTATATTTTTTACACCAGTCATCAACAAATTCGATTTGATCAGGAATTTCATTAGAAGGAATGAGGCTCAGTTCATCATCAGGCAGTAAGATACAACCGGCAAAGATATTTGCTTCTCTCTCTATTCCCTCATATGAATTAATATCATCGCTATCATCGATAGAGCTTTCTCTATGTAGAATGATATGACCTAACTCATGCATTAAGGTGAAGTTTTGAGAAGATTCGGAAGAGGACTTTCGAACTAAAATAATAGGGTTTTGCCTATCGTAGAGGCTAAAGCCCATGATTGGGCTAGATTTAGGGATTTGCCACTCACCTTTGTAACCGTTTGTACGAAAAACCAGGCAGCCTTTTTCTTCCAAAGCAAGACGAAATTCGTCAAAAGTAGAGCGGCCTTTGAGGCCTAGCCACTCTCTGACTATCTCAGCACTTTTTACCGGATCTTTTAACGGAACTTGAGGGACATCAAAAGTAGCAATATCTGCATCAATTTCTTCTAATAACCCAAGATAAAGTTCACGCTGGCGCTCAACCCGTTCAATTAGCTTCCTAATATTTGGACTAATATCAAGCTTTTGGTTTGCAATTGTACGAAACTGAGGGCTATGAACACTGTCATCTTTGGGGGACTGTCTTTCAAAGAAAAACAAAATACCACGGCCAAAAAATCCAGCAATTCTTTGAAGCTGCTTGAATGTAAGACCGGTTTTTTCATCTCTTGCTCGCTCTAAGGAGCTTAGAGATATGCCTGCTTCGACAGACAACTGCTCCAGAGCAATGCCAAAGTCTTCGCAGCACCATTCAATCCGTTGAAAGTTAATGTCTGTGAGCCTGCCCATTAGCGTTAGACCGTTGTTGTTCCAAGGGGTATGAATTTCCCCGAAAATAATCCAATGATTGTACTCTACTTTTTCAGACTTGTATCTTCGGAATCATCCATGCTGACCGAACTTTCCAGTCTCGGCTCATCCTGATACTGCATCAGACTGATATACATCTATGAAAATGCGCGCTAACCCGCTTAAATTAGAAGGAACTGAGTAAATAATGATGATGGATAATTATGCTGCCCCACGCCCTTTCCGATCTCTGGCAAAACCAACAAACCCAGCTGACTGATATTGGTGAGCGTTTTGGCCTGAGCTGGCCTGCGATATGGCAGGGCTTTTCAGAGAATCAGCAGCAACAGGTTCAGCGGGTGCTGACACTCAGCACCTTTGTGGTGGAATCCCTGCCCAAAGACGCCACCTTTTTTGCCAACGCCATCACCAGTGATGCTATTTGTCAGCCGCTGTCCCGGGTACAAATCAGTAGTTGGTTAGACGAGCTGGCAGCCGAAGCCAACAGTGATGACACGCCCAACTCCAACAAAGAAGAGTTATGGCATACCGCCCTGCGCAAACTGCGTCGCCGTGCCATGGTGCATATCATCTGGCGCGATCAACTGCGTCTGGCTTCCACCATGGAAACCACCCGGGCGTTATCCGATTTAGCCGATGAATGTGTGTCACGCTCCATTGAGTTTCTCGGTCAGTTGCTGCAACAGCGCCATGGCAAGCCACTTGGTAAAAACAGCCAGCAGGAGCAACAACTGCTGGTATTAGGTATGGGTAAACTGGGGGCGTATGAGCTGAATTTAAGCTCGGATATTGATCTGATTTTTACCTACCCGGAAAGTGGTGACACCAGCGGCCCTAAAGTGATTACCAATCAGGAATACTTTATTAAGCTCGGCCAGAAACTGATTCTGGCGCTGGATAAAACCACCATTGACGGTTTTGTATTCCGCACCGATATGCGCTTGCGCCCCTACGGCCAAAGTGGCCCACTGGTGATGAATTTTGCCTCAATGGAAGAATATTATCAGGATCAGGGCCGCGACTGGGAGCGCTACGCCATGGTCAAAGCCCGGGTGATGACCGGCGAAGAAACGCCTCAGGCGCAGGAATTATTACAGATTCTGCGACCGTTTACTTACCGCGCTTATATCGACTTTAGTGCGTTTGAATCGTTACGCTCGATGAAGGCCATGATTAATGCCGAAGTGCGTCGTCGTGGCTTAGAAATGAACGTAAAACTCGGCCCGGGTGGTATTCGTGAAATTGAATTTATTGTTCAGGCTTTCCAGTTAATTCGTGGTGGTCAGGATGAACAATTACAAACCCGCGAGCTGTTAAAAGTGCTCGATATACTGGCCGGTGATGGCTATTTACCGGCCGGTGCTTGTGATGAATTAAAACAGGCGTATTTATTTTTACGCGACAGCGAACACGCCATTCAGGCATTAAACGACGAACAAACTCAGCAACTGCCGGAGGATGATATTAATCAGCTGCGGGTTGCCTGGTCGCTGGGGTTTGATCACTGGGATGACTATGTAACCGCCCTGAATAACCATCGCGACAAAGTGAAATTTCATTTTGCTCAAATTGTTGCCGCCGAAGACGACGATACAGAAAATCAGCAGCAAGATCATAGCTGGCTGGATTTATGGCACGGTGAATTACACGGCAGTGCTGAGCAGGAGTTTTTACAACAACATGCGTGTATTAATTCCGATGCCGTCAGACAACGATTAACTACCTTCCGTGATTCAAAAGCCGTTGCCATGATGCAACAAATTGGCCGCGAACGTCTTGATGCGTTAATGCCGCTGTTATTAAAAGAATTATGGAGCCACCAAAATCCGGTAGACACACTGGAGCGTATTATTCCATTACTGGAAGCGGTACTTCGCCGTACTGCTTATCTGGTGTTATTAAAAGAAAATCCTCAGGCATTAACACAACTGGTTAAATTGTGTGGTGAGTCGGTGTGGGTAGCGGAATACATTGCGCAAACACCGTTATTGCTGGATGAATTATTACACCCCGCCACCCTGTATCGACTGCCGGACAAAAAAGAACTGGCCGAAGAATTAAATCTGCGTTTATTACGCATCGATGAAGATGATCTCGAACAACAAATGGAGCAACTGCGTCAGTTTGTTCGGGCGCATAAATTACGGGCCGCCGCTTGTGAAGTGATGGATGCCCTACCGCTTATGAAGGTCAGCGACTACCTCACTTATTTAGCCGAAGTGGTGGTCGATAAAGTGATGTGGTTATCCTGGCAGCAAATGGTGGCGAAATACGGCTACCCAACCAATGCCGATAAAGAGCCGGTAACCGAGCCGGAATTTGCCGTGATTGGTTATGGCAAGGTGGGTGGTTTAGAGCTGAGTTATAGTTCTGATCTGGATCTGGTTTTTCTGCATAATTCCACGCCGAACCGTTATACCACTGGCGACCGCAGCCAGGATAACGGTGTGTTTTATACCCGTATGGGTCAGCGCATGATTCATATTATGACCACCCAAACCCGCTCCGGTGATTTATACGAAGTGGATATGCGACTGCGTCCGTCTGGTAATTCCGGCATGATTGTCGCGTCGGTTAAAGCGTTTGATGAATACCAGCAGAAACACGCCTGGACCTGGGAACATCAGGCGCTGGTGCGTGCCCGGGCATTATGTGGCCGCGACAGCACGATTGCCGAGTATCAGGCGATTCGCGAGAAAATTCTGACTCAACCGCGAGAAGAAGAAAGCCTGAAAAAAGATGTGCGGGAAATGCGCCAGAAAATGCGGGATCACCTCGGTGTTGAGAAAAAGGGCGTTGAGAAAGCGGGCGAAGAAAAAGCTGGTAAAAGCACGGAAAAATATCACCTGAAACAGGATAAAGGTGGCATTGTCGATATCGAATTTATTGTGCAGTATGGTGTACTGGCTAACTGCAAAGCGCATACTTCGCTGCTTACCTATACCGATAATATGCGTATTCTGGATGGTTTTTCTGAAACCGGTTTAATGGATAAAAAAGATGCGGAAAAGCTGCAACAGATTTATCTGAATTATCGGGCTGAGTCTCACCGCCGGGCATTGCAGAAAGAGAAGTTAGTGCTGGATGTAGAAGCTCAGCAACAGTTGAATATTGCTGAGCAGAAGGCGGAAGTGGTTCGTTTATGGGGTGATTGGCTGGAGTGATCCAGCCTTTCTTTCAAAAACATAATGGCCAAATGTTTCCCTATCAGTAAAATAGTTCCCTGACATTATATTTCTGCTATCATGACTCAGATGAAGAATGGCAGCTCCTTTATGATCTTTCTTGTTTTCATAGCTAGTTGCTTTTGACTCAGAGTGATACATGTAATAGAACGAAGCTTGATCAGATTCCGAATTTTTAAATGGTTTAACCATAAGCGTTTTTGACTCTGACTCATCCGTCACCAAGTCAACACTAATCTTTATAAAATATTGTTTGATATAAACAACCCCTTCTTTACAGCCACTATTACCATTCCAATTCCAATATATTTTAGCATTCCACTCACCATTTAAATCAGGAAATAATTGAGTATTCAATGATGGGAATACAGCCCAAATTTTTCTCCAGCCTGATGCAAAAATATAAACCAATAGAAGCTCAAAAAAGCTACCGACTGAAAAAGCCACCCTTGTTTCACTGACTCCTGATACACCCACTTTAGGCAGAAGGTAAATCAGCCCAGTAATTATTACAAAATAAATTAGCGCAAATGCAACAAACAACTTAGTTATTGAAAATAAATTTATCACCAATTACTTTCCCAGATAGCCTTGCCATGCTCAAAAATTACTATCCCGTATGAATTACTTACAACTGCAGTAAGCAAAACTCCTTGAATAGTAGAACCCATTAATGCTGCCACATACCTAGTCCCATAACCCTTGCTGCTATCAAAAACAACATCCGTGCTAATCGGAGGGGCAAAGTACACGTTCCTGTGAGTAATTTTAAAATCACTCGTAATCATATTGAATCCATCATGATTAGGATTTGTAGCCAAACTGCTTTCTAAAATTATTGAATAAACATCTTCATTATCATTCACCTCAGAATCTGCACTCATGAAAAATAAAGGTAATTCATCAAGTGATTCGTAGATCACTATACCTGTACCTGTAAAGGTATTCCCAGGCACCTCTTTCTTTAATTTCTTTAGTAAACTTAAAACACGGTTTTTCAACGTGCACTCCTAAAATATAAGAACTGATTCATGTGCATATCTGACACCCCGAATAAATCCCCAAATTTGGAAAGTAATCAACCAATGTCAACTTAAAACTTCCTCTAGCAAAACAGTTGATTCTGGGTAAATGCTTGCACAACGCCGATTGCGGCAAAAAAGATCCAGCCAATAATTTTTTAAATTATCATTAAGCTATATAGCGAGCAAGCTACAGTTAAGTTTTCAGCACCAAAAGCAGTCATGGCTCTGACTTTCCCGGCAGCGTACAGTCTCGATCTAAAGAAGAAGTTAGTTCTAAATATGGATGCTCACAAACATCTGATTAAAAGATGGGAATAGTCATTTATGAAATCAGTGGTTGCTCTGATAAACCACTGCATCTGATACAAAAAAATCGGCTGGTATTTTCACCAGCCGATTTTTATTGAGATTAGTTAAGCCGTTTTATCCTCAGCCTCGCCCTCTTCCTTCGGCGTCTGCTGGGCCGCAATTCGCGGCGCAATCTCAGCATTCTTAGTACGCTCCAGCATACAAATCTTTTTATGCAATGCCGCTTTGGCCATCATATGCGCTGACACGGGTGCAGTAATAAATAAGAATAAACTGATCACCATTTCATAAATGCTGAAGCCACCATCACGCACGCTGGTCATCAACATAGAGGCAACTAATACCGAGCCAATACCTAATGTAGTGGCTTTGGTTGGCGCGTGTAAGCGGGTGAAAAAATCAGGCAGTTTTGCCAGCCCTAATGAACCCACAAATACAAAAAAGCCACCCAGCACTAACCAGCCAGCCACCAGATAATTAAAGAAATCTGAATTTTCCATTATTCAATAATATCCCCGTGCAGCAGGTATTTACTTAATGCCGCGGTGCTGACAAAACCAAGCATGGCAATCAGCAGAGCACCTTCAAAATACAAGGCTGAGCCATTGTATAAACCCAGCAAAATAATCAGCGCGATGCTGTTAATGTAGAGCGTGTCTAACGCCAGAATACGATCGGTAATTTCCGGCCCCAGCAGGATACGCCAAACATTTAATAACAGAGACACCAACACCATTAGGCCGGTTGCCAGAATGGCATAATTCAGAACATCAGCACTGCTCATGAGAAAATCTCCTTCAGTGGCAATTCATAACGGTTGCGGATGGAATCAATAATTTCCTGCTCGCTGTCGATATGCAACGCATGAATATAGAGCCATTGTTTATCTTCGGAAAAATCGACACTCACGGTGCCCGGCGTTAACGAAATGGTGCTCGCCAACACCGTTAACGGATAATCACCGGTTAATTGCAGCGGGTATGCCACAAAGCCCGGTTTTAAATGGCTGTTGCTGCGCAGCACCCGGCTGGCAACTTCGATATTGGAAACAAAAATATCGATTAATAAACGCAGCACATAAACAATTAATGCCAGTGGTTTTACCACCCGGCTTTGGCGTGACGCAAACGGTGCGGTAATCATCGGAATAACCAGTGCCAGAATGCCACCCAGTAATAATTGCCCGGCCGAAAACCCATTCAGTAATAACCACACCACCAATAACAAGCCACTGTGCAGTGGCATCGGTAATAAACGTGCCATCATGGTGCTACTCCTGTTAACGTGGTCACAACAACCGGCTGCGGCTCAGCGTGTAATTGTTGCGCTGCGGTTAAAGTCAGATCAGACAAAGGTCCACCTAAAATCACCATCAACGGTGAACAAGCCAGCAGCATCACCACCGCCGTAATTTTTAGTGGATGCGCTTTGTCATCTTGTGCCGGTTGCCCGGCGGTACGCCAGAATAAGGTGCTGCCGGCACGGGTTAACATAATCATAGCGGTTAAGCCGGACAGTAATAACGGCGCCCAGATCCAGGAGGCTGCTAATACCGAAGACGATGCCTGCAAAATCAGAATTTTGCCGATAAAACCGGAGAACGGTGGCATACCAATTAAACCCAGCGCAGCAATAAAGAAGAAGCTGCCAATCAGCAGTGGCTGAGCAACCGGACGACCTTTTACAAAACGGTCCTGCGCCTGCGCTCGTTGTTCCTGAATTAATCCGGCAATTAAAAACAGCGCCGCCGACAACAGCGTACTGTGAATTAAATAGTACAGGCCCGCTGCCGTTGCCTCCGGAGTATTTAACGCCAGTGAAATTAATAAGGTGCCTGCCGACACAATCACCAGATTAGATGCCAGCATTTTTAAAGTCTGACTGGCTAATACCGCAACAATACCCGCGACCAGTGTTAATAACGCCAGCGGCCATAACCAACCGGTCGCCAGATCGGCCAGCTCACCGGCGTAATCACCAAAGATTGCCGTGTGCACCCGCCAGATACTGTAAATACCTACCTTGGTCATAATCGCAAATAACGCAGCCACCGGGGTGGAGGTATAAGCGTATGTACGTGGCAACCAGAAATGCATCGGCAACAACGCGGCTTTTAAGCCGAAGACCACCAGCAATAATAGGCCACCGGATTTCGCCAGCTCGATATTTTCTTCGTGCAGATGAGCCACTTTATACGCCATATCGGCCATATTCAGGGTGCCGAATGAAGCGTAAATCATGCCTAAACCAAACAGGAACATGGCCGAGCCCGCCAGGTTTAACAGCACATAATGCACCGCCGCCTGAGTTCGTTGTTTACCACCGCCGTGAATTAATAACGAATACGAGGCGATTAATAAAATCTCAAAGAAAACGAACAGGTTAAAAATATCACCGGTTAAAAACGCGCCATTAATACCCACCACCTGGAACATAAACAGCGGCTGAAAAAACGGGCCTTTACTGTCATCTCCGGCGCAGGCGTATAAATGCGCGGCCATCGCCAATACGGAAGTCAGCACCAGCATAATGGAGGTCAGCGTATCGTTAACCAAGGCAATACCAAATGGCGCCTGCCAATCCCCCATCATGTACATTTGTGGCCCAAGCTTGAGGCTTTGACCCAAAAGAATCAGTGCCACCAGCATTAACGCCGCATTCACGGCAAAGGCCATTACCCGCTGGCGTGCTAAATCGCCCTGCAACGGTGGCAGCAGCAATAACACACCGGCAACCAGAGGTAATAACACCGGGAAAAAAATCAGATGATCCATCAGGCTCATTTATCTTCTCCTGCCTGACGGCGAACTTTTTGGGGTAATTCGTCGTGGATTTCGGTTTTACCGTCAACCTGATCATTGGCTAAATCCGAACGTGCCCGCAGCGCCAGAATCAGTGCAAACGCCGTCATCGCAAAACCAATCACAATGGCGGTTAATACCAGCGCTTGTGGTAATGGATCAGCGTAGACCTCACTTTCACCCAGAATGGCGGCACCATTAACCACTAACCTGCCACTGCCAAATAAAAATAAATTCACCGCGTACGATAACAGGGTCAGCCCCAGTACCACGGCAAAGGTATAGCCACGTAATACTAAAAACACACCACCGGTGGTGATGGCACCCACACAAATTGCATACAGGGTTTCCATGATTACTGCCCTCCTGTGGTTGGACGTTCACTGGTGGTTAATTTACCCAGGTTGGCCAGAATCAACATGGTTGCGCCAATAACGGTGAAGTACACACCAAGGTCAAACACCATGGCACTGGCCAGCTCAAATTTGCCCACGACCGGCCAGTAGAAATAGTCGAACCAGGTAGTCAGGAACGGACGATCAAACACCCAACTGCCTAAGCCGGATAAAATTGCCAGCAATAAACCAATCGCAATCATGTAGTGATAAGGGAAGTCCATCCGTTGTTTCATCCACGCCACACCATGGGCGATGTATTGCTGAATTAAGGCAATTGCGGTAATCAGGCCAGCAATAAAACCACCACCCGGCAGGTTATGACCACGCAGGAAGATATAAGCGGAAATTAACAACGCCAGCGGTAACAAGCTCTGAGATACCAGCGCCAGCATCATTGGGTGTTTGTCTTTCGACCAGGCAACGCCGTCCTGATCCGCTGCCGGAATAAATAAACGCATACCCGCCAATAACTTGAAAATACCCAATGCAGCAATCGCCAGTACGGTGATTTCACCCAAGGTATCAAAGCCACGGAAATCCACCAGAATCACGTTCACCACGTTGGTGCCACCGCCGCCGGTTTTACTGTTTTCTAAGAAGAAGTCCGAGATGGATTCCAGCGGGCGGGTCAGCATCACGTAACACAAGGTGCCAATCACCGCACCAATCGCCGAGGCAATACCAAGGTCACGCACAATACGCTGGATCGAGCTTTCCTGTAATGGCGTTTTCTGCGGCAGGAAAAACAGCGCCAGCAGGAACAGTACTATGGTTGCGACCTCAACCGACAACTGAGTCAGCGCCAGATCCGGTGCCGAGAAATAAGCAAAACCAATTGCCACGACCAGACCCACAATGGAGATCATCACCAGCGCCAGTAAGCGCAAATGACTGAAGACCATAGTCGCAATGGTGCCGATAATAATAATGATGGTGCCAACCAGCATGATCCAGTCGGCCGGTTGTTGCTCTCGGCTGCCGTGGGCTTCAGCCAATTCCAGCAATGGCCAGCCAGCCACCGCCAGTGAAATCAGAATCAGATAGGTGATGTAGCGTTGCAGCTTGCCGTTATCAAACGCGGCTTGCAGCTGAGAGGCTTTGTACACCAGATATTGAATGTACTTTTCAAACTCAACCTTGGCGTCAATCTCGTTAAACTGCCCCTGAAAATTAAACAAATGGCGACGGTTGATATACAACAGGCTGCCACCCGCTACTGCCAGGAAGCTCATCAGTAACGGAATATTAAAGCCGTGCCAGATGGCTAAGCTGAATTCCGGCAGCGGTGCCTGCAAGGTCGCTCCAGCGGCGGTGCGCAACAGAGTCCCGACGGTAATATCCGGCAGAATGCCCACCAGCAAACAAATCACCACCAGAATTTCCACCGGCACCCGCATATAACGCGGTGGCTCATGTGGTGTGCGTGGCAGGTTAATGGGTTCACCATTAAAGAACACATCGTGAATAAAGCGCAGCGAATAAGCCACGGCCAGCGCGCCACCCAAGGTCGCCAATACCGGAATAATCCAGGATAACGAACCTAAGGTGTGCTGCGATAAAGTCTCAGCAAACAACATTTCTTTGGATAAGAAGCCGTTTAACAACGGTACCCCGGCCATCGACGCGGCAGCCACCATCGCCAGCGTGGCGGTATACGGCATGTACTTCCATAAGCCATTAAGCTGGCGCATATCGCGCGAACCGGCTTCGTGGTCGATAATACCGGCCGCCATAAACAGCGATGCTTTAAACACCGCATGGTTAATAATGTGGAATACGGCAGCAATGGCCGCAAACGGAGTATCAAGACCAAACAGCAGCGTAATCAGACCCAGATGACTGATGGTGGAATACGCCAGCAGGCCTTTCAGATCGTGTTTAAACAAGGCGACATAGGCGCCCACCAGTAAGGTCGCTAAACCAACCAGTGACACCACGCCAAACCATAATTCAGTGCCGGACAACACCGGGTAAAAACGTGCCAGCAGGAAAACACCGGCTTTCACCATGGTTGCTGAATGCAGGTATGACGAAACCGGGGTCGGTGCCGCCATCGCGTGGGGCAACCAGAAATGGAACGGGAACTGAGCCGACTTGGTAAAAGCGCCCAACAGGAATAAGGCAATAATCAGTGGATAAGCACCACTGTCACGCAGTAAATCGCCACTGGCCAGTACCTCGGTCAGGCTGTAACTGCCAACGGTTTCGCCCATCACGATAAAGGCCGCCAGTAATGCCAGACCACCAGCACCGGTAATGGTCAGCGCCATACGCGCGCCTTTACGGGCTTCGGTTTTGTCCGACCAGTAACTGATCAGCAGAAACGAGCTGACACTGGTGAGTTCCCAGTAGGCCCATAACTGCAACAGGTTATCCGACAGCACCACACCCAGCATGGCGCTCATAAATAACAGCAAAAAGGCGTAAAAACGCCCCATATGATCTTCGTCTGAGATGTAATAACGGGCGTATAACAACACCAGCAAACCAATGCCAAGAATCAGCAAACAGAACAGCAGCCCTAAGCCATCGAGGTGATATGCCAGCTCTAACCCGGCATTCGGAATCCAGCTGGTGTGCCAGTGAATCACATCACCCGCCAGCACCTGTGGCATCAGCATTAATAAACACATCAGCGCCAGCGCCGGAATCAGAGCCGTAGCGGCCAGCGTCACACGCCGACCAAAACGGTCAGCCAGCAGGGGGACAAGGGTTCCAAACAGCGGCAGCAGAGGAATCCAGAGCAAAGTCATATTTAGGGTCGCCTCATTCCTGGAGAAACGGTCATCCGGTTTTCGGAGTTGAAGTGCATGAAAGATAGCACGAACCCCGGCCAAGCCCCATATGACAGCTCTGTTCAGTGAAAAGAATTGTCAGACAAAGCGCTTAAAAATGTCTGTTAAAACAACACATTACCTATTGATATAGGTGTGTTTTTACTGCTGTTGCAGCAATAAAAACGGCGTCCAGAGACGCCGTTTTTGATGTTACTGATGATACTCGGGGCTTAACTCAACCACGGCCTCAACAAAGGCTTTGGCGTGCTCCGGATCGACAAACTGATGAATGCCATGGCCCAGATTAAATACCTGACCAGAGCCTTTACCGTAACTGTCGAGGATACGTTTCACTTCCGCACGAATGGTTGCCGGAGAAGCGTACAACACCGATGGGTCCATATTGCCCTGCAGCGCCACACGGTCGCCAACCCGGCCACGAGCGTTACCAATATCGGTCGTCCAGTCGAGACCCAGCGCATCGGCACCGGTATCAGCCATGGCTTCTAACCACTGACCACCACCTTTAGTGAACAGAATCACCGGAATCTTCTGACCGTTATGTTCGCGTTTCAGCCCGGCTACAATCTGCTGCATATACTTCAGCGAGAACTCGCGGTAACACACATCACTCAGGCTGCCACCCCAGGTATCAAACACCTGTACCGCCTGAGCACCGGCTTCAATCTGGGCATTCAGGTAATCGATAACCGACTTCGCCAGGGTATCCAGCAGCTGGTGCATCACTTCCGGCGTGTCATACATCATGGCTTTAACATGACGGAAATCTTTGGACGAACCACCTTCAACCATATAAGTGGCCAGCGTCCATGGGCTGCCGGAGAAACCAATCAGAGGTACACGGCCATTCAACTCTGAACGAATGGTGCTGACGGCTTTTAACACATAATCCAGATCTGCCTGGGTGTTCACCACATTCAGGCTCTGAACGTCGGCTTCGGTACGGATAATCTTTTTAAAGCGTGGGCCTTCACCGGTCTCAAAATACAGACCCAATCCCATGGCATCAGGAATGGTCAGAATATCGGAGAACAGAATCGCGGCATCCAGCGGGAAACGCTCCAGCGGCTGAATCGTGACTTCACAGGCCAGATCGTGGTTTTTACACAGCGACATAAAGTCACCTGCCTGAGCCCGGGTGGCCTTGTATTCCGGCAGATAACGGCCCGCCTGGCGCATCATCCAGATTGGGGTACGGTCAACCGGCTGACGCAACAGCGCCTTCAGAAAGCGATCATTTTTTAACTCAGACATGAGATTCCATTAACCAGTGAAAATTTGCCCGGCATGATAACAAAAACATCGTTAAAAAGCCTGACACCGGGCAATTTGCGGCATACCCGCACGGGCCTGAATCATCTATTCGGCATCCTCACGACGGTGTGAGGCAATAAATTCAATCGCATCACTCACCGCCTGCTTAACCCGTTTATGGATATCGTGCAGCTCATCCGGTGACATATAAAACGCCATATCCACTTCGTGACGAATATAGCGCGGTGGCAAATGGTTCAGCGCGACACAGGCGATATCCGCCAGAGAGCCTGAATCCTGGTTACCGGGCAGGCGCGCCAGGATTTCTTCTGCCACCAGCTGCTCATAATAATTGCGAATGTTGTTATTGATGCTCATAGGACCTTTCCAAAATCCGATATAACCTGCATTTCAGCATAGCACTCAGGCAAATTCCTGCTTTACTGAAAGGATATTGTTTTTATGAAAAGTTATTGAAGGGGTGGTTATGAAACAGGTCGCCGACATTATGGTGCGCAACCTGCTAACACTGTCACCAGCGTCCAACCTGAAGGATGCTGAAAACATTATGGCACAACGACAAATCCGCCATATTCCGGTGACGGATGAGCATAACAAGCTGATGGGACTGATTACTCAGAAAGAATTTCTGGCTGAGGCGTTTCGCATTACCGATAAATTTGGCGCCCACCAGCTGGCGAACTATCTGGCGCAAACGGCCCTGACGGATTGTATGAAGACCACACTAACCACGGTCAAAGCCGACACGCCACTGCGCGAAGCCGGTGATATGCTGCACAGCATGAAGCAAGGTTGTCTACTGGTGGTGGATGATGAGCAGCAACTGATTGGTATTATCACCTCGCAGGATTTCCTGAAATTAGCACTGGAGCTGTTGCCCGGCGACTAAGCCAGACCCGGCTAGTGACAGTTTAGCCGAGCTACTGATCAGACAAATTCCTGAGCCACAAACTGGCTAACCAGATGCCCCCAGACGTTACAATGCGCTAACAGCTGCGGGGCAAAATACCCGGTGCGTTTGGAGTTCAGAAATAAAAACCCCAGCAATCTGTCCTGATGATACAAGGGCATGGTAAAGCTGGAGCGCAGGCCAACGGCCAATAAGGCGTCAGCATGGGCGCTGATATGATCGCCCTGACGAAACACGCGCATATCATCCACCACCCGGATCGTGTGATCGTTGGCGATCTGCTGCAGCGAAGGCACCTGATTCAGCGGCCGACAGTACTCTTCAAACGGCACCCCACTCTCGCTCTCATACATAAACGCCGACACACTTTGGTCATCCGGGTTGTAGCGTGCCAGGGCAAAACGGTCAATTCCTTCGAGCTGTTCGCGCAGCACACGATACAAGTGCTCCAGTCGCTGGATAAACGACATCTCCTGACCTAGCGCACGATACGGATCTGATAAAAAATAACTCTCAGCCATCACTCATTCCTTACTGAAAAAGCGTTTTTCAGACTAAGTGATTTATTACTCAGGCCACTGATGCAAATCAAGAGCGGGCAATTCTTGCTGTTCTAAGCTCAGTGAAAAGACACACGAAGGGACATTGCGATGAACAAAGAAGCCATTCAACACGAACTCGCCGAGCGTAAACAATTACTGCTGAAACGTGCCGAAAAGGTCGAACGGGATGCCAGCCATCGGGATGAGCCTTTGTCAGCGGATTTTGCTGAACAGGCAGTCGAACGTGAAAATGACGATGTGCTCAGCGCCATTGGCGAAGAAGCCCGCCATGAAGTTGAGTTGATCGATAAAGCCTTACAACGTCTGGAACAGGGCGAGTACGGCGAGTGCCACGAATGTGGCGACGCGATTGATGAACTGCGCTTAGCCGCGGTTCCTTATGCCGAACTGTGTATTCGCTGTGCCGAACAACAAGAGCAGGAGCAGCATGGCTGACCTCACGCACAGAGCTGGTAAACATCCCTGAAATTAAGAAACAGGCGGTTTAGTCACCGCCTGCATCGGTTTTCTTTACTGCTGATGACGCAGAGGAATTCTGTTGCTGCGCCGCTTCAGAGAGCGCTAATAAACGATCCAGCTTGGTCTCCATCAACTCAATCCGATCTGCCATCTCAGCCAGACGCCGGGTGTTGTTTTTTTCCTCTCGAATGGCGTCTTTTTCGTCCTGCTGCATAAAAAATGACGAAAAGCTGGCCGTTAACATGGCGAACAAACCAATCCCCATCAGAATCAGAAACGAACCAAAGAAACGCCCGGCGGTGCTGCCCGGCACAATATCGCCGTAGCCCACGGTCGTGACCGTCACCCAGGCCCACCAGATGCCATCCAGCGGGGTTTCTACATTCGGATCAATTGCCGCCATCATAGTGCCGGCCAATACCATGATGACAAAGCTGACCGCCAGAGTTGGCCCCAGATGGTTACGCGCCATAATTTTGCGGAACGTGCCCGAGGTATTCACCAGCACAATAAAAATAGCCAGCAGCCGTAATACCCTCAGCCCACCGG
This sequence comes from Bacterioplanoides sp., assembly GCF_965226395.1. GTDB lineage: Bacteria > Pseudomonadota > Gammaproteobacteria > Pseudomonadales > Oceanobacteraceae > Bacterioplanoides. The sequence goes on along the minus strand of NZ_OZ245358.1, from coordinate 1,898,091 downwards.
CATTTGGCAGGGTTTCCCAGACGATCGGTAATCCCGCGACAATGATGACAATATTGGCCCAGTTATTAATGAGGTAGCGTTTTTTATTATCCACCACCAGGGTTAATACCAGCGTCTCCAGCAGGAAAAAGCCCCAGATAAACCAGTCGGTAAAGGCCGTAACAGCAATTGGCCGCTCGGCTTTGGATTGCAGGTACCACTCAAAAACAATCCACATCGCCACAATAATCATGGGCCATTCAAAAGCACGACCGAGTTTGATCGCACGTGAATTCTCATAGGGGCCGACCCCGGACAGGCCAATAATATTGGGAAGTGGCGATGCCATACGATGCTCTGCACAATGTTTGATAGATAGCGCTAATAATAGTGAATACCCCTGAAAAAAACAGGGGAAGCAAAACCGGCAAAGTCATGGCTTTAGATATAGACTGATAACGTCATTACATACTACTTAATACATATCCCAAATAACCGTCTCTTTGTAAAAAACGGGACATCTGTTATAGCCAGTTTGGAATACAGTAAAATAGAATATAAATAGCCTTTATATTTTACGTTGTTTTAATAACAAACAACTTATTAGTTACCGTAAAGTGCGCTTTTTCGAGCCTCTTTAAAAAACTACAGGACTAACCGGGCACCGGTGACCTTTAAAAGAAGCACATTAACACCGCTTTTCTATACTCAAGGTCAGGTATGAGGTAATTCCCTCCCCCGTGATCAGAATGGAATGATTATGACTGCCGAACACCGTGAACATCCCCGTTTTAACAGTGAATTTGTTGCCCAGCTGCAACTGACTGATCAGTCCTGGCATGACTGCACGGTCACGGATTATTCACACACTGGGATGAAACTGGCATGGCCCCATGGCTCCACCGATGTGAACAAACAACAGCCGCTACAGCTGAAACTTCAGCTTGAGAGTGAATTGCTGGAAGTTAAAGTGCTGTGGATGCATCAGGAGAGCAAGGAAGTCGGGGTTAAATTTCATCAACCCGACGATAAAATCTTTCTGCGCCTGCAGGAGTTTAACCAATCTCATAAAGCCCAGGGTGGGCTAAGCAGCGATAAACGCAGTCAGCTGCAACAGGTGTTCCAGACGATTGCCGGCAATACCATTGATCGTTTGCCGAAAAGCTGGCTACCCACCTTTCTGGAAAGCACCTTCGATCAGGCCAATATGGCCCGTAACACCACCGAACAACAGTCGTGGCTTAAGTTAGAAAAACAGGCCAAACAGCATGCACCGGAGTTTTTGCAGGTCTTCAAACAAGTGCTGCAACAACAGATGGAGCGCTGGTTGGCGGGTCAGCCACGGGAAAACCGGGAACAACAAAACCAGACACAAAGCAGTGGTCATTTATCACTGGTGCAGCAGGATGATTTTGAAGAATGGCTGTTAGCCAAGGTAACCGCCTCACACCTGCAATCTCGCCTGAGTCATGTCAGCTTTGAAGTACGACAACTGCTGGATACGTTATCGGATGCCAAAACCGAAGACTGTTTTAATCCGATTGGCCCCAATACCGTCACCGATGCCTTTCGTGACGCCTTAGAAAAACTGCAACTGCCGCAGGAAGCACGTGCTCTGGCATTTGATACCTTTGAACAGGCCGCATTTCAGGGGCTGCAAAGCTGTTACCAGGAAATTTCCAAGCAAATTGATATCCCGATGTCGATGCGTTATCGCCGTCGCAGTAATCCCAATCCTCCTTCTCCGGTGGTGCAGCTGAACTCTTCTGCACCGGCACCCGAGACGGACAACAACCTGATGGCACAAGCGGCCAACGAGCCGCCACAACCGATGGCCGTTAATGCTCAATCGGCCAACTCGCTGCAGAATTTTCAGCGCCATCAGCAGGAAGCTCGCCAGGCCTATTCCAATATTCAGTCATTACTGCAATTGCGTTATCAACGGTTTGAACAACTGCAACAGGCCGAAGCGGTTGCTCTGCCCGTTGCGGCACCACAAACCATCGAGAATGTGCTGTCGGATCTGGCGACCCGGGAAGACAACATGCCAGCCAACATCCGCGAGCAGGTTGAGCAAGCACTGGCTGAAAAAGAAAACAGCCTGCCGCCAGACTCCCGTGATGCGATTGAAACCATTGAGCAGGTCACTCAGAACCTGATTGCTAACGAACAGGTAGCTGACTTCGTTAAACCCCATATCGAACGACTGGGCTGGCCGTTATTACGCCTGATGATGAAAGACGCCAGTCTGCTGTTTAACCCGGAACACCCAGGCCGTTTGGTTCTGAACCAACTGGCGAAATTAGGCAAGCTGACCACCAATGGTGAAGCTCGCCTGAGTGATAAATTAAACAAACTGATTGAGCCACTGGCTGCCAATCTGGAAGGCGATGAAAGCTCTCTGGATGAGCTGCTGGAAAGTCTGCAGGGTCTGGTTTCCAACGCCGAACGCAAAGCCAAACAGAATGCCGACCGGGTAGCCCAGGCCGCCGAAGGTGAACACCAGCTGCAACAGGCACGGCAAAAGATCGAGCATCTGATTGGTAAAGACAGTTCCGGCCGCACCCTACCCAACTGCGTGGTTGAGTGGCTGAACGATGGCTGGAAACAATTACTCAGCCTGCTGTTGCTGCGTGAAGGGGCCGACAGCAAACGTTTTACCGGCGCGGTGAAACTGTATCGTCAGACCTTATCGCTGTTTGCCGCTAAAAACGCTGGCCGGGAAGAGTTATTAGGCCGCTTTAGCCCAATGATGGAGCTGGCCCGAAACGAACTCGACCAACTGAACGGCAGCCTGCCGCAGCATCAGAAATGGCATGATGACATTCTGTCAGCGGCCACCGAACATCTGAGCCAGGGTCAGGTGCGTGAAACCATTGATCTGCCAACCTTTGTGGCGGAACAGGAAGAAGAAGTACCGGAAGGCCGTGGCACCCGCAAAGCTCAGAACCTACAAGTGGGCGACTGGTTATTACTGACCCGTCAGGATCAGGCGGTTTCGATCGTCTGGATCGCTCCGGACTACTCCAAGTTTGCCTGCGTGAATCACAGTGGTATGAAGGTCATCGACTTCACGCTGGCAGAGCTGGCCATCGCCTTCGACCAGAATCAGGTCAAACGCCTGTACGAGCAGGAAGAATCCGCCGTTGATCAGAGCGTTGATAAACTGGTGCAACAGATTTACCGCGACCTGTCCGAACAAGCCAATATTGATTCATTAACCGGCTTATCGAACCGTCAGCACTTTGTGCATCAACTGCAGGAAGTGTTTGAACAAAATGCCCGCAGCTCAGCGGCAGCAACACTCTGTATGATTGATATTGATCAGTTCAAGCTCATCAATAAAAACTATGGTATGGAAGGTGGCGATGCCTGTCTGCAAAGTCTGGCAACCATTCTTGATGATCAGGATAACGACACCCTTTGTGCCCGCCTTGGCAGTAACGAGTTTGCCATGCTGCTGCGACGCACTGATATTGAACAGGCAGAAGCCATTATCCGCGATCTGAAACAGCGGGTGGAAGAGTTTGATATCGACAGCGACGATCAGAAATTCCGCATTCATATCAGTGTTGGTCTGGCAGAAATGAACAACGATCAGGTGAATGCCGCTGATCTGATTGAACAAGCCGAAGCCGCTTGCCTGGTCGCCAAAGAAAAAGGTGGCAGCCGCGTTATCCGTTACCAGTTTGATGATGCTTCCCAGCAGCGCCAGGACGAATTTATGGCCTGGGGCAATAAACTCAATCAGGCTCTGACCAACAACCAGCTGAAGGTGTTGTGTGTGCCCATTAAAGGCATTCAGGAGCGCCATCAGAATGAAACACAGTACGAAATTCTGGTCAGCATCAAAGATGAAAACGGCGAGCATATTCCACCGATGGAGTACCTGCAGGCTGCCGAGAATTACAATCGCATGTACATGCTGGATCGCTGGATGCTGGAACAGGTGGTTCAGTGGTTGTCGGCACACCGTGATAAAGCAGACGAAGTCGATCGCTTTATTCTGCGTTTATCCGGCCATGCCATTAATGACGAAGCGCTGCTGACGTACATCTTTGAACAAGCGCGGGTGAAAGATATTCCGGTTGATAAGATCTGCTTTGAGCTGAATGAAACATCCGCCATCAAAGATCTTGATGACGCAGCCGACTTTATGCACGAGATGCGCAGCCTTGGCTGTCAGTTTGTATTGTCAGATTTTGGTACCGGCCAGTCGTCGTTCGAGTACCTGAAAAGCCTGCCGGTGGATTACATCAAGATTGATCATAGCTTTATCGACAATCTGCACTCCAGTTCAGCGGATTACGCGCTGGTGAAATCCATTCAGGACATCACTCACTTTATGGCCAAGAAAACCATCGCGGAATACTCCAGTAACAGCAATGTGTGGGACATCCTGAAGAGCATTGGCATCGACTACGCTGTCGCCAGTTCGGATGAGTTAACCGCCCTGCCTGATCTTGCCGCCAGCTTATAGTTCACACCTGTACAGCAACTTGAGCTGCTGTTGAGCCGAGGCAACACTGTGTTGCCTCGCGCACTTACCCACAGTTTCAAACGAATGAGCATAACCATTCTGCCTGAGGCAGTGTACAATCCGCGCTCTGTTATTCAGCCATTGATGAGCCATAACGGCATCCAGCACTATGAAACTGTTACTCAGCCTCACATTATTAACCCTGTTAAGCGCCTGTTCGGTCAGCAATCTGCCCAATAATCTGTCCCGCTCAATGATGAACCAGGAAGACCCCGCCATTGTTGCGGCTGGTGCTCCGGCTTATCTGTTGCTGCTGGATGCCCTGATCCTGACCTATCCGGAGGATGAATCCTTCCTGCTGGCTGGTTCACGCCTCTACGGCGCTTATGCCAGCGTATTTGCTGAAGATGAAACTCAAGCGAAACAGATGGCCAACAAAGCCATGGATTACGCCCGCCGTGCCCTGTGTGAACACAATGAAGAACTGTGTGCCGCCACCGAGGGCCAGCTGGATGAGTTGGTTGCCCTGCTTAATAGCGATTTTGACGAAGATGATGTCGACGTGGTGTATGCCTTTGCTTCGGCCTGGGCGGGCTGGATTCAGGCCAACACAGATGACTGGAACGCCATTGCTCAGGTTGGCAAAGTCAAAGCCATGATGCTGTGGGTTACTCAGTACGAACCTTTCTACGACAATGCCACCGTGCAGGTGTATCTCGGTGTGCTGGAAACTCAGCTACCACCGTCACTGGGTGGCAAACCAGAAGTTGGTCGCAACTACTTCGAACAGGCATTGTCACATACCCATGACCGTCACCTGATGGCCAAAGTTTTATTTGCTAAACAATACGCTCGTCTATTATTTGATCAGAAGTTACACGACCGCCTGCTTCAGGAAACGCTGGATGCTGATCCGGCGATGGAAGGTCTGACCCTGATCAACACCTTAGCGCAACGTCAGGCAGCCCTGTTGCTGGCGGAGTCCGCGGACTATTTTGAATAAGCCTCACAGCTTGCGCCCAACGAATTGAATACGCTTTGAGAGAACATACATGAAATACATCACTGGTTTATTACTGGCACTGATGCTTGGCAGTCCACTTGTGAATGCTGCCACTCTGAAAATTGCGACCCTCGCACCGGATGGCACCAACTGGATGAAGCTGATGCGCCAGGCTGCCAAAGACATTAAAAAGCAAACCGATGGCCGGGTAAAAGTGAAATACTTCCCGGGTGGCGTACAGGGCAGTGACAAAAGTGTGCTGCGCAAAATGCGTATCCGTCAGTTGCAAGGTGGCGCCGTATCAACCGGTGCCATGGCGCACATCACCAATGCCGCACTGCTGTATAATCTGCCGTTCACCTTCCGTAATCTCGATGAAGTACGTGCCGTACGGGCCGAGTTTGACCCGGTTATTGAGCAGGCACTGGCCGATAAAGGTTATGTGATGCTGGGTCTGTCAGAAGGTGGCTTTGCTTATCTGATGTCTGACAAACCGTTAAAAACCTCTGATGACGTACGTACTAAGAAAGTCTGGGTACCAGAAGGCGATATCATCAGCCAAACCACCTTTGAAACCGGTGATGTTGAACCTATTTCCCTGCCGGTATCCGATGTTTACACCAGTCTGCAAACCGGTCTGATTGATACCATCGCCTCTAACCCAACCGGCGCGATTGCCATGCAGTGGCACACCAAGCTGGACTACGCCACCGATTTCCCGCTGGTATTCCTGTTTGGCATGATGGTGGTTGACGAGCGCGCCTTCAAAAAGCTGAGCGCAGCAGATCAGGCTATTGTGCGTCAGACCATGGCGGATACCTTTAAGGCAATGGACGCTCAAAACGAGAAAGACGAAATTGGCGCCCGCAAAGCATTGGAGCAAAACGGCATGACCTTTGTGGAACTGTCGGATGCCGATAAAGCACTGTGGCAGGAGCTGGCGAATAAAGCACTGACCGAACTGAAAGCCAAAGATGTATATCCGGCCGATGTCTTCGCCCGCTTGCAGCAAACGCTGGAGAACTACCGTAATCAACAGAATCCAGCACAAACAGCGGCTGCCGAATGATCAAACGGCTGTTGCATTGGGTCCATAAGGCAGAAGACGCCCTGCTGATTCTGCTGCTGCTGAGCATGATCATTCTGGCCGGGGTCGATATCATTGCCCGCTCTGCGTTTGGTGGCGGTATTGTCTGGATTCCGCCGCTGTTGCGGGTCATGGTGCTGTGGTTGGGCTTGTTAGGTGCGCTGTTAGCAACCCGCACCCGCGAACATATCGCCATTGATATTATTAATCGTTTGGCAGGTGCCCAGGTAAAACGGATTTGCGCCGTGCTGACCTCGCTGTTTGCCGCCGTTGTTTGTGGAGTGATTGGCTGGCATAGCAAAGAGTTTGTCGCTGGCTCGCTGGAGTACGACGATATTGCTTTTGCCCGTGTGCCCGCCTGGCCACTGCAACTTGTTATTCCCCTCAGTTTCAGCCTGATGGCATTACGCTTTGTGATTCAGAGTGTGATAGCCGCTGTGCACGGTGTCGACGATGAGAGTGCGGAAGCTCGCTCTGCGGAGGCCTCTGCATGAGTATTCTGGTTCCTCTGATTCTGTTATTGCTGGCGTTGGCCGGTGCGCCTTTATTTACCGTGATTGCGGCCTCTGCGTTATGGGGCTTTTATCAAACCGATGTCGATTTACAGGTGATGGCGGTTGAGATTTACCGTGTCGCTGAAATGCCAGTGCTGATTGCCATTCCGCTCTTTACCTTTGCCGGTTATTTGCTGGGTGAGAGCAAAGCGCCACAACGTCTGGTGCGTATTACCGACGCTTTCCTGGGTTGGATGCCCGGTGGCCTGGCCATTGTTGCGCTGGTCGCCTGTGCTTTATTCACCGCCTTTACCGGCGCATCGGGCGTCACCATTGTTGCGTTGGGTGCATTACTGGTACCGGCCTTACAGAAAGCCGGGTATCGCCAACAATTTAATCTAGGTCTGGTTACCACCTCCGGTAGCTTAGGTTTGTTGTTTGCACCGTCGTTACCACTGATCTTATACGGCGTAGTAGCACAACAAATGGCACTGGATACTCCGGTCAGCATTGATGATTTGTTCCTCGCGGGTTTACTCCCCGGTGGCCTGATGTTGCTGGCGCTCTCCATTTATGCAGCTCTGCAGCCACGCGAACATCACAAAACTGATCATACCTTTGATAAGGCTGAAGCCTGGGCGGCACTTAAAGACACCGCCTGGGAAATTCCCTTACCAATCGTGGTGCTCGGCGGTATTTATTCCGGTTTTTTTGCCGTATCGGAAGCAGCAGCGATCACTGCGTTTTACGTATTAGTGGTAACCGTATTGATCCGCCGTGAAATCAGTTTTGATAAACTGCCCGGCGTCATGCGTGATTCGATGAAACTGGTCGGCGCTATTCTACTGATTCTCGCCGTGTCGCTGGCGTCGACCAACTATATGATTGATGCTGGTATTCCGGAGCAGATTTTTGATTTTATTCAGCAACACGTCAGTGATGGTTTTACCTTCCTGCTGCTGTTAACCCTGTTCCTGTTGGTATTGGGTATGATGCTGGATATCTTCTCCGCCATTGTGATTATGATTCCGATCATTCTGCCGATTGCGGTGGAGTACGGTATTCATCCGATTCACCTGGGTATTCTGTTCTTAGCCAATATGCAGTTGGGTTACTTTACCCCGCCGGTGGGTATGAACCTGTTTATTGCCAGCTTCCGCTTTAATCAGCCGGTGATGACGCTGTATCGCGCCACGCTGCCGTTCTTCTTTATTCTGCTGATTACGGTGCTGATTATTACTTATGTACCGGAGCTGAGCCTGGCGTTGCTCTGAATCCGTGTTTCAAAAACCCGCCGCAGTTCCCCATACTGCGGCGGGGAACAATCTGTTCGTTATAGCCCTATTAATCCGAGACATTTCTTTACTGCGACTTTCTCATCCTGACGAGCGCTTGCCCAATCTGACGGTGACATTGGCTATAGTATTTCTCGTGGTCGCAGCCTTTTAGGCGGGGCAGCAACCATGTTCATGATCCTCTTCTCAGGGATGAGTAGACTTTCTCTCCAACGGCTAACGGGTTACCCTGTTAGCCGTTTTTTTTATACCAATAACAAACAATAAAAACGGAGACTCCCATGGCAAGCCTGATGGCCAAAATCAGCGGTGTGCTGGTTAAACGCATGGTACAACCTATTTTTCAGCCCGATGTCCCGATTCAGAAACAACGCCAGCGCCTCGACTTTATTCAGAAGTTTGCGCCACTGCCAATGGGCGTTAAAAAGCAGTCCATCACGCTCGCTGGGCTGCGTACCTGGCGCCTGACACCAACGGCATCAGCGTCTGACAAACAACTGCTGTATCTGCACGGTGGCGGTTATGTCTCCGGCTCCTTACAAAGCCACGCGGATCTGGCGGCCCGGCTTGCAAAGGCTACCGGCATGACGACCAACCTGATTGATTACCGTCTGGCCCCTGAGCATCCGTTTCCGGCCGGTTTAAACGACGCACTAGCCGCGTATAAGGCGTTGATCGAACAAGGTCCGGTGTGTATTGCCGGTGATTCAGCAGGTGGCGGCTTAACGCTGGCACTGATGCAACAAATCCGCGAGCAACAACTGCCTGAGCCAAACGCTTTGGTGCTGTTCTCTCCGTGGACTGATCTGGCTTGTCAGGGCGACAGTTTTCAAACCCGGACAACGCGTGAAAAGCTGTTATCGCCAGAATGGATACAAGCTATGGTGCCGGCTTATATTGGTGAAGAAGCGGTTAGTAACCCACTGATCTCACCGTTACATGCCGATTTCCGTGACTTTCCCGCCACACTGATTCAGGTCGGTAGTGAAGAGATTCTTTATAGCGACAGCACCCGTTTGTACGAGCAAATGCAACAGGCGCAGGTGAAGGTGTCTTTGCGTGAATACCCGGAGATGTGGCATGTCTTTCAGGCGCATGCCGGTTATATGCCGGAATCCAGACAAGCCTTAGAAGACGTTGCCAGTTTTCTGCGCCAGATAAAAACATCGGCGGCATAACTCAAACGGCCACCATCGGGCAGCTGAGAGAAAAAGCGATAAACAACAGGCATAAAAAAACCCGTATTCTTTTCAGAACACGGGTTTTTTCTGTTCGGCTGAACCGCGAATCTTATTCGCCAGCTTCTTCCTGAACTTCTTCAACGTCGGCTTCAACAACCGGACGATCAACAAGCTCAACATAAGCCATAGGTGCATTATCACCCGCACGGAAGCCACATTTCATAATACGAATGTAACCACCTGGACGGTCTTGGTAACGCGGACCCAGATCAGTGAACAGTTTACCTACTGCTTCTTTGCTACGAGTACGAGCAAAGGCCAGACGGCGGTTAGCAACTGAATCTTCTTTTGCAAGAGTAATCAGTGGCTCAGCTACACGACGCAGCTCTTTTGCCTTTGGCAGAGTAGTCTTGATGATTTCATGCTCGAACAAGCTCACCGCCATGTTTTTGAACATGGCTTGACGGTGTGCGCTTGTACGATTGAAGTGACGACCACTTTTACGATGACGCATGGTTTAATTCCTTACTAACTGAACGTTAAAGCTTACGCTAAAACCTTATCGTCGTTACGCAGAGAAGCTGGTGGCCAGTTCTCTAAGTGCATACCCAACGACAGACCACGGGAAGCCAGAACGTCTTTGATTTCAGTCAGAGACTTCTTACCTAAGTTTGGAGTCTTCAACAGCTCTACTTCAGTACGCTGGATCAGATCACCGATGTAGTAAATGTTTTCTGCTTTCAGACAGTTAGCCGAACGAACAGTTAACTCCAGATCATCTACTGGACGCAGCAGGATCGGGTCAATCTCTTCTTCTTCGCGTTGCTGTTCAACAACTTCTTCGTTTTCCAGATTCACGAAGATGGCTAATTGCTGTTGCAAGATGGTCGCAGAACGACGGATCGCTTCTTCCGGATCAATAGTTCCGTTGGTTTCTAAATCGATAACCAACTTATCCAGGTCAGTACGTTGTTCTACACGCGCAGAATCCACGCTGTAAGAAACACGTTTAACCGGGCTGAACGTTGCGTCTAATTGCAGTTTACCAATCGCCTTGGTTTCTTCATCGTTTTGATTACGAGCTTCAACAGTTTCGTAACCACGACCAGAAGCTACCTTCAGGGTCATTTTCAGTTCAGTGCCTTCGCCCAGGTGAGCGATAACATGATCTGGGTTTGCAATTTCAACACCGTGATCCAGTTGAATATCGGCAGCAGTGACTGCGCCAGGACCCATTTTGCTTAAGCTCAGAGTCGCTTCGTCGCGTTCGTGCAATTTGACTGCAACGCCTTTCAGATTCAGCAGGACTTCGATTACGTCTTCCTGCACACCTTCAATTGCGCTGTACTCATGCAGTACGCCATCAATTTCGCATTCAACGATTGCTGCGCCCGGCATGGACGACAGCAGGATACGACGTAATGCGCTGCCCAAAGTATGACCGAAACCACGTTCCAGTGGCTCCAGAGTAACCTTGGCATGGGTAGTGTTTACTTCGTCAACTTGGATATGACGAGGAGTTAAAAACTCATTAACTGCACGCTGCATAGCTGCCCCTTAAGTTCCTCTATTATTTAGAGTAAAGTTCCACGATCAGGTTTTCGTTGATCTCTGCTGGGAGATCAGCGCGCTCAGGAACTGCTTTGAAAGTCCCTTCCATCTTGCCAGCGTTAACATCAATCCAGCCACAATCGGCACGGTTGCCTGCTAACTCAAGCGCAGTTTTAATACGATCCTGTGACTTAGACTTCTCACGTACTGCAACTACATCACCAGACTTAACCTGGTAAGAAGCAACGTTGACAGACTTGCCGTTAACGATGATAGCTTTGTGAGAAACTAATTGACGTGCTTCCGCGCGAGTTGAGCCGAAGCCCATGCGGTAAACAACGTTGTCCAGACGTGACTCAAGCAGTTGCAGCAGGTTTTCACCGGTTGCGCCTTTACGACGAGCTGCTTCTTTGTAGTAGCCACGGAATTGTTTTTCCAGAACACCATACAGACGACGTACTTTTTGCTTTTCACGCAGCTGCAGACCATAGTCTGACAGACGACCGCGACCAGCACCATGTACACCTGGTTTGGTTTCTGCTTTACATTTAGAGTCCAGTGGACGTACGCCGCTCTTCAGGAACAGGTCAGTTCCTTCACGACGAGACAGTTTACACTTAGGACCAATATAACGTGCCATATTTCTGCCTCCTTATACGCGACGCTTCTTAGGTGGACGACAACCGTTATGTGGGATCGGCGTTACATCAGTGATGTTGCTGATCTTATAACCACATGCGTTCAGAGCACGAACTGCTGATTCACGACCTGGACCCGGGCCTTTAACCTCTACGTCCAGATTCTTCAGACCATACTCTTTGGCTGCTTCGCCAGCGCGCTCTGCAGCTACCTGAGCTGCGAAAGGAGTGCTCTTACGAGAACCACGGAAACCAGAACCACCGGCGGTTGCCCATGACAGAGCGTTACCTTGGCGATCAGTAATGGTCACGATGGTATTGTTAAAAGAGGCGTGGATGTGCGCAATGCCATCGACGACCGTCTTTTTAACTTTTTTCTTAGTTGATCTATTTGGCTTAGCCATTTTTAAATCCTGCTTTTAATATCAACACTGCAACAAGTCGAATGCAGCTACACTAAAAGTCCGATTCGTAAATGAATTAACAAACTGTTAATTACTTACGGATCGGCTTACGCGGACCCTTACGGGTACGTGCGTTCGTTTTAGTACGCTGACCGCGAAGTGGCAGGCTACGACGGTGGCGAATACCGCGGAAGCAACCCATGTCCATCAAACGTTTGATGTTCATTTGTACTTCACGACGAAGATCACCTTCTACCGTGTACTTAGCAACTTCGTTACGAACAACATCCAGTTGATCTTCGCTCAGCTCACCAATTTTGGTGCTCTCAGCGATGCCTGTAGCGGCACAGATTTTCTGGGCAGTTGTTTGACCAATGCCAAAAACATAAGTCAAAGAAATAACTGCATGCTTGTTGTCAGGAATGTTGACACCGGCAATACGGGCCATATGTCTAACTCCGATACTTTACTTAATGAAAGGGCGCAAAATAGTACAGATGGCTTGATCAAAAATCAAGCCATCTGAATATTAAAGGCACCCGCCTTGTCAGGATAGTCCCCTGACCTGTCAGAAGATTAACCCTGACGTTGCTTGTGCTTAGGATCTACAGGGCAGATCACTCGCACGCTGCCGTTACGACGAATGACTTTGCATTCACGGCAGATTTTCTTAACAGACGCACGTACTTTCATGACAGTCTCCTAAATCCGACTCAGCGAGCTGAGCCAAAATTCTTCAGGTTTGCTTTCTTCATCAGCGATTCGTACTGGTGTGACATCAGGTGCGACTGCACTTGTGCCATAAAGTCCATTACAACAACCACGACGATCAGCAGCGAGGTTCCACCGAAGTAGAAAGGTACATCCGCAGCAACTACTAAGAATTGCGGCATCAGACACACAGCAGCGATGTACAGCGATCCGAACAGAGTCAGGCGACCCAGTACGGTATCAATGTATTTTGCCGTCTGAATACCAGGGCGAATACCCGGGATAAATGCACCTGACTTCTTCAGGTTCTCAGCTACATCTTTCGGGTTGAACATCAACGCGGTGTAGAAGTAGCAGAAGAATATGATGCCGGCAGCAAACAGTACAATGTACAGTGGCTGGCTTGGCGCTAACGCAAGGCTAACGTCCTGCAGCCATTCCATACCTTCGCCCTGGCCGAACCATTGTCCCAGCGAGGCCGGGAACAACAGTAAGCTGGAAGCGAAGATCGCTGGAATTACACCGGCCATATTCAGTTTTAACGGTAAGTGACTGGATTGTGCCGCCATCATCTGACGACCCTGCTGACGCTTAGCGTAGTTGATGGTGATACGACGCTGTCCGCGTTCTACGAACACAACAAAGCCGATCACAACCACGGCCAGAGCCGCAATAACCAGTAATACCAGAATATGTAAGTTACCTTGGCGCGCAGACTCAAAAGCCTGACCAATCGCACTTGGCAAGCCAGCAACAATACCGGCGAAAATCAGAATCGAGATGCCGTTACCGATACCACGTTCGGTAACCTGCTCTCCTAACCACATCATGAACACAGCACCGGCAACAAATGACGGTACAGCGGCGATGTAGAAATCCAATCCACCGGAGAAAGTGACGCCCTGACCGGCTAAGCCGGCCGAGACACCAAAGGCCTGGATAGTCGCCAGCAATACCGTGCCGTAGCGCGTGTACTGCGTGATCTTACGGCGACCCGCCTCACCTTCTTTCTTTAATTGTTCCAGCTGTGGGCTCACTGCCGTTAACAATTGCATGATAATCGATGCCGAAATGTACGGCATGATACCCAGTGCCAGGATACTCATGCGTTCCAATGCACCACCGGAGAACATGTTGAACATTTCCAGGATCGTGCCCTGGTTTTGTTCGAACAGACGCGACAGCGCATCCGGGTTAATCCCAGGTACCGGGATATGGGTACCAATTCGATATACAACAATTGCCAGAAGTACGAAGCGGATACGAGCCCAAAGCTCGCTTAATCCGGATTGCATACCCTGTGGTAATGAGCCTTGCCTAGCCATTAGTCTTCGACCTTTCCACCTGCCGCTTCAATAGCAGCTTTAGCGCCTTTAGTGACTTTTAAACCTTTCACGGTTACAGCTTTTTTCACTTCACCGGACAGAATCACACGAGCCTCTTTGATCTTCTCGCCGATTACGTCAGCCGCTTTCAGTGCAGCCAGATCTACCACGTCGCCTTCAACCAGCGCTAATTCGTTCAGACGAATTTCAGCAACATATTGTGCTTTACGCGAGGTGAAACCGAACTTAGGCAGACGACGGTGAATAGGCATCTGACCGCCTTCAAAACCTGGTGCTACCTTACCGCCAGAACGAGACTTCTGACCTTTGTGACCACGACCACCAGTCTTACCCAGACCGGAGCCGATACCACGGCCAACACGCTTAGCAACAGGCTTGGAACCAGGAGCTGGGCTCAATTCATTGAGACGCATATTACTCTCCTTCGACCTTAACCATGTATTGAACTTGGTTGATCATGCCGCGAACAGAAGGAGTATCTTCCAATTCAACAGTGTGACCAATACGACGCAGACCCAAACCTTTCATGGTTTCGCGGTGCTTAGGCAGTTTGCCAATCGTGCTGCGAGTTTGGGTTACTTTTACGGTTTTCTTAGCCATAACAATTACCCCAGAATCTCTTCAACAGACTTGCCACGCTTCGCTGCAACCTGCTCAGGTGATTTCATCTGAGCCAGACCGTTGAAAGTTGCACGAACAACGTTCACCGGGTTAGTTGAGCCATAGCACTTAGCCAGTACGTTTTTAACACCAACCATTTCCAGTACCGCACGCATCGCACCACCGGCGATGATACCAGTACCTTCAGATGCAGGCTGCATGTAAACCTGTGCACCAGAGTGACGGGCTTTAACTGGGTATTGCAGAGTGCTGCCGTCCAACTGTACGGAAACCATGTTGCGTTTTGCTTGTTCCATAGCCTTTTGAATTGCCATTGGCACTTCACGAGACTTACCACGACCAAAACCTACACGACCAGCGCCATCGCCAACCACGGTCAGAGCGGTGAAGGCGAAGATACGACCACCTTTTACCACTTTGGCTACACGGTTAACCTGAACCAGCTTCTCTTGCAGTTCGCTTTCGTTACGTTCTACACGTTCATTATTTGCCATGATCTTTACCCTTTAGAATTCCAGGCCGTTTTCACGAGCCGCATCAGCCAGAGCTTTAACACGACCATGGTATTTGAAACCGGAACGATCAAATGCAACTTTAGTTACACCAGCTTCTTTCGCACGTTCGGCGATCAGCTGACCAACTTTGGAAGCGGCATTAACATTACCAGTGATTTCGTTACGCAGATCAGCTTCTACCGTAGAAGCAGTAGCCAAGACGGTAGCGCCATTGGCAGAGATGATCTGTGCGTAGATGTGTCTGGGCGTACGATGAACGCACAGACGTACCGCGCTCTTCTCACGGATATGTGAGCGAGTTTTCTGAGCACGGCGCAAACGAGCTTTTTTCTTCTCATTCATGGCCTAGACCTTACTTTTTCTTGGCTTCTTTACGACGCACATTTTCATCAGCATAACGAACACCTTTACCTTTATAAGGCTCTGGTGGACGGTAGCCACGGATTTCAGCTGCAACCTGACCAACTTTCTGCTTGTCGATACCTTTGATAACGACTTCAGTTTGGCTAGGAGTTTCGGCTTTAACGCCTTCTGGCAGCTCATAATCAACAGGATGAGAGAAGCCTAATGACAGATTCAGAGTGTTGCCAGATGCTTTCGCACGGTAACCAACACCTTGCAGGATCAGTTTTTTCTCAAAGCCTTCAGATACACCTTTAACCATGTTGTTAACCAGTGCACGGAAAGTACCAGCCAAAGCGTTAGCCGCTTTGCCGCCAGCTTTAGGAGCAAACTTCAGTACGTTCTCTTCCTGGCTGATAGCCACGTCAGCGTGAACGTCCAGGTCTAACTGACCTTGCTTACCTTTGATCGAAATTTTGTCGTCAGCCAGTTTTACTTCAACACCGGCTGGAATAGCGACAGGAGCCTTTGCTACGCGAGACATCGTTAATACTCCTTAGAATACAGTCGCGATAACTTCACCGCCAACGCCCGCAGCACGAGCAGCACGATCAGTCATAACGCCTTTAGAAGTGGAAACGATAGCAACGCCTAAGCCTGCCTCTACTTTTGGTAAATCAGCAGCACCTTTGTACTGACGCAGGCCTGGACGGCTAACGCGTTCAATACGCTCGATAACTGGCTTACCTTCGTAGTATTTCAGGTCGATAGTCATCGTTGGTTTAACGGACTCTTCGACAGAAAAACCACTGATGTAACCTTCGGCTTCAAGAACCTGGGCTACGGATTTTTTGATTTTTGAAGACGGCATGCTCACATTCGTATGACCAGCTTGCTGGGCATTACGAATGCGGGTGAACATATCCGCCAACGTATCTTGCATACTCATTTTAAATATACCTCGGTTGTACAGCGCCCCAACCAGCGATAAGAACGCGCACCTATCAACTATTGCTGAAAAATTCAGCAATAGATTAAAAAACAGGCGCGCATTCTACAGCTTTTGGGAATTGCTTACCAACTAGCTTTTTTCAGGCCAGGGACATTACCCTTCATGCCTTCTTCGCGCAACTTAATGCGAGACAGTTTGAACTTACGGTATACACCGTGAGGACGACCTGTCATCTGACAACGACGCTGCAGACGGCTCGCGGAAGAATCGCGCGGCAGTTTTTGCAGTGCCATTTGTGCAGTCCAACGCTCTTCGTCAGAAGAGTTTGGATTTTTGATGATGGCTTTCAGTTCTTCACGCTTAGCGCCGAACTTAGCGACCAACTTTTCACGCTTCAGTTCACGCTGCTTCATGCCAATCTTTGCCATGTTACAAACTCCTTAGTTACGGAACGGGAACTGCAGCGCTTTCAGCAGAGCGCGGCCTTCGTCGTTAGTGTTAGCTGTTGTCGTGATGGTGATATCCATACCACGGATCTTGTCTACTTTATCGTATTCAATTTCCGGGAAGATGATCTGTTCCTTCACACCCATGCTGTAGTTACCACGACCATCGAATGATTTCGGGTTAATACCGCGGAAGTCACGAACACGTGGCAGAGAGATGTCTACCAGACGGTCCAGGAATTCCCACATACGGTCGCGACGCAGGGTTACTTTACAGCCAATTGGCCAGCCTTCACGAACCTTGAAGCCCGCTACTGACTTACGTGCCTTAGTAACAACAACTTTCTGACCAGCAATTGCTTCCATATCGGCAACAGCGCTGTCCAGCAGTTTTTTGTCACCTAATGCTTCACCAACACCCATATTCAGGGTGATTTTGGTGATCTTAGGCACTTGCATTACATTTTGGTAACCAAACTCTTCTTTCAGCTTGGCTACTACTTCTTCTTTGTACAGTTTTTCTAAACGTGACATAGCAGTATCCAGCTCCGATTAGGCGTCCAGTTGTTCGCCTGTGGATTTGAAGATACGTACCTTTTTGTCGCCTTCCACTTTAAAGCCAACGCGGTCAGCTTTTTCAGTTTTAGCGTTCCAGATAGCCACGTTGGAAGCTTGAATACCAGCTTCTTTATCAACGATGCCACCTGGCTGTTGCAGGTACGGGTTTGGTTTCTGGTGTTTTTTCACCATGTTAATGCCAGATACAATCAGGCGACCGTCAGCCAGTACTTTTTGTACCTTGCCGCGCTTGCCTTTGTCTTTACCAGCAATAACTACTACTTCGTCATTTTTGCGAATCTTTAACATAGTCACCCCTCCCTTACAGCACTTCAGGTGCCAGGGAAATGATTTTCATGAATTGCTCAGAACGCAGTTCACGAGTAACAGGGCCAAAGATACGGGTACCAATTGGCGCATTAGATGCGTTCAACAGTACAGCAGAGTTGACGTCAAAACGGATGATAGAACCATCCGGACGGCGTACACCTTTTTTGGTACGCACAACTACTGCGGTCATCACCTGACCTTTTTTCACTTTACCGCGTGGAATTGCTTCCTTAACGGATACCTTGATCAAGTCGCCGATGCCAGCGTAGCGACGATGCGAGCCACCCAGTACTTTGATGCACTGAACTCGCTTCGCGCCACTGTTATCAGCAACGTCAAGCATGGTTTGCGTTTGGATCATGCCTATCGCTCCTTAGTAACTGCGCCTGGTATTAAACCTTGGCGGCGCGCTCGTCGATACTTACCAGCGCCCAAGTCTTGTTTTTAGACAGTGGGCGAGACTCTTTAACAGTAACGGTGTCACCAATCTGACACTCGTTATTGGCGTCGTGGGCCATAACCTTGGTTGATTTTTTCACGAACTTTTTATAGATCGGATGCTTAACGCGACGCTCAACCAATACAGTGATGGACTTGTCCATCTTGTTGCTGACGACACGACCACTCAGGGTACGAACAGTTGTCTCAGTCATGATTATTCACCTGCCTTCTGTGCCAGCACGGTTTTAACGCGAGCGATATCACGACGAGTCTGGCCGATCAGGTGAGTCTGACCCAGCTGACCTGTCGCTTTCTGCATGCGCAGTTTAAATTGATCGCTCAACAGTTCTTCCAGCTGAGATTGCAGCTCAGCCACTGATTTTTCTTTCAGTTCACTTGCTTTCATCACAGCACCGTCCGTTTAACAAATTCAGTTTTGAAAGGCAGTTTCGCTGCAGCAAGAGAGAACGCTTCACGCGCCAGCTCTTCAGGAACACCTTCCATCTCGTACAGAACGCGGCCTGGTTGGATCTGAGCAACCCAGTATTCTACGTTACCCTTACCTTTACCCTGACGAACTTCCAGAGGCTTGGCAGTGATAGGCTTGTCTGGGAAAACACGGATCCAGATTTTACCACCACGCTTCACCTTACGGGTCATCGCACGACGGGCTGCTTCAATCTGACGAGAGGTCATACGACCACGGCCAGTTGCTTTCAGGGCGAACTCACCAAAGCTCACTTTCGAGCCACGAATTGCCAAACCGCGGTTGCGGCCGGTCTGAACCTTACGGAACTTGGTACGTTTTGGTAACAACATATCTAATTCCCCTTATGAACGACCGGATTTCTTTTTACCCTGGCTGCTCTTAGCGCGGTCACGGACTTCTTGAATTCCGCCCAGGATCTCACCTTTGAAGATCCAAACCTTAACGCCAATCACACCATAGGTAGTGTGTGCTTCGTACGTTGCGTAGTCGATGTCTGCACGCAGAGTGTGCAGCGGTACACGACCTTCGCGATACCACTCAGAACGAGCGATCTCAGCACCACCTAAACGGCCGCTCACCTGGATCTTGATACCTTCAGCACCACCACGCATTGCGTTTTGTACCGCACGCTTCATGGCACGACGGAACATCACACGACGCTCCAGCTGGCTTGCAACACTTTGTGCTACCAGTTTGGCATCCAGATCTGGTTTACGAACTTCTTCAATGTTGATGTGTACCGGAATACCCATCAACTCGCTTACGTCTTTGCGCAGAACTTCAACGTCTTCGCCTTTTTTACCAATCACGATGCCCGGACGAGCAGTGTGGATGGTTACTTTGGCGTTTTGCGCAGGACGCTCGATAACAACTTTGCTTACTGAAGCTTTTTCTAAACGCTTTTCGATCAGAGAACGAACAGCGATGTCAGTCAGCAGGTTGTCGGCATACTTATCCTTACCGGCATACCAGACCGAGTTATGGTCTTTAGTAATACCTAAGCGGATACCGGTTGGATGAACTTTTTGACCCATCTGACCAACTCCTATTCAGAAACTTTCACAGTGATGTGACAAGTACGCTTCAAGATGCGGTCCGCACGGCCTTTCGCACGTGGACGGATACGCTTCATCGTCATACCTTCATCAACAAACACAGTTGATACGCTCAGCTCATCGACATCAGCACCGTTGTTGTGCTCAGCATTGGCAATCGCAGATTCCAATACTTTTTTCATGATGTCGGCGCCTTTACGACCACTGAATGCCAGAATATCCAGCGCTTCAGCGACGTTTTTGCCGCGGATCTGATCCGCAACCAGGCGTGCTTTTTGTGCAGACAAGCGAGCACCACGTAATACAGCGGCTACTTCAGACATATTTCACCCCTCCTATTAACGCTTGGCTTTCTTATCTGCCACGTGACCTTTGTAGGTACGTGTCAGAGCGAATTCGCCGAGTTTATGACCAACCATGTCTTCAGTTACGAAAACAGGTACGTGTTGTTTGCCGTTGTGTACAGCAATTGTCAGCCCCACGAAATCCGGAAAGATAGTGGAGCGACGAGACCAAGTCTTGATCGGACGCTTGTCGTTCTTCTCAAGAGCGGCTTCTACCTTGGTCATCAAGTGATGGTCAATAAATGGACCTTTTTTCAATGAACGTGGCACAGTTCAATCCTCTCTAATTATTTCGCAGAACGACGGCGAACGATAAGTTTATCGGTACGCTTATTCTTACGAGTCTTGTAACCTTTAGTCGGAACGCCCCAAGGAGTAACAGGGTGACGACCACCAGAGGTACGACCTTCACCACCACCGTGTGGGTGATCTACCGGGTTCATAACCACACCGCGAACGGTAGGACGAACACCACGCCAGCGCGACGCACCAGCTTTACCCAGTTCACGCAGTGCGTGTTCTGAATTACCAACCTCACCCAGGGTAGCGCGACAATCAGACAGAACCTTGCGCATTTCACCGGAACGCAGACGCAGTGTGCAGTAAGCACCTTCGCGTGCAACCAGCTGAGCAGAAGTACCCGCAGAACGAGCGATCTGACCGCCTTTACCTGGCTTCAATTCGATGTTGTGAACCACAGAACCAACCGGGATATTACGCAAAGACATTGCGCTACCTGGTTTGATCGGTGCTTCTTCACCAGACATGATCTGATCACCAGCAGAAACGCCTTTTGGTGCCAGAATGTAACGACGTTCACCGTCTGCGTACTTCAGCAGAGCGATGTTAGCGCTACGGTTTGGATCGTATTCCAGACGCTCAACAACGGCCGGGATACCATCTTTATTACGTTTGAAGTCGATAACA
Source organism: Bacterioplanoides sp. (assembly GCF_965226395.1). Classification (GTDB taxonomy): domain Bacteria; phylum Pseudomonadota; class Gammaproteobacteria; order Pseudomonadales; family Oceanobacteraceae; genus Bacterioplanoides. The sequence goes on along the minus strand of NZ_OZ245358.1, from coordinate 1,876,901 downwards.
CGGTAGTGTTGCTTGTGACCACCACCAATGTGACGAGTGGTGATACGACCGTTGTTGTTACGACCACCAGACTTAGACTTCTTCTCTAACAGAGCTGCAAAAGGCTTACCTTTGTGCAGTTCGCTGTTAACGACTTTTACAAGGTGGCGGCGGCCAGCTGAAGTCGGTTTAGTTTTTACTAATGCCATAACTTAGCTCCCCTTATTCCGCGTCTGCAAAGTCGATGTCTTGGCCATCAACCAGGCGAACGTAGGCTTTGCGAATGTCGTTACGCTTGCCCATACCGCGAGCGGTACGCTTGGTTTTGCCTTTGATGTTAACGGTCTGTACGGACTGAACTTTCACTTCGAACAGAGCTTCAACAGCTTTTTTGATTTCAGGCTTAGTCGCATCTGGAGCAACACGGAATACGTATTGACCGGCCTTCTCTGCAACGATGGTTGCTTTTTCAGAGATGTGCGGCGCAACTAATACTTGATAGATACGTTCTTGGTTCATGCGTAGGTCTCCTCAAGTTTTTTCAGAGCGTCTACAGTTACCAGAACTTTATCGAATGCGATCAGGCTAACCGGATCAATTGCTGCAGCTTCAGTAACACCAACGTGTGGTACGTTACGAGCAGCCAGATACAGTTTTTCGTCAACTTCACCGGCAACGATTAATACGTTATCCAGGTTCAGTTCATTCAGCTTGGCAACAAATTCTTTCGTCTTATGAGATTCAACTGCGAAAGAATCAGCAACGATTAAACGCTCCTGACGAACCAGCTCAGACAGAATGGCCTGCATCGCAGCGCGATACATCTTCTTGTTTACTTTCTGAGAGAAGTCACGTGGACGAGCAGCAAAAGTAACACCACCTGAACGCCAGATAGGAGAGCTAGCAGTACCTGCACGGGCACGACCAGTTCCTTTTTGACGCCATGGCTTAGCACCACCGCCAGCAACATCAGAACGGCTCTTCTGAGCTTTGGAGCCCTGACGAGCGCCTGCCAGATAAGCAGTTACAACCTGGTGAACCAGAGATTCGTTGAATTCACGACCAAAGGCTACATCAGAAACAGCTACCGCTGCACCAGAGTTAGTTTTCAGTTCCATTGCTTACCCCTTAGCCTTTACAGCTGGTTTAACAATTACATCGGAACCAGTCGCACCTGGAACAGCACCTTTGATCAACAGCAGATTGTTTTCTGCGTCAACGCGCACAACCTCAAGACCCTGAGTAGTTACCTGCTCAGCACCCATGTGGCCTGCCATTTTCTTACCTTTCCATACGCGGCCTGGTGTTTGACACTGACCGATAGAACCAGGAGCACGGTGAGACAAAGAGTTACCGTGAGTTGCATCCTGAGTAGAGAAGTTCCAACGCTTAACGCCGCCCTGGAAACCTTTACCTTTAGAAGTACCGGTTACGTCTACCTTTTGACCTGCTTCGAATTGCTCAACAGATAAGCTTTCGCCTACTGCCAGCGCTTCTTCAGTACGGAATTCCAGAAGACCACGACCAGCTTCAACATTTGCTTTCGCAAAGTGGCCGCCTTCCGGCTTAGAAACGCGAGAAGCTTTCTTCTCACCATAAGTAACCTGCAGTGCACTGTAACCGTCAGTTTCGGCGGTTTTAACCTGAGTAATGCGGTTAGGCGTTACTTCAAGCACAGTTACAGCAACAGATTGACCTGCTTCAGTAAATACGCGAGTCATGCCCGCCTTTTTACCGACAATACCAATTGCCATTTTGTATTTCCTCTCGTGTACGGGGCTTAACCCACTATGGCCGCCCAGCTTTCACTCGGTATAAGTGAACGGGCGTTACACAGAGCACTGTGTAAGGGGAAATTCGTAAGAATTAACCCAGGCTGATCTGAACTTCCACACCGGCTGCCAGATCCAGCTTCATCAGCGCGTCAACTGTTTTCTCAGTTGGCTCAACGATGTCGAGCATGCGCTTGTGAGTACGGATTTCGTACTGATCACGCGCGTCTTTGTTAACGTGCGGAGAGATCAGAACGGTAAAACGCTCTTTACGAGTAGGCAGTGGAATAGGACCACGAACCTGAGCGCCCGTACGTTTAGCGGTTTCAACAATCTCCTGAGTCGAAGAATCGATCAGACGATGGTCGAATGCTTTCAAACGGATACGGATACGTTGGTTTTGCATCACCAAACTCCCAAAATCAAAGAACCAGAACCGCGTTGGATAGCGATTCCTCTAATTTTCCTTTATTCAGACGGCATCAAGACGCTAAAAAAGGAGACGGGATTCTATAGACCAGCGCTTTCTGAGTCAACAGCCAGCTGAATGAAAAACAACCACTTACTGAATAAAAAACAGCCAGCCAACAAATATCAAATAAGCAAAAGCCCTGGCGCCTCTTTATTGTGCATAATCTTAATAACACGCACACTTCTGCTCACCAATCACCCAGCTTATGCGCGTACTCGTGCACTCCCCTTTCTAAATTCACTGGCACCATACTTGCTGAATTCGCTACAGTTCAATTTACGCGGATACACCCTATGCCCTCTTTCGCTCAGCTCTTTCGTCGCGATACCGACAAAGCACAAGAGATCGATCTACCTCAGCCGGACACCAACAACACCTCTTCTTTCGGCACTGATGAAAAGCGCCTGTTTCGCTCCTTACAACTGATCAATGAGCAAACAGGCAAACTGACGCGGCAAATGTTTCGCAGCCAGCAAACCCAGGAAAACTGCCTGTCTGAAATCAGTCAACGTTCGGCCAAACTCGATCACGAGTTGAATACTGCCAGTGATTATCTGAATAGCTCCAATACCACGGTCACCGAACTGCAGTCCCAGATCTCCATTGAGGTTCAGGAGGTCAACCAGTCAATCGGTCAGGGACTGGAGCGTATTTCGGAATCGCTGGAACAGAAGTCAGCCAGCGTTAGCGACGTATTAAACGGCATCCTTGAAATTGGCAAAGGCATTAACCTGCTGGCCCTGAACGCGGCTATTGAAGCTGCCCGCGCCGGTGATCATGGCCGTGGTTTTTCGGTCGTGGCTGACGAAGTCCGCAGCCTGGCATCCGTTACTATGGAGCGGGTTAACCAGGCCGCCGAACAGCTTAACTTCGACGAGGTCAATCAGGAGCTGCTGGACATCCGTAGCGATAACGCAGTGCGCATGAGTCACTTTATCGAAGTCATTGAAGCCGCCACTCATCAGCTAACCGAGCTGTTTCAACAGACTACCGAACAACTTAATGCAGTGATGGAAAATACCGCCGTCATCTTTGAAACACTGGAGTTAAGCAACGGCTCAATGGAACGCATTGCCAGTAAAAATCAGATGATTTGTGATGTTCTGACGGAAACCCATACCGGGCTTGACCGGATTAATCTGCAAAACGGTGCCATCAGCGAAGCGCTATCAACCATTAATCGCACTATGCAGAAAATGCATCTGGTACCCGATCCGGAACACGATCAGCTGGATGACATTCTGCAACGCGGAAAACTACGCGTCGCCATTGAGCCGAATTTTATTGGCCTATCCTTTCGTGAGCGCATCGGTCAGCCACTGTCCGGCATGGACGTCGATTACGCGACTGCGTTTGCAAAATATCTGGGGGTTGATGTTGAGTTTATCGAAGTCCCCTGGGATATGTGCACCGAACTGCTGACCAGTGGTATGAAACTGGGCGAGCCGATGGCTGATATTGTAATCAGCGCCCTCCCTCCATCAGCAGAATACGATCAGGTGGCGTATTCAGAAGCTTACTCGTACCTGCCCTGGGTACTTGCACGGCGTCACGGCGATAACCTTATCAATGGCATCAGTGATCTTGAAGGCAAGGTTATGGGAGTGATTAACGATCCTGCGGCCATTCAGCTACTGGAAGACAGCGGTGTGCGCTGGAGCAGCAACGAAAACAAACCCGGCGGCAAAGTGAAACTTGCCAACCTGATTGCTTACTCTGACCAGTCACGGATTCACAATGCTCTGGCGGATGGCGTAGTCGATGTTTTTGGTGTCGATCTGCCGATTTTTTACTGGGCCTGCAATCATCCGAACAGCCCCTGGAAAGGCAAGATTGAATTGCTTGCAGACAATATCCCGCCAGAACCTTTTTATTACTGCATGGGCGTTAATGCCTCAGCTGCCAGTTATCGCTTATTGGCACGCGCCAATCAGTTTATTCATTGGTTCAACAACCAAGCAGCTCGCCAGCAAATCGAACAGAACTGGCAGGGACAGGCGATGAAAGGCCAGGGAAGCTATCGCAATGAAGCTGGCAACCTGATGGGAGAAGCGGAACTGAAATCGCTTTATCAACAACACTGCGAGCAGTTTGCCATCGACCCTAAAACCATAGACTGAGCAAAACCAACCCATTCCGCGCTCGCCAAATCGCAGGCACAAAAAACCGGGCTAAATAGCCCGGCTTTTTGGGAGAGTTAATTGCTTAGCAATTATTACTCAACGATAGATGCTACAACACCAGCACCTACAGTACGGCCGCCTTCACGGATCGCAAAACGCAGACCTTCGTCCATCGCGATCGGAGCGATCAGCTCGACAGACAGAGTCACGTTGTCACCTGGCATTACCATTTCAACGCCTTCTGGCAGCTCAACAGCGCCAGTTACGTCAGTAGTACGGAAGTAGAACTGCGGACGGTAGCCTTTGAAGAATGGCGTGTGACGACCACCTTCATCTTTACCCAGTACGTATACTTCAGAGGTGAACTTGGTGTGAGGAGTGATAGAACCTGGCTTAGCCAGTACCTGACCACGCTCAACTTCGTCACGCTTAGTACCACGCAGCAGAACACCAACGTTCTCACCCGCACGGCCTTCGTCCAGGATCTTACGGAACATTTCTACACCAGTACAGGTAGTAGTAGTGGTCTCTTTGATACCGATGATCGCAACTTCTTCACCAGTATTGATGATGCCGCGCTCAACACGACCAGTTACAACAGTACCACGGCCTTGAATAGAGAATACGTCTTCGATTGGCATGATGAAGTCGCCGTCGATCGCACGCTCTGGCTCTGGGATGTATTCATCCAGAGTTTCTACCAGCTTCTTAACCGCGGTAGTACCCATTTCGTTGTCGTCTTCGCCGTTCAGAGCCATCAGAGCAGAACCTGGGATGATTGGCGTGTCGTCACCTGGGAAGTCGTATTCAGACAGCAGGTCACGCAGTTCCATTTCAACCAGTTCCAGCATTTCTGCGTATTCTTCAGAGTCTGCGCCGCCGCAGTCTTCAGCCAGCAGGTCAGCTTTGTTCAGGAATACTACGATGTATGGTACACCAACCTGACGAGACAGCAGGATGTGCTCACGAGTCTGAGGCATTGGGCCGTCAGTAGAACCACATACCAGGATAGCGCCGTCCATCTGAGCAGCACCGGTGATCATGTTTTTAACATAATCCGCGTGTCCCGGGCAGTCTACGTGCGCGTAGTGACGGCTTGGGGATTCGTATTCAACGTGAGAAGTTGAGATGGTGATACCACGCTCACGCTCTTCTGGTGCGTTGTCGATACCTTCAAAAGCTACCAGTTCGCCGCCCCATACTTCTGCACATACGCGGGTCAGCGCTGCAGTCAGAGTGGTTTTACCATGGTCAACGTGACCAATGGTGCCTACGTTTACGTGCGGTTTGGAACGCTCAAACGTTTCCTTAGCCATAAAACACCTCGTTAAAGATTATGTGATTACTGTTTACTAAAATTAGTAACGGTTAATAATTGCTTCGGCGACACTGGAAGGTGCTTCCGCATATTTTTCAAATTCCATCGAGTAGGTCGCACGACCTTGTGATGCTGAGCGCAGATCGGTTGCATAACCGAACATTTCTGCCAGCGGCACAGAGGCATTCACGACTTTTCCGGATGGAGAATCTTCCATTCCACTGATCAGGCCACGGCGACGATTCAGGTCACCGACCACATCGCCCATGTAATCCTCAGGGGTTACCACTTCAACTTTCATCATTGGCTCCATCAGAACGGGAGACCCTTCCTGACCAAGCTTTTTAGTCGCCTGTGAAGCAGCAATCTTAAACGCCATTTCATTCGAATCGACGTCATGGAAAGAACCATCGAACAGAGTGGCTTTCAGGCCCAGCAGCGGATAACCCGCCAGTACGCCGTTTTTCATCTGCTCTTCAATACCTTTTTCAACCGCCGGGATGTATTCACGCGGAATAGCACCACCGGTGATTTCATTCACAAACTCCAGCCCTTCCTCCGACTCATCTTCAGACGGCTCAAAGCGCACCACCACGTGACCATACTGACCACGACCACCGGATTGCTTGGCGAACTTGTGATTAATTTCGACGACTTGTGAGATCTTCTCGCGGTAGGCCACCTGCGGCTTACCAACGTTACACTCAACTTTAAATTCACGCTTCATACGATCGACGATGATGTCGAGGTGAAGCTCACCCATGCCAGAAATAATGGTCTGGCCGGATTCTTCGTCAGTTTCTACCCGGAAAGATGGATCTTCCTGAGCTAACTTGCCCAGTGCAACACCCATCTTTTCCTGATCCGCCTGAGACTTAGGCTCAACCGCCACCGAGATAACCGGCTCCGGGAACTCCATGCGCTCAAGGGTAATACGATTCTTCTGGTCCTGATTACACAAGGTGTCACCGGTAGTGACATCTTTCAGACCAATCAACGCGGCAATATCGCCAGCACGTACTTCTTTAATTTCTTCACGCGAGTTGGCGTGCATCTGCACCATACGACCAACACGCTCACGCTTGCCTTTCACCGGGTTCCATACCGCATCACCCGACTGCAACACGCCGGAGTAAACCCGCACGAAAGTCAGCGTACCCACAAACGGGTCGGTGGCGATTTTGAAGGCCAGGGAAGCAAACGGTTCTTCATCGGAGGCATGACGCTCAGCAGTGCTTTCGTCTTTGTCGTCAAGAATACCTTCGATGGCCTTCACCTCAGTCGGTGACGGCATAAATTCGATGACAGCGTCCAGTACCGCCTGCACACCTTTATTCTTAAAGGCGGAGCCACAACATACCAGAACCGCTTCATTAGCCAGCGTTTGCTGACGCAGCGCCTGCTTGATTTCTTCTTCTGACAGATCACCCTCTTCCAGGTATTTTTCCATCAGATCATCGGAAGCTTCAGCTGCCGCTTCGAGCATGTGCTCGCGCCATTCATTAGCGGTATCCACCAGATCAGCCGGAATATCTTCATAAGTGAAGGTAGTTCCCTGGTCGGCTTCATTCCACATAATGGCTTTCATTTTGATCAGATCGACCACGCCTTTGAATTCATCTTCAGCGCCGATATTGATCTGAACCGGAACCGCATTTGCGCCTAAACGCTCTTTCAGCTGGTCAACCACCATAAAGTAGTCGGCACCGGCACGGTCCATTTTGTTAACGAAGACCATACGTGGCACTTCGTATTTATTGGCCTGACGCCAAACGGTTTCAGTCTGAGGCTGAACACCGGACGATCCACACAGCACAACAACTGCACCATCCAGTACACGCAAAGAACGCTCTACCTCAATGGTAAAGTCCACGTGCCCAGGAGTATCAATAATGTTGATACGGTGCTCGTCGAACTGTTTTCCCATACCTGACCAGAAACAGGTCGTTGCAGCCGAGGTAATGGTAATACCACGCTCCTGCTCCTGCTCCATCCAGTCCATTGTTGCTGCACCGTCATGTACCTCACCGATTTTGTGAGAAACACCGGTATAGAACAAAACACGCTCGGTCGTTGTGGTTTTACCCGCATCGACGTGCGCACAGATACCAATATTACGATAACGTTCAATCGGAGTAGTACGAGCCACTGTAATAGAGTCCTTACTGGTTGGTCTTGGGATCAGTTAAGGCGGCCCGCGAACGGAGCCAGCCTTAACAATGGGCGCACAAGAACAGCGCCCAGTTTCTCAAACCACTGTGTTTCAGATAACTTAGAAACGGTAGTGAGAGAAAGCTTTGTTAGCTTCAGCCATACGGTGAACGTCTTCACGTTTCTTAACCGCAGCGCCTTTGCCTTCAGCAGCGTCCATCATTTCGTTAGCCAGACGCTGAGCCATGGATTTTTCACCACGGGAACGAGCAGCATCTACTAACCAACGCATAGCCAGAGCCATACGACGAGCAGGACGTACTTCAACAGGAACCTGGTAAGTAGCACCACCAACACGGCGGCTCTTAACTTCCACGATAGGCTGGATAGCCTCTAAAGCAGCATCGAACAGCTCAACCGGGTTACCACCCTGCTTAGCTTCAACTGCATCCAGTGCACCGTAAACGATTTTTTCGGCGATGGATTTTTTACCACTGATCATTACGTGGTTCATAAATTTTGCCAGTGTAACGTTTCCGAATTTCGGATCTGGCAGAATCTCGCGTTTGGCGGCGACTCTTCTTCTTGGCATGATAAGCCCTCTTTAGGTCTTCAGGTCAGCCTGAGCATGTTGACACTGTGGTTAAACACATTCGATAACACGTTGCTCAGCCTTACTCTTATCTTGTGTCGTAAGACACCCTTTCCGCTGCGTATAAGCAGACTTAACAAAAGGATGTTACTTAGGACGCTTAGCACCGTACTTAGAACGACCTTGCTTACGATCAGCAACGCCAGAAGTATCCAAAGTACCGCGAACAGTGTGATAGCGAACACCAGGTAAGTCTTTAACACGACCACCACGGATCAGAACAACACTGTGCTCTTGCAGGTTGTGACCTTCACCACCGATGTAGGAAGTCACTTCAAAACCGTTCGTTAAACGCACACGACATACTTTACGCAGTGCCGAGTTAGGCTTTTTAGGGGTAGTGGTGTATACACGAGTACATACGCCACGACGCTGTGGACATGCCTGCAGTGCAGGTACGTCGCTCTTAGCCACTTTGCGCTTACGAGGCTTACGAACCAACTGGTTGATTGTAGCCATTTAGCTAACTCCAAAATGTCTTTAAAGGAACCCTTTTCAGGCAGACGCAAGAAAAGGGGCCGGAAGCATACTCGGATCAGGTTAAAAATTCAACTATTTCGACAACCTCTGAGTAAAATTCAGGCAAACAATTTTACTCCCAGCCTAAAACCAAAAAACCGCTGCCTCCTTGCGGAAACAGCGGTTTTTATAGGTTTTGTTCAGCCCTTAATTCAGGCCTGAACTCACCGGCCTTACAGCTTGTCGCTGAACGCTTCGCTCAGTTTCGCTTCCATATCTTCAGCCGAGATACTTAAGCCTTCTGGCGTTGCTTTCAGGCGCTCGTTTTCACGATCCTGACGCTTACGCTTACGTTCTTCGTGGTAAGCCAGACCAGTACCCGCTGGGATCAGACGACCCACAACCACGTTTTCTTTCAGGCCGCGCAGGGTATCAACTTTACCCGTTACTGCACCTTCGGTCAGAACCCGTGTGGTTTCCTGGAACGATGCTGCGGAGATGAAGGATTCTGTTGCCAGAGACGCTTTGGTGATACCCAACAGTACACGCTCGCCTTTGGCAGTGATCTTGCCTTCTTCTTCCAGCTTCTCGTTTTCTGCCAGGAAGTTAGAGTACTCAACCTGATCACCTGGAATGAAGCTGGAATCACCGGCTTCAGTAATCAGAACCTTACGCAGCATCTGACGTACGATGACTTCGATGTGCTTATCGTCAATGCCTACACCTTGCAGACGGTAAACTTCTTGCACTTCGTTGGTTACGTACATAGCCAGATCGCCTACGCCTTTTAAGCGCAGAATATCGTGCGGGTTTAACGGACCATCGGAGATGATCTCACCCTTCTCAACCTGTTCACCTTCGAACACGTTGAGGTGACGCCATTTGTGAATCAGCTCTTCATACGGCTCGCTGCCGTCGTTCGGAGTGATTACCAGACGCTTCTTACCTTTGGTCTCTTTACCGAAGCTCACGGTACCGGTGATTTCTGCCAGGATAGCAGGCTCTTTTGGCTTACGTGCTTCGAACAGGTCGGCCACTCGTGGCAGACCACCGGTAATATCTTTGTTACCGGAAGACTCTTGCGGGATACGTGCAATCACGTCACCCACGGATACTTCAGTACCGTCTTCGTGGCTTACCAGTGCGTTAGCAGGCAGTAAGTACTGTGCTGGTGCATTGGTACCCGGCAGCATTACGTCGTTACCCGACGCATCCACCAGTTTCACCATTGGACGAATATCTTTACCCGCCGCCGGACGATCTTTGGCGTCGATCACTTCAATAGAAGACAGGCCAGTCAATTCGTCGGTCTGACGGTTGATGGTGATACCTTCTTCCATGCCAACGAATTCAATACGACCTTTCACCTCAGTTACGATTGGGTGAGTGTGCGGATCCCAGCTTGCCACTTTCTGGCCAGCTTCAACCGCTGCGTTGTCTTGTACTGAAATCACTGCGCCGTATGGCAGTTTGTACAGCTCACGCTCACGACCGTGATCATCAGCAACGGCAATCGCACCGGAACGGGAAACCGCTACCAGGTCGCCATTGTCTTTGGTCACTGTCTTCATGTTATGCAGACGAACGGTACCGGAGTTCTTCACCTGAACGCTATCGGCTGCCGATGCTCGCGATGCCGCACCACCAATGTGGAACGTACGCATGGTCAGCTGTGTACCCGGCTCACCAATGGATTGTGCTGCGATAACACCAACCGCTTCACCCACGTTCACCTGATGACCGCGACCCAGATCACGACCGTAACAGCTTGAACAGATACCAACGCGAGATTCACAAGTAATCGCAGAACGTACGATCACTTCATCGATACCTTCGGCTTCGATGGTTTGTACCCAGGCTTCGTCGATCAGGGTACCGGCTGGTACTACGATGTCGCCTTCAGAACCTGGCTTGTAAACGTCGGTTGCAACCACACGACCCAGAATACGGTCGCCCAGCGCTACAACAACGTCACCACCTTCAATCAGCGGTGTCATTACCAGACCACGCTCGGTACCACAGTCACGATCGGTTACGACCAGATCCTGCGCCACGTCTACCAGACGACGCGTCAGATAACCGGAGTTAGCCGTCTTCAATGCGGTATCGGCCAGACCTTTACGCGCACCGTGGGTCGAGGTGAAGTACTGCAGTACGTTCAGACCTTCACGGAAGTTCGCCACAATCGGCGTTTCGATGATGGAGCCATCCGGCTTCGCCATCAGACCACGCATACCGGCCAGCTGACGGATCTGAGCCGGGCTACCCCGTGCACCAGAGTCAGCCATCATATATACCGAGTTGAAGGATTCCTGCTCAACCTCGTTACCTTCGCGGTCGATTACACCTTCTTTACCCAGGTTGTCCATCATGGCTTTCGCTACCAGCTCGTTGGCACGAGACCAGATATCGATAACCTTGTTGTATTTCTCACCATGGGTTACCAGACCGGAAGCAAACTGGCTTTCGATCTCTTTTACTTCGGCTTCTGCGTTAGCAATGATTTCGGCTTTTTCATCCGGAATCACAAAGTCGTTCACACCAATGGAAGAACCTGACTTAGTCGCGTATTGGAAACCGGTGTACATCACCTGGTCAGCAAAGATAACGGTATCTTTCAGACCCACACGGCGGTAAGCGGTGTTGATCAGTTTAGAGATCGCTTTCTTCTTCATCGGCTGGTTAACCAGCTCGTATGGCAGACCTTTTGGTACGATGCGGAACAACAATGCACGACCAATGGTGGTATCGACCACTTTGGTTTCGGTCGTCATGTTGCCGTCCATGTCAGCAACGGTTTCGGTAATACGTACTTTTACTTTGGCTTGCAGATGAGCATTGCCAGAGTCGTAAGCGCGGCTTACTTCTTCCAGATCGGCCAGGAACATGCCCTCACCTTTGGCGTTAACACGCTCACGGGTCATCCAGTACAGACCCAGTACCACGTCCTGAGATGGTACGATGATTGGCTCACCGTTCGCAGGAGACAGTACGTTGTTGGTTGCCATCATCAGTGCACGAGCTTCTAACTGTGCTTCGATGGTCAGCGGTACGTGTACCGCCATTTGGTCACCGTCGAAGTCAGCGTTATAAGCCGCACACACTAATGGGTGCAGTTGAATCGCTTTACCTTCGATCAGCTGAGGTTCGAATGCCTGAATACCCAAACGGTGAAGCGTTGGTGCACGGTTCAGCATTACCGGGTGTTCGCGGATCACTTCAGCTAGGATATCCCAAACTTCAGCGGTCTCGCGCTCAACCATCTTCTTCGCTGCTTTAATTGTGGTCGCTAAACCACGGTGCTCCAGCTTGGAGAAGATGAACGGCTTGAACAGTTCCAAAGCCATTTTCTTCGGCAGACCACACTGGTGCAGGCGCAGCTTAGGACCTACGGTAATTACCGAACGGCCTGAGTAGTCAACACGCTTACCCAACAGGTTCTGACGGAAACGACCCTGCTTACCTTTGATCATGTCAGCCAGAGATTTCAGCGGACGCTTGTTCGAGCCCGTGATGGCACGACCACGACGACCGTTATCCAGCAACGCATCAACCGATTCCTGCAGCATACGTTTTTCGTTACGTACGATGATGTCCGGCGCATTCAGCTCTAACAGACGCTTCAGACGGTTGTTACGGTTGATCACACGACGGTACAGATCGTTCAGGTCGGACGTTGCAAAACGGCCGCCATCCAGAGGTACCAGTGGGCGCAGATCTGGCGGCAGAACCGGCAGAACTTTCATGATCATCCACTTAGGATCGTTACCTGAGTGGTGGAAAGCTTCTAAGATTTTTAAACGCTTAGACAGCTTCTTGATTTTGGTTTCTGAGTTAGTCGCCGGAATTTCTTCACGCAGGCGGTTAACTTCGTCTTCCAGATCAATCTGACCTAACAGAGCTTCGATCGCTTCGGCACCCATTTTGGCGTCGAATTCATCACCGAACTCTTCAATCGCTTCGTAGTATTGCTCGTCGCTCAGCAGCTGACCCATGTCCAGGGTGGTCATGCCAGGCTCGGTGACTACGAAGGACTCGTAATACAGAATACGTTCGATATCACGCAGCGTCATATCCAGCATCAGACCGATACGGGACGGCAGTGATTTCAGGAACCAGATGTGAGCCACCGGAGACGCCAGGTCAATGTGACCCATGCGCTCACGACGTACTTTCGCCTGAGTTACCTCAACGCCACACTTCTCACAGATCACACCACGGTGCTTGAGACGCTTGTACTTACCACACAGACATTCGTAATCTTTGATTGGGCCAAAGATACGTGCACAGAACAGACCATCGCGTTCTGGCTTGAAGGTACGGTAGTTAATGGTTTCTGGCTTTTTAACTTCACCAAAAGACCAGGAACGAATCATATCCGGCGAGGCGAGGCCGATGCGGATCGCATCGAACTCGTCAGCGTTGTTTTGATTACGCAGAAAATTAACTAAATCTTTCATTTTGCTTTAGCTCCACGCCCTTATTCGTTTTCCAGTTCGATGTCGATACCCAGTGAGCGGATCTCTTTAACCAATACGTTAAAGGATTCCGGCATACCGGCTTCCATACGGTGGTCGCCGTCAACGATGTTTTTATACATCTTGGTACGACCGGCCACGTCATCCGACTTAACAGTCAGCATTTCCTGCAGCGTATACGCCGCACCGTATGCTTCCAGTGCCCATACTTCCATCTCACCGAAGCGCTGACCACCAAACTGCGCCTTACCACCCAGCGGCTGCTGAGTAACCAGGCTGTAAGAACCGGTAGAACGCGCGTGCATTTTGTCGTCTACCAGGTGGTTCAGTTTCAGCATGTACATGTAACCTACGGTTACCGGACGGTCGAAGGCATCACCAGTGCGGCCATCGTACAGGGTAACCTGACCGGAATCCGGGATGTCGGCCAGACGCAGCATACGTTTGATTTCGCTTTCTTTCGCACCGTCAAACGCTGGTGTTGCCATTGGCACACCGTTACGCAGGTTGTTGGCCAGTTCCATGATTTCAGCATCAGAGAAGCTGTCCAGGTCTTCGATACGGCCGTCACCACCGTTGTAGATCTCGTTCAGCAGTTCACGCATCTTAGCGATCTCTTGCTGTTCTTTGATCATACGGTCGATCTTAACGCCCAGACCTTTAGCGGCCATGCCTAAGTGAGTCTCCATGATCTGACCCACGTTCATACGAGACGGTACACCCAGTGGGTTCAGCACGATATCAACCGGCTCACCGTTACCATCGTATGGCATATCTTCGATTGGCATGATCGCAGAGATAACACCTTTGTTACCGTGACGACCTGCCATCTTATCACCCGGCTGGATCTTACGTTTAATCGCTAAGTACACCTTAACAATCTTCAGTACGCCCGGAGCCAGGTCATCGCCGGTTTGCAGCTTACGCTTCTTGTCTTCGAACTTGTCGTCCAGTTCTTTACGACGATCAATCAGAGACTGCTCGGCTTTTTCCAGTACTTCAACCAGAGACTCGTCTTGTGGACGAATCTTGAACCAGTCGTCGCCAGCCAGATTCTGCAGGTACTCTTCCGTTAACGGAGAACCTTTAGCTAAGCCTGGTGCCGCGTTAACGGTTTGACCCAGCAGTGCACGTTGCAGACGCTCGTAAGTTGCGCCCTGAACAATACGCATTTCTTCGTTCAGGTCTTTACGGATTTCGTCCAGCTGAGACTGTTCGATTTCCAGAGCACGCTGATCTTTCTCAACACCATCGCGGGTAAATACCTGTACGTCGATAACCGTACCTGTGGTACCGGTCTTAACACGCAGAGAAGTATCTTTAACGTCAGACGCTTTTTCACCGAAGATCGCACGCAGCAGTTTTTCTTCTGGAGTCAGCTGAGTTTCACCTTTCGGTGTCACTTTACCTACCAGAATGTCACCCGGCTTCACTTCCGCACCGATGTAAACAATACCGGACTCATCCAGCTTGTTCAGTGCCGACTCACCGACGTTTGGAATATCAGAAGTTACTTCTTCTGCACCCAGCTTGGTATCACGCGCCACACAGGTCAGTTCCTGAATGTGGATGGTGGTTAAACGGTCTTCCTGAGCAACACGCTCAGACAACAGGATGGAATCCTCGAAGTTGTAACCGTTCCAAGGCATGAACGCCAGACGTAAGTTCTGACCCAGAGCCAGCTCACCCAAGTCAATGGATGGGCCGTCAGCCATGATGTCGCCACGATTAATGATATCGCCGGCTTTCACCAGAGGCTTCTGGTTAATACAGGTGTTCTGGTTAGAACGAGTGTATTTGGTCAGATTGTAGATATCCACACCGGCTTCGCCAGCCATGGTTTCTTCATCACGAACCTTAACCACGATACGGGAAGCATCGACGGAGTCGATCACACCACCACGCTTAGCAACCACACACACACCGGAGTCTGCTGCTACCGCACGCTCAATACCGGTACCCACAAATGGCTTCTCGGATTTCAGCGTTGGTACAGCCTGACGCTGCATGTTCGATCCCATCAATGCACGGTTAGCATCGTCGTGTTCCAGGAACGGAATCAGAGATGCCGCGATGGATACAACCTGACGTGCAGATACGTCCATCAGGGTTACTGCATCCGGAGACATCACGGTGAATTCGTTCTGGTGACGTACCGAGATCAGGTCGCCTTGTAAGCGGCCTTCGCTATCGGTTTCTACCGACGCCTGTGCAATTACGTAGTCAGCTTCTTCAATCGCAGATACGTAAATGATTTCGTCAGTAACCACACCGTTGTTTACTTTACGGTATGGAGATTCCAGGAAGCCGTATTCATTGGTGCGGGCAAAAGTTGCCAGCGAGTTAATCAGACCAATGTTTGGACCTTCCGGCGTTTCAATAGGACATACGCGACCGTAGTGAGTCGCGTGTACGTCACGTACCTCGAAGCCAGCACGTTCACGGGTCAGACCACCTGGGCCTAACGCAGAAATACGACGCTTGTGAGTTACCTCAGACAGCGGGTTGTTCTGGTCCATAAACTGAGACAGTTGGGATGAGCCGAAGAACTCTTTAACCGCAGCAGCAACTGGCTTGGCATTGATCAGATCCTGAGGCATCAGGCCTTCAGATTCCGCCATGCTCAGACGCTCACGTACCGCACGCTCAACACGAACCAGACCTACACGGAATTGGTTCTCAGCCATTTCACCGACAGAACGGATACGACGGTTACCCAGGTGGTCGATATCATCGACGATACCTTTACCGTTACGGATCGAGATCAGGGTACGCAGTACTTCAATGATGTCCTGCTTATCCAGTACGCCAGCGCCCAGAATTTCTTCACGACCGATACGACGGTTGAACTTCATACGACCGACCGCAGACAGGTCATAACGCTCATCAGTGAAGAACAGGTTTTCGAACAGCGCTTCGGCAGATTCTTTGGTTGGCGGCTCACCAGGACGCATCATACGGTAGATTTCTACCAGTGCTTCCAGCTGGTTGGTGGTCGGGTCAGTACGCATGGTGTCTGACAGGAACGGACCACAATCCAGTTCGTTGGTGTAAATAGTTTCAAACGCATCCACGCCTGCTTCTGCCAGAGAAGCCAGCAGCTCAGCGCTGATTTCAGAGTTGGCCGGAGCCAGAACTTCACCGGTACGGGTGTCGATTACGTCTTTTGCAATCGCTTTGCCCAGCAGGTACTCAGCTGGAACAGACAGCTCTTCCACGCCGGCTTTTTCTAACTGGCGAATGTGACGCGCGGTAATACGACGGCCGCTTTCAACAATCACATTACCTTCGTTATCCATGATATCGAAGGCCGCCGTTTCACCACGCAGACGCGCAGGAATCAGCTTCAGCATGGCGCCATCGGCACTTAAACGGTAGCTGTCGTTCTCGAAGAATTCCGCCAGGATTTCTTCTGTGCTGTAACCCAGAGCGCGCAGCAGAATCGATGCTGGCAGCTTACGGCGACGGTCGATACGAACGTAAACCAGATCTTTCGGATCGAATTCGAAGTCCAGCCAGGAACCACGGTAAGGAATAACACGTGCGTTATACAGCAGCTTACCGGAGGAATGTGTCTTACCTTTGTCGTGATCGAAGAATACACCCGGAGAACGGTGTAATTGAGATACGATCACACGCTCAGTACCATTAACAATAAAGGTACCGTTGTCGGTCATAAGTGGCATTTCACCCATGTACACTTCTTGTTCTTTAATATCTTTGATGGCTTTGGTGGAAGATTCTTTATCGTAAATGATCAGACGAACCTTCACACGCAGCGGTGCAGCGTATGTTACGCCACGCAGCATACATTCTTTTTCATCAAACGTAGGTGTACCCAGACGGTAGCTTACGTATTCAAGTGCTGCATTCCCGGAATAGCTTACGATAGGGAAAACAGATTTAAATGCAGCATGTAACCCAAGATCGATGCGATCTTCGGAACTAGCTCCCTCTTGCAGGAACTTGCGATATGAGTCGATTTGAATGGCCAGAAGGTATGGCACATCCATGACGTTCGGCAGTTTACCGAAATCCTTTCGGATACGTTTTTTCTCAGTATATGAGTAAGCCATCAGTTATCCCCGGACTGTTGCCCCGATTGGGTCATCATTGGATCTGTGTACAAGCTAGCGCTTGCTGACTGAGCCAGTAAAGGCTGGTAATTCTTGCGTACATTGAATGCAGTACGCAATTAATCGCGTAGAACGCGAAAAGGCTGACGGGTTTAACCCCGCCAGCCAATCGTCGCATCAGACTTTAATGCGACAGTAACGGCATTGCAATAATGCGCAAATTACTTAACTTCAACAACTGCGCCAGCTGCTTCCAGCTCTTCTTTAGCTGCTTCAGCGTCTTCTTTCGATACGCCTTCTTTAACAGCAGCAGGAGCGCCGTCAACGATAGCTTTAGCTTCTTTCAGACCCAGACCAGTCAGACCGCGAACTGCTTTGATCACGTTAACTTTCTTGTCGCCTGCAGCGCTCAGGATTACGTCGAATTCAGTTTGCTCTTCAGCAGCGTCAGCACCGCCAGCAGCAGGACCAGCAGCTACAGCAGCAGCAGCGGATACACCGAATTTTTCTTCCATCGCTTCGATCAGCTCAACAACGTCTTTTACAGACATTTCAGCTACAGCATTGATGATATCTTCTTTTGTCAGAGACATGAGACAATTCCTAAATTTAAAGGAGCTTTAAATAGCTCGCTAAATTGTTGGTAGAAAGGGCTTATTTTATTAAAAATTAAGCCGCTTCTGATTCTTTTTGGTCGCGGATAGCAGCAATGGTACGTACCAGCTTGCCAGCGGATGCTTCTTTCATAACGCTCATCAGTTTCGCGATAGCTTCGTCGTATGTTGGCAGGCTTGCCAGCATGTTAACGTCTACCACTTCACCTTCGAAGGCACCAGCCTTAACTTCAAACGCGTCGTTACCTTTTGCAAACTCTTTGAAAATACGAGCTGCAGCACCTGGGTGCTCGGTGTTAAATGCGATTAAAGTCGGGCCTTTAAACGAGTCAGTCAGACACTCGTAATCAGTACCTTCAACAGCACGACGTGCCAGCGTGTTACGGACAACTTTCATCCATACGCCTGCTTCGCGTGCTTCTTTACGTAGAGCGGTCATGGCTTCTACTGTTACGCCACGAGAGTCGGCAACAACAGCAGAAAGAGCACCTTGAGCTGCTTCCTGGACTTCGGCGACAATCGCCTTCTTATCTTCGAGTCCTAAGGCCACGATTAACTCCTACAAGTTAAATTGAGCTCTTACGAGCCAGTCTCGGTGTGACAATTCAGAATTCTGAAGGGGCCACACACCATCTACGCAGGAAGTTATTAAGCTCTGAGATCAAAAATCTCGTTGCTCCTGCGGTCTTTGACAGCTACCGCCGGTACAGCTCTGCAGTGCAGAATCCGGCGATAACCCCAAAGATGGTTTTAACCTTCTGCTTAGAAATCCAGAGCAGAATGGTCAACAGTCAAGCCAGGACCCATAGTCGTAGACAGAGTCACTTTCTTCATGAATACGCCTTTGGCGGAAGAAGGCTTGGCTTTTTTCAGATCAGCCAGCAATGCAGTCAGGTTTTCTTTCAGTGCATCTGCAGTGAAATCAGCCTTACCGATTGTGGTGTGAATAATACCGTTCTTATCGTTACGGTAACGAACCTGACCTGCTTTTGCGTTCTTAACCGCAGTAGCAACATCTGGAGTTACAGTACCAACTTTCGGGTTTGGCATCAGGCCACGTGGACCAAGAACCTGACCCAGCTGACCAACAACACGCATTGCGTCTGGAGAAGCGATCACAACGTCGAAGTTCAGATCACCTTCTTTCATTTTCGCAGCCAGCTCATCCATGCCAACTTCGTCTGCGCCAGCTTCTTTAGCGGCATCAGCGTTAGCGCCCTGAGTGAACACAGCAACACGCATAGTTTTACCAGTACCGTTTGGCAGTACAGTAGAGCTACGAACGTTTTGGTCAGATTTACGAGCGTCGATGCCCAGGTTTACAGCAACATCAACAGACTCTTTGAATTTTGCAGCAGGCAGGGAAGCCAGTACTTCAACCGCTTCTTCTACAGAGTAAACTTTGCCAGCTTCTACTTTTTCAGCGATCAGCTTTTGGCGCTTAGTCAGCTTAGCCATTACTCAACTCCTTCCACATTCAGACCCATTGCACGAGCAGAACCAGCGATGGTACGAACAGCAGCGTCCATATCAGCAGCGGTCAGGTCTTTCATTTTAACTTCTGCGATTTCTTCCAGCTGAGCGCGGTTTACAGTACCCACTTTCTCAGTGTTTGGACGACCAGAACCGCTCTTGATACCAGCGGCTTTTTTCAGCAGGAAGGATGCTGGCGGAGTTTTAATCTCGAAAGAAAAACTACGGTCGTTGTATACAGAAATGATTACAGGAACTGGTGCGCCCGCTTCCATACCCTGGGTCTGTGCGTTAAACGCTTTACAGAATTCCATGATATTCAGACCGTGCTGACCCAGAGCAGGACCAACCGGTGGACTTGGGTTTGCTTTACCAGCACCAACTTGCAGCTTGATATAAGCTTCGACTTTCTTAGCCATGATTTACTCCAAATGGGTAATAACGCCTTGCGGCTTCCCGACACCCAACGAATTGCTAAGTGTCATCTAGTTGCGTTTACGCGGATTTTTCGACCTGAGTAAACTCAAGTTCAACCGGCGTAGAACGACCGAAAATAGTAACAGCCACCTGCAAACGTGATTTCTCATAATCAACGCTTTCAACCACACCGTTAAAGTCGGCAAATGGGCCGTCAATAACACGAACCACTTCACCCGGCTCGTAAATGGTTTTGTGGGTAGGCTTATCAGCACCATCCTGAACACGCTGCAGAATGGCATCTGCTTCACGCTCAGTAATTGGTGCAGGCTTATCAGCAGTACCGCCGATAAAACCCATTACACGCGGCGTCTGCTTAACCAGATGCCACGAGTCATCATTCATATCCATTTGCACAAGCACGTAGCCCGGGTAGAACTTACGCTCACTCTTGCGCTTTTTACCGTCACGAACTTCAACCACTTCTTCGGTTGGCACCAGCACGTCACCAAACAGGTGTTGCATTTCGTGCAGTTCGATTCGTTCTTTTAAAGTGTTCTGAACACGCTTTTCGTAACCAGAGTAGGCGTGTACCACATACCAGCGCATAGCCATATCGTTTTACCTTCAGCCTACGATTAACGAAATCAGCCAACCCAGCAGAGAATCCAGACCCCACAGAATTAAAGCCATTACAAACACAACAACCACAACAATCATTGTGGTTTGGGTTGTTTCCTGACGCGTCGGCCATACAACTTTGCGACGCTCGATATTGGCTTCTTTCAGCAACTGCAGAAAGGCCTGACCTTTCGCAGTGGTTAATGCCGCGCCCGCAGACAACAACATCAACGCAACAACTGCCAATACTTGGAACAACAGAGGCAGTTCTTCGCCTTGCGCTTCCAGATAGAGATCCGGCGCCATGTAGTTACCCACTACAGCGGCGGCAAAAAGGGCAATCGCTACCAGCCATTTAACAATATCCAATGGCGAATTATTTGCTTTGCTTTCGGTACTCATTACTATTCCCTGAAGCCAAAAAAGGCAGCCGAAGCTGCCATTTAGGAATGTGGCAGGCCAGGAGGGATTCGAACCCCCAACATGCGGATTTGGAATCCGCCGTTCTGCCAATTGGAACTACTGGCCTAAAGTTCACTCAATTAGGGCGCTGTACTATACAGCAGCTTTTTCATTAATCAAGTGCTAACTCTTGAAAAATCAAGAAATTTTAGGTTTTGGCCACAAAGAAAATATTCTTTATGGCCGGAGCGGCAAGCCCATTCACAACTTACCACCCATAATCGACCTGAAACCTATTACTCCGGGCATTCCTGCCCTTCGCCTTTCAGGCCGACCTTCGGTCGTTATAATTTGATCCAGTCAAATTATTCAACGATAGATGCTACAACACCAGCACCTACAGTACGGCCGCCTTCACGGATCGCAAAACGCAGACCTTCGTCCATCGCGATCGGAGCGATCAGTTCAACAGACAGAGTCACGTTGTCACCTGGCATTACCATTTCAACGCCTTCTGGCAGCTCAACAGCGCCCGTTACGTCAGTCGTACGGAAGTAGAACTGTGGACGGTAGCCTTTGAAGAATGGCGTGTGACGACCACCTTCATCTTTACCCAGTACGTATACTTCAGAAGTGAACTTGGTGTGAGGCGTGATAGAACCTGGCTTAGCCAGAACCTGGCCACGCTCAACTTCGTCACGCTTAGTACCACGCAGCAGAACACCAACGTTCTCACCCGCACGGCCTTCGTCCAGGATCTTACGGAACATTTCTACACCAGTACAAGTAGTGGTAGTGGTCTCTTTGATACCGATGATCGCAACTTCTTCACCAGTATTGATGATGCCGCGCTCAACACGACCAGTTACAACAGTACCACGGCCTTGAATAGAGAATACGTCTTCGATTGGCATGATGAAGTCGCCGTCGATTGCACGCTCTGGCTCTGGGATGTATTCATCCAGAGTTTCTACCAGCTTCTTAACAGCGGTAGTACCCATTTCGTTGTCGTCTTCGCCGTTCAGGGCCATCAGAGCAGAACCTGGGATGATTGGCGTGTCGTCACCTGGGAAGTCGTATTCAGACAGCAGGTCACGCAGTTCCATTTCAACCAGTTCCAGCATCTCTGCGTATTCTTCAGAGTCTGCGCCGCCGCAGTCTTCAGCCAGCAGGTCAGCCTTGTTCAGGAATACCACGATGTATGGTACACCAACCTGACGAGACAGCAGGATGTGTTCACGAGTCTGAGGCATTGGGCCGTCAGTAGAACCACATACCAGGATAGCGCCGTCCATCTGAGCAGCACCGGTGATCATGTTTTTAACATAATCCGCGTGTCCCGGGCAGTCTACGTGCGCGTAGTGACGGCTTGGGGATTCGTATTCAACGTGAGAAGTTGAGATGGTGATACCACGCTCACGCTCTTCTGGTGCGTTGTCGATACCTTCAAAAGCTACCAGTTCGCCGCCCCATACTTCTGCACATACGCGGGTCAGCGCTGCAGTCAGAGTGGTTTTACCATGGTCAACGTGACCAATGGTGCCTACGTTTACGTGCGGTTTGGAGCGCTCAAACGTTTCCTTTGCCATGACTCAATTCTCTTTAAGTTGAGGTTTAACAGTTTTCGAGATCGAAAACACTTTTCAAAAGTACATACACAAAAAGGCAGACCAATGGCCTACCTTTCTGAATTCTAAATAATGGTGCTGATAGGCAGATTCGAACTGCCGACCTCATCCTTACCAAGGATGCGCTCTACCGACTGAGCTATATCAGCAAACTGGAGCGGGTAGCGGGAATCGAACCCGCATCATTAGCTTGGAAGGCTAAGGTTCTACCATTGAACTATACCCGCGACCTTACAAGTAGGTTCAAATGACCAAGCCTACCTGCTTGCTCCAATAGCCGTTCCGACAGCTATCAAAAAGTGGTGGTGGGGGCTGGATTCGAACCAGCGAAGCTTTCGCGTCAGATTTACAGTCTGATCCCTTTGGCCGCTCGGGAACCCCACCGAAGTGGCGCGTACTATATGGGCCACACCCAACCCTGTCAACAACTTTTTTCTTATTTTTTATAAACTTATCGCAGATTGCACATTTACCATTGAGGTAAGGTTATTCGGAACAGGCCGCTTGCTGCCAGCTGATCCCGCTATCACCGGCCTGAATGCGCTCACGCATTTTTTCATTCAGTTGCGCCACCTGATCAATTTCAACCCAATACTCACGAACGGATTTGGTAATCACCCGAATATCGACCGGAATCTCAAACCGCTCGACCTTCTTCTTAATGCCCTGGGCGGATGCCTGATTGCGAAACAACCCTAATGACACCCCTTCTGCCAGATCCCCTTGAGTAATAATGTACGAATCAACATTACGCTGCTGTAGCTCACGCAAGGTTTTTAACGCCTCACCCCGGGTCGCCCGTGGCGGCACATGCACCCAGTATTCCGACGGCTCATCGGTAGAGATATCCACCGCATTAATACTGCCTGCCAGCGCTAACGCCTGAGCCCGCGCCAGCAAATGACGCGCATCCAGCTCATCGTTATACGGCCCAGCGACATAACAACGTGCCTGACGCACTTCATTATCTTCAGGGCGAGCAACTACCGGTACCAGTGGCGCTTCCAACTCTGACACCAGTTGCAGTTGTTTATTGCTGTCAGCGACCTGAATAGTCTGCTCAACCGGCAATGAGTCGCGTCCCTGTTGCTGCCAGAACACGGCAAACAGCAGCAAATTGGCAAACACTAGGGCAAAAAAGATCCAGCGCATAAGGATTCCATACCTTCAAAAATTAATTCCGGCGCATGCACGATATCACGTTGCACCTCACCATCGGCTTGCAGCGTCTGACACAGCCATAAGCCATCACCACCACAGACAAACACCCGGTATTGCGGATAATCAGCCATTACCGACAATACCAATGCCAGCAACTGGCGGCGAGCTCCGGCGCTGACACACCCCAATGTGTCCCGCCCCGGGCCAGCATGTATTGCCTGCTGCTCATCCATAAACGGGTTCACCCGCTCGGTCTGCTGAAACAACGCCTGCTGCGCCAGTGCCACACCCGCAACAATCCAGCCGCCCTGATGTTGCGTATCTTTATCCAGCAAATCAAGGGTCAGCGCCGTGCCAGCATCCACCACCAGCACATCATCCTGACAGCGGCATTGTGCGCCCAGCATCGCCAGCCAACGATCCACACCCAAGCGGCGATGATCGCTATAACAATGGCGAAAAAGTGGGATATCAGCCAGCGGCTCACTGAACCACACCAGTCGCTCAGCAAAGCGCTGCTGTAATTGCTGGCGCAATGCCGGTTTATCACGCACACAAGAGACCAGCAGACGACGAATCTCGAATGGCCAGTTCAGCGAAGCAAACTCAGCTTCATCACAGACTCCGTGACACCACTCACCTGCCTGCCCTTCCTCCGACTGGCGATAGCCCCATTTAATCCGGCTATTACCTATGTCGAGAAACAGATCACGCAACGGGTCGGACACTGATTTCTCCGGCAACAATCACTTCCATGCCTTTGGCAGTATGCAGCAACAATTCGCCTTTGCGGTTGACGCCTTTCACAATGCCACGCTTTTCATGGCCCGGACTGAGAATCACCACCTCTTTATTGTGGTAGATATCGCGCTGCGACCAATACTCCTGAAATACCGCAAAGCCCTGCTTCTGGAATTCGTCCACCGCCAGCAACAATTCATTCAACAGCACCGTCGCAACCTGATTGCGGGATAGATCCGGGCGGATATTTTTTAATGCGGTCCACGGCTGGCCAATGTCTTCGGCGTCTTTATCACTCAGAGATAAGTTCAGGCCAACACCAATCACTACCTGGCAATGGCTGTTATATTCGCCAGTTACTTCCAGCAGAATGCCCGCCAGCTTTTTGCCATCGGCATAAATATCATTCGGCCATTTCAGACCCACTCCGGCAATGCCCAGCTTCAGCAAAGCCCGTTCAACCGCAATGGCCGTCACCAGACTCAAACCTTCGAGCGCCGCCACACCACCACTGAATGACACCAGCAGTGACAGATAGATATTCTTACCAAACGGGCTGACCCACTGGCGACCACGACGACCACGACCAGCCGCTTGCTTCTCCGCCATCACGGCATAACGCTTGCCCATATGGTCAGAAGCTTTCTGAAACAGGTAGGAGTTGGTGGAATCAACATCCAACAGCACCTCCAGGCAATCCAGACGCTGCTGAATATCCGCCTGAATACGCTCGCCATCCAACAGCTCAATTTCATCGTGTAGCCGGTAGCCTTTGCCTTTAACCGAAGAATACGGGATATCCAGATCATCCAGTTTTTTAAGCTGCTTCCAGACCGCAGCGCGACTCACCCCCAATGACTCCCCCAGCTCTTCACCCGAGTGGAATTGTCCGTCGGCCAATAAGCCTAATAACTTGTTTAACATGGCGACCTCCCGATACTTACAGTCAGCCACAAACTATATCAGAAGCCATGCACGACGAAAGCAGACAACCAGAAAAATCAGAATGGTTTACAGAGATAGGCGTTGTAGATAGAAGCTGTAACCAGCCATAAAAAAGACCATCGGGCGGCGGCCAGATGGTCTTCGATAAACAGCGCGATCAATCCATGATCACAACTCAGGCATCAGAAGCGTGCATTAAATGCCAGCTTAAAGCCACGTCCTGGCTGAGGCGTCAGATCCTTCACAAAGGAGGTGTGGTAACGCACTTCTTCATTCAGCAGGTTGTTGCCCTGCAGATCGATACGATATTCCGCACTTTGAGTTGTGATCAGATAACCCACACCAGCGGTTAACAACTGGTAGCTGTCGGTTTCAATTTCTTCGATTTCCGCACCCTGATCATCCACACCAAAAGTGGCGGTACGATCCTGCTTGGCAACAAACATATGCTGGGCATAAGCGCTCCAGCCAGCGGACTCAAAGTTCACCCCCAAACCGAAACGGTCGGCCGGCATACGCGGCAGATAATCATCATTATCCAGCTTACCACGTACACCATCAGCCAGCGCCGTCAGCTCAAAGGCATCATTCAGCTGATAGGCCAGTTGTAGCTCGACCCCCGTCAGAGTGACTTCATCCTGCTCAAAGCGATACGCCTGTAAACCGTCTTCGACCAGCAATTCACCACCTTCAACCACAGCATTCTGGAAAATAAAATCATCCACCTGGTTGCGGTAAATGCTCAGAGAGCCGGTTAACGCGCCACTGTTTTTACGCACGGAGATGTCCAGATTCAGAGCCTGTTCTTCATCCAGGTCCGGGTTGCCGATGTCATAACTCAGAGTCGCTTCATGAGCACCACAAGAGAATAACTCTTCCGCAGCCGGAGCACGCTGAGCGCTGGTCACCGAGCCAGCAACCTGCCAGCCATCGGATAATTCCTGAATTAAGCCCAACGATACACTGTGATTAGAAAAATCGGTTTTATCCACATCTGCAGCACTGAAGCCACAAGCTGAATCCAACTCGCCCGGGTTGTCAGGATCGTGTGAAATACTGTCGAAACGGGCACCCACATTCAGTGTCAGATCGTCAATCTGCTTCTCACCCAGCCAGAACAGGCCAAGATTTTCAGTATCGGTCGACGGTACCAGAGCTTCTTCACCTTCCGCCGAGAATTCGCTGTAAGAAATCTGACTGCCCACGACGTGAGTCATGCCCAGCATCTCTTCCAGAACCAGTTCAACCCGCAGATCCTGAGATTTATTTTTAAAGGTGGTCGGGCCATGTTCTTCTTCATGCTCTTCACCTTCTTCGTGTTCCTCATCCTCGTCGTGCTCTTCTTCGCCATGTGCTTCTTCATGGCCTTCGGTGTGCTCATAATCGGTCAGCGCCAGTTTCACCGTTAAGGATTCGGCACCGGCAAACGGGTTATTAAACAGACCCGCCAGATCAACACGTGTGCTCTCTAAGTCAACGCGAGCCGGACCTTCTTCCTCTTCATGACCGTGCTCTTCGCCTTCTTCCTCGTCGTGCTCTTCACCTTCTTCTTCATGCTCATCTTCATGACCATGGCCCGGCAAACCAAACTCAGAATCCATATGACTCACGGCAATGCCAACCAGATTGCCATTGCCGAACTCATAACTGCCTCCTAACGAGAACTGACGGTTATGATCAACATCGCTGTTTTCCAGACGTTTGCCTTCGGCATCACGACGCTCAATTTCGCCATTTTCTTCGCGCTCAATTTCACCCGCTTCGCGAGGAATACGGTATTCCTCTGCCTTGCTTTCAGAGGCTGCGGCATGCCAGCGCCAGGCACCGCTTTTACCCTGATTGCTCAGCGCAATTTCCTGACCGTCATTAACGCTGTTCGCACCCAAGCGAACATTGGTTTCGACACCGTCGTCTTCCTGAGTGCTGGGAATACGATCATCCACCACATTTACCACCCCGCCAAACGCACCGTTGCCGTACAACAGTGACGCCGGGCCGCGCAGCACTTCAACCTGCTTGGCATCGTGCAGATGCACCGCTACCGCATGATCCGGGCTGACCGAAGAAGCATCCACCGCTTCCAGCCCCGATTGCAGGACTTTCACCCGGGCGCCACCTAAGCCACGAATAACCGGGCGCCCCACCGCCGTACCATAGCTGGAGTTATGCACCCCGGGCTGTTGCCCCAGCGTATCACCCAGAGATTCCGCCCGTTGGCGATCCAGCGCTTCACCGGTTAACACAATCGTCGGCTGAACAATGTCTGCTTGTGATTGATTGGTGGGCGTGGCTGTCACACGTACAGTGTCCAGCTCAACATTATCCTGTGCATGAACAGGGGTGAAAGACGCGCTGGCAACAGCCAGCGCCAACAGGTGCTTACGCATGGGTACTTCTCCGGAAATACAGATAAAAAAGGATCGTGTTAAATGTATGAGTTGTTAAGCAACGGCCTGCGGTGGCGCACGCGCCTGCAACATAACCGTCAGACGTTGCGGCGCAGCGAAGGCCAATAACAACTGAGGAGAGAGATCCAGTACCAGAGCTGGTAACGCAATCAATAGCGGAGGAATAACACCGGAAGCATCCAGTGCCTGTAAACAATATTCGCAGTGCGTGGCAATGCCGTCATGAGCCAACTGCTCATGTAACGTCTGCATGCTGGCCGCCAGTACCATCAGGGTACAAAGCAGCATAGCCAACAGCGATGTGTGACGACGAAACGGCATAAGCCAAACCAAAAGCGATGTTATAAGATTACATAAGCTTGTCAGTTTATATAACCTGAGTAAAGTATTATTCAGCCCCGGACGCTGTCCGGCGCTGAATTTTGCCGTGTTTTACGGCAGTTCTGACTTATTACACAGTAACTTTGTTACAGTTTGAAGCGCCCGACAATTGTACCCAACGTCTGTTGTGCATCTGCCAGCGCATGAGTTGCCTTCACAACTTCGTCACCGCTATGAGCCACATCATCCACCATATCGCTGATAGCGACCATGTTGCGGTTGATCTCATCAGAGGCAGTCGACTGCTGCTGGGCCGCTGTGGCAATACGGATATTGAGCTCATTAATATCTGCTACCGATGAAACAATCTGATCAAGATTCGTCATCACCCGGTTGGTCTGTGCCGCCGCTTCTTCACAACGGGTTTTGGTACCTTCGATACCAGCAATCACACCCTGGGAACTGGCGTTGAGGCGGTTGATAGTATTGTGAACCTCCGATGTGCTTTCCTGAGTACGGGATGCCAGCGCACGAACTTCATCAGCAACCACCGCAAAACCACGCCCTTGCTCACCGGCCCGGGCAGCTTCAATGGCCGCATTTAATGCCAGCAAATTCGTTTGCTCGGCGATATCACCAATCACATTTAATACCGCAGAAATATTGGCAATATCCTGCCCCATCTGATCAATCTGACCCGATGATGCATCAACCTGCTCCACCAACTGCTGCATATTCTGGGTCGCATCCGCGACAACCTGTTTTGATTGCAGCGTCTGATCATTGGCGTCACTGGTCAGAGTCACCGCGTGCTCAGTATTGTCGGCAACATCGTTTGAACTGGCACTCATCTCATTCAATGCGGTGGCCACCTGAGCGGTTTCCAGTTTGTGAGCATCCAGTACCTGATTATTCGCGCTGCTCTGCTGCTGTAAATGCGTCACACTGCCGGCAATATTCTGCGCCGCGCTCTTAATCTCCTGCATCATGCCCTGCAGGTCAGCAATAAAGGTATTAATGCCGTGTGAAATTTCACCCAGATCGTCTTCACGGGTGACCGCCAAACGGCGTGTCAGATCGCCTTGTCCGGAGGCCAGCTCAACGATGGTTTGTTTCAGTGCCAGTAATGGCCGATAGGCAACCGACAGGGCAACAAAAATGGCCAGCGCTGACAGCACAATCAGCACCAGAGTGATCACCACCGACTGTTGTAATGACTCACCCAGCGCCCGGTACATTTTGCTTTTATCAATCGCCACCAGCATGTGCCAGGTAACATCCGGGGTCAGCTGAATGGCTTCGAAATAAGCAATCTTGTCGATTTCCAACAGAACAAACTCATGCATGTTCTGAGTGTTACTCAGCATGATCC
The DNA here is from genome assembly GCF_965226395.1 of Bacterioplanoides sp. Classification (GTDB taxonomy): domain Bacteria; phylum Pseudomonadota; class Gammaproteobacteria; order Pseudomonadales; family Oceanobacteraceae; genus Bacterioplanoides. The sequence continues at coordinate 1,847,318 of NZ_OZ245358.1, read as the reverse complement.
GCTCCAGCTCAACCAGGGGCTCAAAGTCGGACAGACGTGACTCGCCCGGGACATCGACCTCACCGGTTGAAGCAATGGTTAAACCGGTATCGTCATATAACGCGGCAATAGAACCGGGAAAGGTTGCCTGTTGCACAAACGTCGTCAGCTCCTGAATGTCGATATGAACCGCCAGTACGCCAGCAAATACGCTGCCTTTAAAGAAAGGAGCAGCCAGTGTGATTTGTTTATTCTGGCGTCCCTGCTCCTGATAGATATCGGTAATAACCAGTGAACGCTTGCTTCTGGCCTGCTGATACCAGTGCGCTTGGCGGTAATCAGCCACTCCCTGCTGATATACGCCACGATAATAGCGATAGCCCCGGCCATCCTGATAACCCAGTACCATTTCTTCCAGCGCCAGATTACCCGCCAGGCTCTGCAGATAAACCTTCAGTTGATCTGAGGTTAAATTACGCACAAATAAAGGTGCGGTGTTGGTCAGGCTACGGTTGATCTGTTTGATGTAGCGCTCAACATTTTCACCATTCGCCGTCATTTCCAGACGCGCATAATCATCCACGCTGGTTTTAATCAGGCCGGATAGCTGGTGATAAGAAAACGCTGACTGAATCGCCAGTGACAGCGTCAGCAAGACAATCGCCACCAGGACGATGCGTGTTTTAAAACTGAGTTTCCCGTTCAATGTGGTTACCTTTTTAAAGCGGTTTTATTGTATTTGGCGCGCAAAAAAGCCGGGCTTAACAGCCAGGCGAATAAATCAATAAATGCTTTTTAGAAGCGAACGAATAGCCGTAACACCGACAACAAAACAGATTGTCAGGCTATGTTCAGAACTGGTCAGACTGCGCCAGCATTAAGAAAAAGCGACGCATTTTTGTGAAATTTAAAGAGGGAGTCCAGAGCGGTTAATTATTCCTCCACCGAAAAACACCATTTTTTACGCGCTGCAACGCAAACTCACACAGGCTCTGCTGTAGCAAGGCTTAAACCAGATTTTCCATGCGCTTATTAAAGTGCACTTCAATCGCTCGCTGCACATCACGAATGCTGGGAGTGTGTTCGGTATTCACCAGCATGATCAGAGACTGGGCGTGGACGTGATGATCTCCGTCCGGGTGCTTAATCACCTTGCCTTCTTTGGTGACATACGCCAAAGGAGTCCCCAGGCTGGCCTGTACTACCGCGTTTACCACATCAGCCCAACGTTCCCCTTCGAGCCAGACCGGATAGCGTACAGTGTGATCGTCGGCATGGGTAAACATATCTTCAATCACCTGCTCGGAACCCGGAGCCACCATGGCACGTACGATGATTTCAGGGTAAGAGCGAATCGGCCGCAGAATCACCGGAATATCCAATGCCCGTAGACGGTCACGATTGCTGTCATCAACACACTCAACGATCACCTTATTGCTGATATGCAGGGAATACAGCCGATGTGCCACATCAAAGGTAAAGCTGTCGCTGTCGGTGGAATATTCATCCCGGGACAGCACCACAATATGACGCGCCCGATGAGCCCCCGCCCGCTGTAAATCGTCTGGTCGGCTGGCTGAGCCGGTCACATGCACCACTCCGAGTTGGCGCAGACAATCCGGCAAGCCATCAGCGAAGGCCTCGTTTAATAACATGATCGGCGTTTCCGGATATTCACCACTTTCGCGGATCTGGCTGATCAGGCGCACAAAATAGGCTTCGTGGTTGTACTTGGGTGAATTAATAATCAGGATGTGATCGGCCATATTCCAGTCCCAGTGTCCGGTGCGGATACGTTCCCGGCGTGCAATGCGGAAGTCCACATAATCACTGATCAGAAACGTCATTAAGGTGATACCACAAACATACATCAGCGCGATGGTAGCCAGCTGTCCCAATGGAGTTGCTGCCGACACATCGCCATAGCCGACGGTGGTAATGGTGGTGAGTGTCAGCCAGATAGCGGTCCATAGCGGCATCCCTTCGAGCCAGATCATGGCACTGACGTGTAAGCTGACAAACGACAACAGAATCATTGCGGTACGCCGTACCGCACGCTGAATATTGGCATCGGTCTGATACACCGCATGACGGACACGCTGATGCTGACGAATAAAACGGGTTACCTTGTTCATAGCCGTCATCATAGCAGCCTGAAGCGACGCGTCATCTGTCAGACTTGATCTGATGCAAGGGAGCGATACACTGCCACCAAATTATTCCCGATATCGGCTGATTTCCGATATCCACCGACAGTAAACAGAGAAAATATATGACGTATCACATTTATGGCATTGGCAACGCGCTGGTTGATCAGGAGTTCGAAGTTCAGGACGAGTTTTTCAGCAAAGCTGGCATTGAAAAAGGCATGATGACCTTAATCGAAGAAGATCAGCTGCACACCATGCTTGATACATTAACCACTGACTATGGTCTGAAAAAACGCGCCTGTGGTGGCAGTGCGGCTAACTCCATTATTGGTGCCAGCTACTTTGGCGCAAAAGCTTTTTACACCTGCAATGTCGCCAATGACGAAGCCGGTGATTTTTACGTGCAGGACTTACAGGCCGCCGGTGTTGATACCAACATGGACGGTGAACGGGATAACGGTGTAACCGGCAAATGCCTGGTGATGGTAACCCCGGATGCTGAGCGCACCATGAACACTTTCCTGGGCACCACCAGCGAATTACACGCTAAACACATCAACGAAGAAGCGTTAAAGAATTCGGACTATGCGTATATCGAGGGCTATCTGGTCACTTCTGATACTTCACGTGCGGCAGCCATTGAGGTAATGGAACTGGCGAAGAAACACGGTATCAAAACCGCCATGACCTTCTCCGACCCGGCCATGGTTCAGTTCTTTAAAGACGGTTTAAAAGAAATGATCGGTGACGGCGTTGACCTGTTGTTCTGTAACGAACAGGAAGCCCTGTTATTTACTGATACCGATAATCTGGATGATGCGGTTGCAGCCATGAAAAACGTTGCCAAAACCTTCGCCATCACCCTCGGCTCCAAAGGCGCACTGGCCTTTGATGGTGAACTGCTGCATCCAATCATCCCGAACCCAACCACCGCAGTCGACTCCAATGGTGCTGGCGATATGTTTGCCGGTGCATTCCTGTATGCCATTACCCACGGTTATGATTTTGCAGCTGCCGGTCGTTTAGCCAGCGTGGCGTCTTCCAAGGTCGTCAGCCAGTTTGGCCCACGCCTAGACGCCGAACAGCATGAGCCGCTGAAAGCTGCGCTGGAAGGCTGATAAAGTTACCGCTGGTGGCTAGCCGTCACCAGCGGTATACAAGCCTTTATTCTTTGATTCCTCTGACTTTTGTCAGCAAACGGCTTTGGTGCATCACGCTGAGAATAAGGATTCGGTCATCTTGAATCATATAGATAATGCGATAGGAACCTTCGAGTAGCTCTCGCAAATTGGCCGCATCATAATCAGGAACAACACGTCCGCTGAAAGGCATTTCACGTATTTGCGCTTCTCGTACAAAAATTCGATCAAGCGTCTGCTTTGCTGCCTGGGGTGATCTTTCCTGAACCGCCAGATAATACTGAATATCCTCAAGCCGCTCTAAGGCCTCCTGAGTCCAGATAATCTCCATACTCTATTGAGTCAGCCCTAAGCGCTTCTTTACTTCATCGGAGGTAAGGGTGCGACCCGCACGAACATCTTCCATGCCACGCTCAACAGAAGCACGTAGCTCAACATGATACGCAAGTTCGGTCCAACTGACGGTTTCAGGAAGCTGGTCAATTAACTCGTGTGCGCGGGTTTTGATATTGGTGTTTTGCATAGAATTTGCCTCAGCAGCGGTCTTTGTAAGCATATCAACTTCTCCGGGCATTTTCTGCTGCTCTCTGATCCAGGCAACTGATTCCCGGTTGGTCATGATTGGCATACCCAACAATTTGCAGCGAGGTAATCACTATCTCGCCCCGACAATTCCAGCTATCCTGAATTCCAGCTATCCCAATTACCTTGTTAGCCATCTACGATTAAATGGATGATCCGGCTTATGATATCTCGCTGTTATATTCTGCTGTTATGCCTGTTTTCCCCCTTATTAGCACTGTCTCAGGAAGATCAATTTGCTCAGGAAGGACAAAGCACGCCGAAGCCTGTCCAACATCAGCAACCTCTCCAGAAACACCTGCTGGCAGAGCAACAAGTGGAGCAGCTCGATAAACCCCTCTACAGCGCTTTTACCGAGCGTTATATCCTCGGTGAAGTGAAAGATCTGCGTCAGACCATTGCCGATGTTCGCTTGGAGTTAACCAGCAAAATTATTGATAAAGAAATTGAGCTGGCCGACCGGGCGTTAACTTATGCTACCGATACCGTCACCTATTTCTTTTACCTGCTGGCCGGTGCATCGTCACTGCTGGTGATTATTGGCTGGAACTCATTGCGCGATGTGAAAGAGCGAGTTGGCTCCTATGCCAATGAAGAAATCCGCCGCATTACCGCTTCCTATGAAGAGCGTCTGGAAACACTGGAAAAAGAACTCAGTCGCAAGTCGAAACACATTAAAGCGGCTCAGGAAGAAATTGTATTAACCAACGAAATTCATTCGCTGTGGTTAAAAGCCTCTCAGGAAAGCAGCCCACAAAATAAAATTGCGATTTATGATCAGATTCTGGCACTGCGCCCGGATGATTTAGAAGCGTTAACCTATAAAGCAGACGCCGCTCTGTTATTAGGCCAGACCGAATGGGCAACCAGTCTGGCGAACCGGGCATTAGAAATTGACCCGGAAAACAGCCATGCGTTTTATCAGCGTTCCTGCGCTTATGCTGAATCCGGTTTTATCGAAGAAGCGTTACGTGATTTAGCGGAAGCAATTCAGCGTTCAGAATCCTTACGTATTCAGGCCGGTGTCGATGCCAGCTTTGATAGTCTGAAAGATAACGAGCAGTTTAATGAGATGGTTTTATTGCAGAAACAGGAAGAAAGCAGCGTTATTATTTCTGACTGAGACAGGCCCTGATTATTGCGCCGTAAATCTGTTATTCCGTTAGAAACAACGCCAGTAATTCATTTAAATATTGCTGGCCTTTTTCGGTGGCATAAATCCGTTTATCAACATTCAGTAAACCCAGTTGTTGCGCTTTATTGATGGGTTCAGCAACTGCATCCAGCGATAAGAAAGTACGTTCTTCAAAGTCTTCCACTGCGATACCCTGCTTTAACCGCAGTGCATTCATCAGGCATTCCAAGCCAATATCTTCCGGATCTATGGTTTGTTTGCCGGCCAGAAAACGTTTATCCGGATTTAAATAATCTTTTGGTGCGCGGGTTTTATGAGTGCGCATAATGGTATTGGCTTCTGCCAATGTGACTTTGCCATGAGCACCGGCACCAATGCCAAGATAGTCACCAAACTGCCAGTAATTCAGGTTGTGCTTTGCCGCTTTTCCCGGCTGACTGAACGCCGAAATTTCGTAATGTTCAAAGCCCTGTTGCGCTAATAATTCCAGCCCCGCTTCCTGAATATCCCATAAGGTGTCATCTTCTGGTAACCGCGGCGGACGTTTATAAAATTCGGTATTGGGCTCTATGGTTAATTGATACCAGGACAAGTGCTGCGGCTGAAAGCTGAGTGCGGTGCGCAGATCATCCAATGCCTGCTCAACCGTTTGCCCAGGCAGGCCATGCATCAGGTCCAGATTAAAATTATCAAAGCCGGATTCCCGCGCTAAACCAATCGCATTCAGAGCTTGTTCACGATCATGCACGCGCCCGAGTTTTTCCAGCTGGTGCGGCTGAAAACTCTGAATACCAATGCTCAGACGGTTAATACCCAACTGACGATAACCGGCAAATTTTTCCGCTTCGAACGTCCCTGGATTGGCTTCTAATGTGATTTCGATATCCGGTGCAAAGCGCAGGCGTTTTTGTAATTCGGTAAATAACGTCTGATAAGCGGCCACCGAGAATAAACTGGGTGTGCCGCCGCCAATAAAAATACTCTGGATCTCGCGTCCCTGCACCCAAGGAAGATCCTGCTCCAGATCCGCCAGCAACGCCTGTATATATTCCTGCTCTGGTAGCAGGCCGTCGGCCTTGTGCGAGTTAAAATCGCAATACGGACACTTACGGATGCACCAGGGTACATGGATATACAGGCTGAGTGGCGGCAGCATTAACATGGCAAAGTCGATTCCGTATCAGGCTGCAGGGCTTTCTGCTGCTTGAGCTTGCGCCGCGGCTTCTTCTTCCGCCAGTGCCAGCACATCGAGAATGGACTCAACCTTGGTGGCCCAGGCATTTTTTTCGTGAGTCAGTTGAGTAATATCCTGTTTTAACTGCTCCACTTGATTCACAAAGTTCTGCTTCTCTTCCATCAGCTGAGCTTTCTCATTCTGCAGCGCTTCAAGGTTGTCATGCAGCTGCTGTTTTTCATCTTGCAACGTTTGTTTTTCGTGTTGCAACGCCTGCACTTCCTGTTGCGAGGTTTCCAGTTCCGAACGCAATGACAAACGCTCGGCATCACTTTCAACCAGTTGAGCGTTGCTGTTTTTCAGTTGTTCTTTTTTATTACCTAACTCGCCCCGCAGCTCTTCAACCGAGCTGATGGTGTCTAAAATTCTGTTTTCGAGTTTTTCTAAAATATCCACAATACGACTTCTTTTCTAAGATATTAATACGTGCTGATTTGCGTTTTGATTAACGCTAAAGCTTAATGCCGGCCATCAATTTCTGCATGGCGACGCCCCGGTGAGAAATCCGGTTTTTATGTTCTTTGCTTAATTCTGCCGCGGTGCACTGCTCGCTTGCGACAAAAAATAATGGATCGTAGCCAAACCCTTCGTGACCTTCCGGGTTTAACACAATATGTCCTTCCCAGCTCCCCTGAAACACCTGCGGCGTTGGGTCATCAGCATAGCGCATATACACCAGCACACACTGAAAACGAGCCGTGCGCTGTTCTTTTGCAACCGCCGTTAACGCTTCCAGCAGCATGGCATTATTGGCAGCGTCACCGCTTTCATCTCCCTGATATCCGGCACGTTGAGCATAACGGGCGCTGTAAATACCCGGCGCACCGTTCAGAGCATCCACTTCAATACCGGAGTCATCGGCCAGCGCCGGTAAACCGGTTTGTTGTGCGGCATTGCGGGCCTTGAGGATGGCATTCTCAACAAAACTCAGGCCATTTTCTTCGGCTTCGGTCACATTCAGCTGATTCTGTGGAATCACTTCGATGGCCTGGTCAGCGAAGTGCTCGGCAAACATAGCCGAGAATTCACGTAATTTGCCGGCATTGCCACTGGCGAGGACGATTTTTTTCATGCTTGATTCTGCTGTATAGAACGGGCTTATGGATTCGTGTATCAAATGTTGTATGCCGGTGAAGTCTGGCTGACCGTCTGCCGCAGGGATGCGGCAGCCGAGCGTACAAGGATGTATTTACCGCGTGTCAGACAGATTTTACCCGGATATAACATTTACCTGATACAACCCGTATCAGAGTATGTATTGAGCTGGATTATTCTTTATAAAACCGCTGACTGAACTTCACATCGTAGCTGCGCTTCTGGCCCTCAGGCGTGGCCTGCAAGCGGATGTTATACATATCACCATCATCAAAGCGGAAAGTGCTGATGTAATACACCGCATTGGTTTCTTTAATCTCTTTAAATTCCAGCTCTTTCGACTGGCCAATTAAATTGCGCAACTGGCCGGTGACTTTACCAGCCACCGCCGTTGGCAGGGCCGCATCTTTGTCGTTTTTCAGAATCGAAATACTCAGATATCCCAGCGACCCGGAGCGGGTAATGCCGTAGGCCTCTGCGACGTCAGGGGTCAGGAAGGTTGAGTTCAGGCCGATATAGTGCACTTCATAGTCACCAAACACCTGCTTCTGCTCGCCCCGGTTTACAGCCAGTGCCAATGAAGCCGTCAGGCTTAACATCAGAGTCAGCGTCAGATTCATCAGAATTTTCATTTTATGATCTCCTCACCCGCCACTCAGTTACGGGTAATATGATACACGGCTATCTCTCCCAGCATGGCTGGCCAGAGTCGAATCGTCCAGTGTTGTTTGTGCTCTCCATCCACAACGGTCTTTTTAAGAATTTTTATATTCTTTTCGCGACATAAAATCTCAAAATCGCGGAAGGTGCACATATGAATATTCGGCGTGTCATACCAGTTATACGGCAGCGTTTCTGACATCGGCATGCGGCCTTTAAACATCAGATAAAAGCGGGTGCGCCAGTAACCAAAGTTAGGGAAGGTAACAATCGCTTCGTTACCGATACGCAACATTTCATCCAGCAGTTCATCCGGGCGTTCAACCGCTTGCAGCGCCTGGGTCATAATCACGGTATCAATGCTGTTATCTTCAAAATTGCGCAGGCCATTATCCAGATCCTGCTCGATTACGTTAACGCCATTGCGGATACAGGCGGTGATATTGTCGGGGTTAATTTCCAGCCCGTAACCGCGCACATTTTTGTGTTGCTGCAGGTACTTCAGTAACCGGCCTTCGCCACACCCTAAATCCAGCACCTGACTGCCGGGTTTAACGCCGTCCTGAATCAAGGCGAGATCGTCACGTAACAGCAGGTCTGTGCTGTGGTTTTCAGTAGCATGTTTTTCAGTACTGTGACTCATAATTGACCTCCCGTTGCCGGAATGTCGGCGGCGACCCGCTGCATATAAGCGGAGAAAATATCCAGATAACGCGGAATCGGCAGTAAGAAAGCATCGTGGCCATTTTCGGATTCGACGCAGGCATAGCTGACGTTTTTATCGGCGTGCGTTAAGGCATCAACAATTTCCTGCGAACGCTCCGGAGAAAAGCGCCAGTCAGTGGTAAACGACACCACCAGAAAATCACACTGAGCCTGACTCAGGCACTGCACCAGATCGTTATCGTAATCCGCCGCCGGATCAAAATAATCCAGTGCCTTAGTCATCAGCATGTAAGTATTGGCATCAAACCGGGTGGAGAACTTTTCGCCCTGATAATGCAGATAGCTTTCCACCTGAAATTCCGGTGCAAAACTGTAATTCAGCTTGCCCTCTTTTAATTCACGGCCAAACTTCTGCTTCATTGCATCGTCGGATAAATACGTCAGATGGCCCAGCATACGAGCCTGCATCAGGCCGGTTTTTGGCAGAGTGTTATGTTCCAGATAATGGCCGTTATGGAATTCCGGATCTTTGGCAATCGCCTGGCGCGCCACTTCGTTAAAGGCAATATTCTGAGCCGATAATTTGGGTGCCGAAGCAATCACCACCGCATGGCGTAAACGCTCCGGATACTGCACCGACCAACGCAACACCTGCATGCCACCCAGGCTGCCACCCACAACCGCCGCCCATTGTTCAATGCCTAACACATCGGCCAGACGTGCCTGAGACTGAACCCAGTCACGCACTGCCACAATCGGAAAGTCCGGCCCCCAGGGTTTACCGGTTTCCGGATTGATACTGGTTGGCCCGGATGAGCCTGCGCAGCCACCCAGGTTATTCAGCGCTACAACAAAAAAGCGGTTGGTATCAATCGCTTTACCCGGGCCAATAGCACTGTCCCACCAGCCTGGTTTTTTATCGTCCATGCTGTGATAACCCGCCGCGTGATGATCGCCACTTAAAGCGTGGCAGATCAGTACTGCATTGGATTTATCAGCATTCAGCTCACCGTAGGTTTCATACACCAGATCATAACTGGGCAAGACACGACCACTGCGCAGCGTCAGGGGCTGATCAAAATGATGGACCTTGGGAGTCACCAAACCAACAGAATCGTTGGGGATGTGTTCCGGCATGACAAAGCAATCCGCACAAAGAAAAATAAACGCGTTAGTTTAGCAGGCAACCCGAATGATGTAGAGGGTTTACCATGGATGGGATGGACTGTGCCATGATCCGCTAGTTCGATTCAGCGCGAACTCTGAGATGGATCAGTGGTCGGATCAGCGCTACTATTTTTTCGTGCATGCTTTTTCATGTACGTTTTTTCGTGTTTGCACCCGAGTGGTTTGACAGAAACAGGAGAACATAAATGGCCTATCAGCAGTTTATTGGTGTGTATAACGCCGAAGGTTCACTTCTGGGAGAAATTCGTTATGCCCTGGGCAAGCTTACCGGCACCCGCGAATGTGCGCTGTGTGATATCAGCCATAAACTGGCCGGTGAAAAAGAAAGCTTCACCGTTTTTAAAGATAATTTCCCACGGCCCTTCTTTAACCGCCATCTGGATGAGCTGGAGCCCGAACAGCTGGCACTCGCCAAAGACCGGGCGCCCTGTATTCTGGCGCTAGACGAAGAAGGCTGGCAGGTGGTGGCCACCAGCCAGCATTTAAAAGCGTGTGGCCGCTCGGTTAAACGCTTTAGTGAATTAATGCATTCACTACTGGATTAATGGCGGAGCTGTTAATTACGAAGCTACTAATTGCGGAACTATTTATTACGGAACTGGGCAGCCGTAATAAACTGACCAAACGACTCACACCAAACGATGGCGGTGTTAAAGTCTTCCAGATTCACCGAGCTATCCAAGGGTAAAATAAAACGATCAAAGGTTTTGATCGATCCCACTGCCGTCATGGTGGATTTCAGCCGGTTAAAATCGGCTTCAGTTTCGACAAACTCCGGTGACAGATACAGAATATAATCCGGCCCCGGCGCCAGCTCACCGTCAAAAGCAATCACATCAGCGCCTACGCGTAATGTTCCTTCGCCCCAGTGTAACAAATCACTGTCTTGTAAATCCCGCTGCACATCCGCCACGTATTGCGTCTGCTTAAGCACCTGCATCATGGCAACATCGGAGGGCGATGATGGCGCGGTCAGAATCGGCAGCATATAAATGCCCAGTGCAAACCCTATAAAACCCACACCGCCATGGCTGGCTAATAAAAGAAGGCGTTTAATCCATGGATGACTGAACATGGTGTTGCTCCTGTTTTGTCTGTTTTATTTCTGATAACAATATAGCAGGCAGTTGAAAAATGTTTCTGAGGCAGTCAAAACAAGGCAAAGATCAGCGAAAACGCGCAGTTTATAAGTAATAAATGAGCATTTTGAGCTGATCTTTAACGAAGTTATGGCAACGTAAGTAGTTTTTCAACGGCCTGCTACAAGGTACGTCGCGGCGGCATCAGTACATTGGCAAAGATTAATCCGGCAATCAGCGACATTAAAATCAGAAATACCTGAGACCCAATAGCGACCTGATTCAGCATGATCTCACCGGAGACCATGGCATTAAGCCCGATATACGCTTTGCTGCCCGGCACCAGAATAACAATCCCCTGCAGTAAGGCAATGGAGGCCGGGGCTTTCATCCAGCGGGCGTATAAATTGGCATACACCCCCACCGCCAGCGCGCCAAAAAAGATGCCGGTTGAACTGGTGAAATACAGCATCGCCACTTCGGCCACGCTGTAGGCGATCACTCCCGCCAGCACACCCCAGAAAATATCTTTTAACCGGGCGCGGAAAATAAAGGCCAGCGATAACGACAACAGGGGAACACCCAGCCAATGCACCCAAACCGCCACCGGCGCCGGATCAACAAATGCTACCGGGCCAAAGAAGGCGCGGCCGAGTGTCATGCCCAGCACGGCACCAAAATACAGTTTGAATAACAGCATCATGGCGTCCATCACCCGGGCGGTGCCGGAGATTAAATCTCGTGCGGCCAACTCAGCGAGGCCAATGGTTAATGCCAGGCCCGGGATAAAAATAATAATGCCGGATAAAATCACCACCGGAATATCAATGCCCGGATCAAGCAGCGCCACCGCGCACCCACCAATGCCACATAAAATGGCCGACAAGGGCTCCAGCATTTCCGCCATACGTGACGAGCGCTCGCTGTACACCGCCAGACCATAAATCATCAGGCCAAATAAGCCGGACCAGAATACGTTGTTCCAGCTGCTTTCCATCAGGATGGCAAACGCCATCGCCACACTGGCATAAGAGGCCCCGGTGAGCACTGGCCCATAAGGGTTTGGGCGGGATTCAATATCCGCCAGACGCTGCATTGCCTCAGTCAGATTGCGTTGCCCGGAAGCCAGCTCATCGACCAGCTCATCGCAACGGGCCAGCGAGCCTAAATCCAGCTCACCCGGCTTCACCCGGGCAATGTGGTTATATTCCTGTTCATCATCGTGGTTTAGCACAAAGGTCATGGTGGTTGGGGTAATCAGAAAATACCCTTGCATCCCCAGCTTGGCGGCAACATTTTGCAGGTGGGCCTCCAGCCGGTAAGCCGGTGTACCAAACTGATGTAAGGCTTTGCCCAGGCGAATAATAAAACGCCGTTTTTCGGTAAATTCTGCTGCGTTCACTATGGTTTTGTTCACTACGGTTTTCTTACTGTCACTTTCTTTGGTTGTTGTTCTGTCATTTTCTTTCTGTTGCTTTTGTTTTATTCGTGCCAGTCGGCAAAATGATCTAACAAATACTGAATCGCTAACCGCGCCCGGGCCGGTAAAAAGCGACGATTAGGATAGACCACCCAGCTGTTAATATCCTGATACCAATAAGGTTCCAGCACACTGATTAAACGCCCGCTGTTTACTTGTTCACTGAGGTTACGACCCGGCATATAAGCAATACCCAACCCTTGCTCACAAGCATTCACCAGTGCGTGCTGATTGTTGCAGTAAAAGCGGCCACTGACTTTTTGTGTGACGGTTTTGCCAGCTTCACGGAAGGTCCAGTGGTCATTATTCACGATACAGTCGTGATGACGCAGATGCTCCGGGTGCAGCGGGATACCACGACGCTCCAGATAGGCCGGGCTGGCCGCCGCCATCATCGATCGCTTAACCAGTTTACGTGCTACTAAACCGGAATCCTGTAACTGCCCCAGACGAATGGCAAAATCAAATCCGCTTTCAACAAAGTTAACGATATGGCTATCAAATTCCAGCTGTAAGCGTAGCTCCGGATGCGCCTGAGCAAAGCTGATTAACGCCGGTACCACATGAGTTTCAGCGAAGGTGCCCGCTAAACTCACACGCAACACACCATTGAGCTGATACTGCTGAGAGCCCAGCTGTTCGTTGGCCTGCTGCAAGCCATTTAATAACTCGCGGCACTGCTGATAATACTGATTTCCGGCTTCTGTCAGACTCACCAGTCGGGTGGAACGTGCCACCAGCGCCGAGCCCAGACGCTGTTCTAAGCGTGAAACCTGGCGGCTGACATGACTGGTGCTGCATTCCAGTTCGCGTGCCGCCGCGGAGAAGCTTTGTTTCTCGGCGACCGCCACAAATTCAATAATACCGTCGAAGCTGTCCATTCGGATCGTTTCACCTTTGCCAATCAGCAATAATGATTTTCAGATTGGGCCCATTATCACCAATACAGCAACTCAATAATATAGCGCTTATTGCACAGCACCCTAAACCTTGCATAGCTGCGCTCCGATACAGAGGAATCTGAGATGAAAAAAGTTTTAATCCCGGTAACAAACCACGCCACATTAGGCACTACCGATCAGGCAAACGGCACCTACTCACCCGAGCTGACCCACGTGGTTCACCTGCTGGATAACGCCAACATTGGTTATGACATCGTGTCGATTCTGGGCGGTAAAGCACCGATCTACGGTACTGACCTTGAGAACGATCCGGTTAACGATCAGGTGCTGGCCGACGATAACTTCACCAGCCGTATGAACAACACCATTCCGGTTGCTCAGGTGAACATCGAAGACTACGACGCCATTTTCTACCCAGGTGGTTTTGGTCTGTTATCCGATCTGGCAGAGAACAAGCAAGTGGCGGATCTGGCGGCGGCTCACTACGAAGCCGGTGGCATTCTGTCTGCCGTTTGTCACGGCCCGGCGAGCTTATTACCGATCACCCTGTCTAACGGCGAGAAGCTGCTGGCCAGCAAAGAAGTGACTGGCTTCACCCGTGAAGAAGAAGTGGATTACGGCACCATCAACGACATCCCGTTCCTGCTGGAAGAGTCGCTGGCTCGTACCGCGGCAAAATACTCTAAGGTTCAGCCATGGGGTGAGTTTGTGATTGAAGATGACCGTGTGATCACTGGTCAGAACCCATCCAGCGCTCATGCAGTCGGTACTGCTCTGGTTAACGCCTTACAGGCGTAATGCGCGAACGATGACTAGCTGATATCGGTCGATCAGCCCACTTCCGCAGTGGGCTGTTTGACCGATGCCATGGTGGCAATCTCTTCATCCAGCTCATCAATGGTGTTCTGCACCAGCGTATGGCAATGATCGGCCAGCGCTCTGACATCCCCTTCACCCATGCCATCGGTCGTAATCGGATCGAGGAATTTCACCAGACAAGTGCCCGACTGCCAGCGGTGTAAATCAATGTTCTTAGCCGTGCTGGAGAACACAATCGGTACAATCGGTAAGCCGGATTCAATCGCCAATGCAAAGGCACCGGATTTAAACGGCATTAAGCCACGACCTCTACTGCGGGTGCCTTCCGGGAAGATATACACCGAGCAGTGTTGCTCTTTTACTTGCCGGGCGACCTGCGCCATGGTTTCCCAGGCTTTGGCTTTGTTCTTACGATTAATCAGCAGGTTACCCGCCAACCAGAACGCGGTACCAAACACCGGAATGTACTTTAACGTGCTTTTACCCAGATATGCGGTATTGGCCGGAACCTGAGCGGTAACGGTAAACACATCCAGATTATCCTGGTGGTTGGAGATATAAATTGCTTGCTGCTGATCGCTGATCGGATTGTCTTTCACTACCCGCAACTTCATGCCAACCAAGTGGCGACCGAGACTCAGCAGCCAGGAGCCCTGCTGGTTGTTTTTACGGTGAAAGGGGCGCAGCAGGCACATCAGCACCACGCCGGCACAGGCAATCAGAAAATACGCGGTCAGCAACAAAGCTCGGAATAAATACAACATACGCTTCTCGTTATTATCAGGGGTGAGCCATTTCCCTGGCTGTCATCTTACTGTCATTATTTGAGTTTAGAGACGCAGGAACAAGCATGCCTAACCAATTGACTTATTCCAAAAAAGAAAAAGACAGGGTTAAAACCTGTCTTTTATGTCTTGAGTAGAATTAGTTACTCGCGAACTATCTCCAGAGCAAGTTATCTCAAAAACAGCTGATAAGCCTCGTTCTGAGTTTCATCCCAGAAACGATAACCCAGTTCATGCAGATAGCCTTCCAGCTGCGGTACTTTGTCGTCCGGTACCTGTAAGCCAACCAACACCCGGCCAAACGCCGCGCCGTGGTTGCGGTAGTGGAACAGCGAGATATTAAAACGCTTACCCAGCTTTTTCAGGAAGTTAAGCAAGGCACCCGGGCGCTCCGGGAATTCAAAGCGGTACACCCGCTCATCATTGACACTGCCCGGCGCATGACCACCCACCATATGGCGGATGTGGTATTTGGCAATTTCGTTATCGGTAATATCCATCACCGGGTAGCCGTGTGATTGCAGTTCAGCCAACAGCTCCTGACGGGCATTGGCTTCATCACCCACCTTCACACCAACATAGATGCGGGCTTTGTCATCGTCGCCATAACGGTAATTAAATTCGGTAATCGGACGCTTGCCCAATAAGCCACAGAACTTCTGGAAGCTGCCCGCTTCTTCCGGAATGGTAACCGCCAGAATCACTTCCCGACCTTCACCAATTTCCGCTACCTCAGAGATATAACGCATGCGGTCAAAATTGACGTTGGCACCACTGAGAATCGCCACCAGGTTCTGGTCTTCACAGGTTTCACGCTCAACGTACTTTTTCATCCCTGCCACGGCCAGAGCACCGGCCGGTTCACAGACGGCGCGGGTATCGTCAAAGATATCTTTAATGGCGGCGCAGATTTCATCCGGCGTAACCGTGATGCACTCGTCGATATGGTCTTTGCACACTTCCCAGGTGTTCTCACCAATCTGAGCCACCGCTACACCGTCAGCAAAGATACCAACCTGATCGAGAATCACCCGCTCACCTTCGGCCATTGCCGCGGCTAAACAGGCAGACTCAGTACTTTCCACCGCAATCACTTTCACTTCCGGGCGCAGTGCTTTGATATAAGCCGCGACACCAGCGGCAAGACCGCCACCACCGACGGGCACAAACACCACATCCACCGGGTTGCGCATCTGACGCAGGATCTCCATACCAATGGTGCCCTGCCCGGCAATGGTTTCCGGATCATCATACGGATGGATATAGGTCATGCCTTTTTCATCCACCAGTTTTTGCGAATAGGCAAACGCATCATCAAACGCATCGCCGTGCAGCACCACTTTGGCACCACGGGCTTTGACTGACTTCACCTTAATTTCCGGCGTGGTGCGTGGCATCACAATAGTGGCTTTAATGCCCAACTCTTTGGCGGCTAACGCCAGCCCCTGAGCGTGATTACCGGCCGAAGCAGCAACCACACCGGCGGCTTTTTCCTCTTCGGTCAGTTGCACCACCTTATTATAGGCACCACGGATTTTGAACGAGTATACCGGCTGCTCGTCTTCCCGCTTCAGCCAAATCTGGTTGCCCAAACGCTCACTGAGAAAGGTGGCAATATGCAGCGGTGATTCAATGGCTACGTCGTAGACACGGGCGCTGAGTATTTTCTTCAGATAATCGTTGAGTAATGGATTCGACATGAGTGGGCCGTTTTAACAGAATTTTTAATAACTTTTGTGTTTTACAGCGGGCATTGTACCCCATCAATGCATATAATTCGCGGATCCCAGATGAGAGACTGAGCACGAGATTATGAACCAGGATGAATTAAAACGCGCCGTTGGCCAGGCCGCCGTTGACTACATTCTCCCGAAATTAGAAAAAGACAGCATCGTTGGTGTTGGCACTGGCTCAACCGCCAACTGTTTTATTGATGCCTTAGCAGCACACAAGCACGACTTTGAAGCGGCGGTTGCCAGCTCAGAAGCCTCGGCACAACGCCTGAGAGATCATGGTATTGATGTTTATGATCTGAATCAGGTGGCGGGGTTTGATTTCTACATTGATGGTGCCGACGAGATTAACCACAACCTGGAGATGATCAAGGGTGGTGGTGCCGCTCTCACTCGGGAGAAGATTGTTGCCGCAGTAGCGCGTGAATTTATCTGCGTAGCCGACGAGAGCAAACTGGTGGATACGATGGGTGAATTCCCGCTGCCGGTTGAAGTGATTCCGATGGCGCGTTCTTATGTTGCCCGTGAGCTGGTGAAGTTGGGCGGCGACCCGGTTTACCGTACTGGTGTGGTGACGGATAACGGCAACCACATTCTGGATGCGCACCACCTGCGCATTGCCTCGCCGATGGAGCTGGAAGAAAAAATTAACCAGATCACCGGCGTGGTCACTAATGGTTTGTTTGCCCTGCGTCCGGCCAATGTTTTATTACTCGGCACCCAGGATGGTGTAAAAACCGTTACCAAATAATACGCTCCCGGTGCTGGCAGTATTATTTTTGCCAGCAAGGCTACAGCAGGTATTTTTATTTTTTAGCCGCCGCTCCGAAGGGCCATCCATGGCCCTGCCGAGCTACCGCCACATCCTGTGGCTGCTTTAAAAAACAAAAACACCTGCTGCAACCCGATTGTCAGCCCCATCAAGGATTCAGGGAAAATACATGAAAAACTGGCTAAAAATCTTACTGACCGGTCTTTCTGTTACCTTACTCAGCCTTTCCCTGCTACTGATCTTTTTACCTTCCCTATTAAAATCATTACTGAATAACAGCTTCAGCACCGCGCTGAATAATTTTGGTATTCAAAACAGTAAAATAGAAATCAGTCACTTCAGCTGGCACCAGCTAACGGTTCAATCGTTATCGGTGCCACTGCCAGACGGCAGTTTATTTGCCTTAGAAAATTTATCGCTGACTTATTCACCAAAGCAATTAATCCGTGGTGAGTTAAACACACTGGAACTTGATTCCGTCATATTGAATCTGGCCGATGAAACCGGTCAGAAACTTGCCGGAGCTGCCGCTGCAGGTGCGGGCAAGGCTGCAACGAATGTTATTGAAACCACCCCTGAGATTTCCATCCCGGCCTTTAAACAATGGCTACAACTGCCGCTGAAATCTTTTGCCATTCATCAACTGCATATTAATCACCCGGCATTAAGTGCTCAGCTTCAGGCAGAAGTCACCCCCCAATTGTGGCGCATCTGGGGAGACACCCAACTGGACAATATGCCACTGCCCTGGCAGCTGGAAATGCAACTGCAAAGCAGCGGTGATTTATTAATCATGCTGTCGGAATCCAGCCAGTTATTAACCCAACTGCACGGTAATATTGATCAGGATGATGGCGGTAATACGCATATTATTTTAAATCAGCAATCCGATCTTAAAGCCATTAACCAGCGTCTGCTGGCAAATATCGCCACAACCATTCCGGTAACCCAATTACAGGCCCGCAGCGAAATTCATTTACCGCCGCTGGTGACCATTCCCCACGGTATTGCCTTTACCTCTGATATTTATCTGAGCAGTGAAACGCGCACACTGCAGCATGACCCCGAAGCAGATCTGACGCTGCAATGGCAGTCCGGTGAAATTAAAACATCGCTGTCTAAAGCAGAAAATGCCGAATTATTACTGGAGACATTTATTCAGCATCAGTTACGGCTCGATATAGCCGACCAGTCTTATGTGATTCAACAACCACAAAGCAACGATCCGGACTTGAGCGCCAGTTGTAATCTTGGCCTTACCGGCTGCCAGCTGGAGTCTTCGTTATGGTGGAATATCAACGGCGACCGGCAACAAGCCAGTATTAAGCTGACACCAGAACTGCAATGGCAACAACAAACAGGCGTCAGTGGATTTTTAACCACCAGCATCAATGCGACACAAAATAATCCAGTCTGGCCTCAGGGTCAGTTCCGCAGTTCAGGCCGGTTTGATTTTTCGTTACTGAATAATGGTGATTGGCAGCTGACCTCGGAGCAGGGTCTGAACAACACGCTAATGCTGGAAGCAATAACACTTAAGGCAACCGACAATGTGCCTGATAATAGTGAGCCTGATAAAAACGCTGCAATTCAACTATCTGAACTGCAACTGACCTTGCTGAATCAACTCGATATTAAAAGCCAACAACAAGTGTTGTCGTTTAAGCCATTAAATATGGCGCTAAAACCTTTTTCTGCTGAACTCAGTGAGCAATTGTCAGCACGGCAAACGTCGCTTGCCACGTTCAATATTACCAACAGTTCGGTTGAATGTTTGCCACACATCACTCGCAACCTCAGTAACCATAAAGCGGATATACAGTGTCAGGTATCACTGGCAAGCACACCTTCTAATTTTCAGCAGTGGCCAATTCCGGATATGAGCATTCGTGGGCCATTTAATCTGACACTGCCGTTAGAGCAACAAGCATCGCAGCAGAAACCGGCATCACAACAAGCAGCATCCGATAAACCCATGGTGATTGATGCTGAGCTGGTGTTTGGTCTGGCTGATCAGGCATTGCAGTTACGCTCTCATATTAACCATCAACAGCAAAGCGGAACTAAGCTGTCCTCCGGCTCGATGCAATGGCAGTTACAAGATACGCCATTAAACTGGAACCAACTGGGGTTAGCTGAGATGAGTAACCTGACTCAATTACAGTTATTAAACGGTTCTCTGTCGGGTCAGGGCTGGCTCGACTGGCAACAAACACCCAACCAGCAATGGCAATTACAACCGGATTTTATGCTGCGCTTTGATGAACTGGCCGCAACCTATGACAACAGTATCTCGTTGGAAAACTGGCGTGGGTTATTTGCCATTCGCCGACCGCTGTCTTTCTCCGGTGCGCTGGAAGACTATCTGATTGATGCGCAAATTGCCGGAGACAGTGTGAATACCGGTATTCAGTTATCCAATATTCTGGCGCGCAGTCAGACCCGTATTCCAGCGGATTTTTCCTCGGCGTTAATCGAAGTGTATGAAGTCCACACGGAATTATTAGGTGGCCGAGTGCGACTGCCATTGATGAAATTTGATACCAGTAAAGACGTCAACGCCTTTGGTATTGAAGTGGATAATATTCAACTGAGTGAGCTGGCCAAACTGGAACCCAATGCCGAAGTTGAAGCCACGGGCGTGCTCGACGGTGTACTGCCCATTGTGATTACTCAGGCTGGTGTGCAAATTCCTGGTGGCAATTTATTTGCCCGAGATCCGGGTGGCGTGATTCGTTACAACAACGCCACCAGCCAGGCGTTAAAATCATCCGACCAAACGGTTGGGCTGGCAATGCAATTATTAGAAGATTTCCACTACAACCAGCTGGAATCTGGGGTGGAATATCAGCCCGATGGTGAGCTGAATCTGGCGTTGCAATTTCAGGGCAATAACCCGGAATTTTTTGGCGGCCAGGCGACGCATTTAAACGTGAACCTGGATTACAACCTGCTCGATTTATTAGAAAGCTTGCGCATCAGTAATGATTTAATTCAGAAAGTTGAAGATAAATATCAGCTCTAACAGGCTACTGACTTTCTGGTTTCTCAACGCTTTAACGCTTGTGCGCTAAGCTCTACCAAACGCTGTACCGCTCCGCGGTTTTTATTCACCACCGCCAATCCGGCTTCACCCATTTGCTGACACAAGGCCGAATCATTCAGGTACTGCAAAACATCCTGCGCCAGCTGTTCAGGCTCAACAACCGCCAACGCTTGCTCTGCCACTAAGGCATCCACCACCGCAGCAAAGTTGGTGTAATGTGGCCCGGTTAGGGTTGCTTTACCCAGCGCTGCCGGTTCAATCGGATTATGCCCACCGTGTGGAATCAGACTGCCACCCATCAACACCAGATCCGCTGCCGATAACAGCTGCAGCATTTCGCCCATGCTGTCGGCCACATACACCTGACAATCCGGATTGGCATCGCCCTGAGAACGACGCTGTACATTCAAACCTGCCTGCTTAGCCACCTGAGTAACCGCATCAAAACGCTCTGGATGACGTGGAATTAACAGCAGCAATAAATCGTCATGACTTTCCCGTAAGTGAGAATAAATAGCCAGCAACTGCTCGTCTTCTCCGGCATGACTGGACGCCAGCGCCAGCACTTTTCGCGACTCACCCCATTGTGCTCGCAGCGCCTCACCAGCCCGTTCAATATCAATCGGTAAATCGACATCAAATTTCACACTGCCAGTCACTTCCAGTTTGTTTTCTGGCAGGCCCAGTTCAATAAAACGCTGACCATCGGTGGCATTTTGCGCCGCCACCAAGGTGAGTCGCTGCAACATGGGTGTGGTTAAGGCAGAGAATTTGGCATAGCCACGGGCTGATTTTTCCGACATCCGGGCATTAGCCAGCATCACCGGCAGTTGATGTTGCTCACAAGCTGCCATCAGATTGGGCCATAACTCAGTCTCCATCACTACCAACAGCCCCGGCTGGATACGACGCAGAAACGGCTTCCAGAAAACCGGTAAGTCGTAAGGCAAAAACATATGGAAGACGCGCTCACCAAACAAACGCTTCACCTGTTCTGAGCCGGTGGGCGTGGTGGTGGTGACAATAATGGGAAGATCCGGGTATTGCTGCTGCATGGCTTTGATATACGGCGCTGCTGCCAGTGTTTCACCGACCGATACCGCATGTACCCATAAACCATTGGCAGCCGGGCGATGAGGTAAGCGGCCAAAACGTTCGGCGATGCGTTGGCGATAACCCGGATTCAGTCGACCACGCCACCATAAACGGGCAACAAATACAGGAAGCAAACCGGTGTATAACAGGGTGTAAAAAAAGCGAGCCACACGAAGCCTTACAGCGAAACCATCAGAAACGCTGAGTCTAGCATAATGGTCTCTCTAAACCCGCCTTGTGATACACTAAGCGGCTTTAAAATTATGTGTGTGAACTCAGTGATGGATGTAACCATTCCCGATTTTCATCAGGCCCGCGTATTGGTGTTTGGTGATGTCATGCTGGACCGCTACTGGCAGGGTCCGACTTCACGGATTTCACCGGAAGCACCGGTGCCCGTGGTTAAAATTCAGGATAATGAAAACCGTGCCGGTGGTGCCGGTAACGTCGGCCTGAATATTTCAACCCTGGGGGCGGGTGTCGATTTATTGGGCATTATTGGTGATGACGACAACGGTGCAGCATTACAGACCATGCTGCACGACGCACGTATTGATTGTGATTTTCTAAAACATCCACAACACCCGACCATCACCAAGCTGCGCATTATGAGCCGCCACCAGCAGTTAATTCGGCTGGATTTTGAAGAAGCTTTTGATGCCACCGATTTAACGCCACTGTATCAATCATTTGATCAGAAAGTTGCCGAATCCGGCGTAGTGATTTTGTCCGACTACGGCAAAGGTGCGCTGAATAATCCACAACGCTTAATCGACAGTGCCCGCCGTCATAACGTGCCGGTATTAATCGACCCGAAAGGCACCGACTTCGAGCGCTATCGTGGCGCGACGTTAATCACGCCAAATCTGAGTGAGTTTGAAGCCGTGGTAGGCCCAGCCAGCGACGACGAAACCTTAGTCGCCAAAGCGCGTACGCTGATTAATGATTACGACCTGCAAGCGGTGTTAGTAACCCGCAGTGAAAAAGGCATGACTCTGGTAGAACGTGACCAGGAGCCTTTCCACTTGCCAACTAAAGCGCGCGAAGTGTATGACGTAACCGGCGCTGGCGATACCGTGATCTCGGTATTAGCCGCAGCGTTGGCTGCGCAACAATCCTTACAACAGGCCACGGCATTAGCGAATACCGCGGCGGGGATTGTAGTGGGTAAACTGGGTACCGCGACGGTATCGACCGAAGAGCTGCGTCAGGAGATCCGTTCCGAGAGTCATCAGGGTGCCGGTATCTTCGACGAACAAAGCCTGCTGCTGTTGGTGGAAGAAGCCCGCCAGCGTGGTGAAACCCTGGTGATGACCAATGGCTGCTTCGATATTATTCACCCCGGCCATGTGCAGTATTTAAAAGAAGCCAAAGCGTTGGGCGATCGGTTATTGGTGGCGGTGAATTCCGATGAATCCGTCAGCCGTTTAAAAGGCCCAACCCGCCCGATTAATCCGCTGGATCACCGCATGGCGGTACTGGCCGGATTAGAAAGTGTGGATTGGGTGGTACCCTTCGGCGAAGACACACCGGAGCGTCTGATTTGTAATGTGCTGCCGGATATTCTGGTGAAAGGTGGCGATTACAAGGTGGAAGAGATTGCCGGCGGTGCGTGTGTGCAGAAGAACGGTGGCGAAGTGATCATTCTCAGCTTTAAAGATAACTGCTCTACCACCGCCATTGTTCAACGCATTCAAGCCGAAGACGCTGATTAAGCATAAGCAGTTAAATACGCAAAGAATAAAGGTATCTGGTCATTATCATTGTCGGGGACGCTGTAAATACATCCCTGTACGCTCGGGCGCTGTTCCCTACAGCGCACGCCCCGAGCAATAACAATCACCAGACACCTCGACTAACCGAAGAAAGAGGTTAACTCATGATTATTGTAACGGGCGGTGCTGGCTTTATTGGCAGCAACATCGTAAAAACATTAAACGAACAAGGTCGCAGCGACATCATCGTGGTTGATGATTTAAGCGACGGCAAAAAGTTCTACAACATCAGCGACTGCGATATCGCCGATTACCTGGATAAAGATCTGTTCCTGCAGCGCGTTGAGTTCGACGACGGTATTCTCGACGGCGTTGATGCCATTTTCCACGAAGGCGCTTGCTCCTCCACCACCGAGTGGGACGGCAAGTTTATGATGGAAAACAACTACGAATATTCCAAAACCCTGCTGCACGCCTGCCTGAAAAAACGCATTCCGTTTTTATACGCCTCCAGCGCTTCGGTTTATGGCGGCAGCGATGTGTTTAAAGAAGAGCGCTCCCACGAGAAACCGCTGAACGTGTATGGCTACTCCAAGTGGCAGTTCGACCAGTACGTGCGTTCCATTGAACACACCTTCCAAAGCCAGGTGGTTGGCTTCCGCTACTTTAATGTTTACGGCCCACGCGAGCAGCATAAGGGCTCAATGTCGTCGGTAGCGTTCCACTTCAATAATCAGATTCAGGATAACGGCATCTGCAAACTGTTTGGTGGCAGCGGCGGTTATGGCGATGGCGAACAGCGCCGTGACTTTGTGTTTGTCGGCGATGTTGTGAAGGTGAACCTGTGGTTCTTCGCTAACCCGGATAAAAGCGGCATCTTCAACTTAGGCACCGGCAACTGCCAAAGCTTTAATGATGTCGCCGATGCCGTGATCAAATGGCATGGCGAAAAAGGCACGTCCGGTAGCAAAGAGTATATTCCTTTCCCGGATCACCTGAAGGGCGCTTACCAGAGCTTTACTGAAGCCGATATTCAGAAGCTGCGCGATGCCGGTTACAGCGAACCGTTCGCCAATGTTGAACAAGGTGTGTTCGCCTACATGGACTGGCTGAACCGCTGATTCAACGGATTCTGATCCATCTGAGCCAACACAAAACCGGAGTCTGCCTCCGGTTTTTTTATTCAGACTTTTTATTCAAACGCAGCAGCCAGTTGCTCCGCCCTGATTCTTCTCTATGCTTAAAGGCAGCCTGAATAAGTTGTCTTACAGGAACCCGACTTTGCCACAATCCACAATTGTCCTTGATTTGTTTTCGCACTTACGACGTCACTGGTGGATTCCGGCGCTAATGACCGCCCTGCTGATTCCGGTTATTCAGTGGGATGCGTTGCTGTTTCACACCCTGGTAGAGTTATTTGCCTGCGGCATCGCGCTGATCTGCTTTATTGTTGCCTGGAATACTTATCCGCTCGCCAAGAACCAGTTTTTACTGGTACTTGGCTGTGGTTATCTCACCGTCAGCCTGTTGGATATGGCGCATACCCTGACCTTTTCTGGTATGCCGTTTTTCCCGGACATAGCACCTGATACCGCCGTTCAGTTCTGGATTGTTTCGCGCTTTGCCGAAGCCGGTCTGCTGATTGTCGCCCCTCTGGCGCTGCACTACCCGTTTAAAACATCTGCCGCCTTAGGCTCATCGCTGCTGGTGTTGGTGATCAGTTTCTTACTGGTGCTGTCCGGGGCTTTACCCGACATGTACATCAAGAATCATGGCCTGACGTATACCAAGATCCTCAGCGAATACCTGATTATCGGCTTATTGCTGATTGCTATGTTTAACCTGCAGCGCCATCGTGCAATGCTCGACCCCAGGGTGTTAACGCTGAGTTATACCTCCATCACCCTCACCATTCTGGCCGAGTTGGCGTTCACCCAATACGCCAACTTTCACAGCAGCAGTATTATTGTTGGCCACTTTCTGAAGTTATTCTCCTTCTGGGCCATTTATATCGCCCTGATCGAATCCAGCTTGCGCGAGCCTTTCCGTAATTTAGCCCGGGATGCCAATACTTACGATGCGATTCCGGATGAAACCTTACTGATTGATTGCCAAGGGGTTATTCGCCAGGCCAACCAGGCCACCCGGCGCGAATCCGGGCTCAGTACTCAACAACTGCTTGGTCGCCACTGCCACGAGCTGCAACATGATCCGATGACACCCGCCAAACACTGCGTTATCTGCCAATCCGTATGTAACGGCCAGCCGTTGAGTCATTTTCAGTTTTATAACAGTCGTGATGCCCGCTGGTATGAAGTCAGCTTGTCGACTATACGCCACGGCAAAGACTCCGCTGGCATGGTGCATGTTCGTCGTAATATCACCCAGACCAAACAAGCCGAATCCCGCTCGGCCACATTAAACCGCTTGTATAACGTGCTCAGCCAGGCCAATAAAGTGCTGGCTGAAGCCGCTTCCCGGGAACAGATGTTTGAGGATATCTGCCATATTGCCAAGCGTTATGGCGGCTTTAAGATGGCCTGGGTTGGCCTGATTGAAGGGAGCCAGATTGTTCCGGTGGCCTCTTCCGGGGATAACTTTAACTACCTGCAGCATATCGAAATACGCATTGATGATTCGGTACTGTCCCATGGGCCGGTGGGCACTGCCGCTCGTGAAAACCGTGTCACCTGTGTTAATAACACCAGCAATGACCCCACCTTTACTCCCTGGCGAAAACCAGCCCTGCAGCGCGGTTATCGGTCGCTGGCGTCGGTACCCATTCGCCAGAACGGTCAGGTCATTGGTATCTGTGCCTTTTATTCCGCCATTGCTGAAACCTTCGACAGCGAAATGCTGACGCTGCTGGCAACCCTCGGCGCGGATATGGGCGTAGCACTGGAACGCATGCAACATAAGCAGGATCAGGCACAGGCACAGCACCAGCTGCGTCAGCTGTCGATGGCGGTTGAACAAAGTGACAATGGTATTGCCATTACCGATACCCGCTTTTATGCCGAATACGTTAATCGTTCGTTTATCGAGATGACGGGCTTTGAACTGGCTGAAATTCAGCAGGACAGCCCACTATTGCTGTACAACCAGAGCGATGAGAAACAGTCCATCCGTGAGTTGATTGCCGTGATCCGGGCTGGCCGCCAGTGGGATGGCGAGCTACAGATTACCCGCAAAGATGGCAGCACCTTCTGGGCCTCCCAGTCGATTACCCCCCTGATGAACGATCAGGGAGAAATCATTAACTATGTTTCGACCTTTGAAGACATCACCAGCCTGCACCATGCTCAGCAGACCATCGAAAAGCTGGCGTTTTTTGATCCACTCACCAATTTGCCCAATCGTCGTTTGTTAGCCGACCGGCTGAATCAAGCCATCGAAAGCTGTAAGCGCCAGCCAGACTCTCTGGTCGCGGTGATGATGTTTGACCTGGATAACTTTAAAACCGTGAATGACTCACTGGGTCACAATCTGGGTGACGAGTTATTGCAGCGGGTTGCTGATTTATTCAGCCAGACCGTGCGCCAGGAGGATACCGTCGCCCGCCTCGGTGGGGATGAGTTCACCATTGTTCTCAGCAGCATGCACTCCATCGAAAAGGTGGCGGATATCGCCGACTCGCTGATCCAGTTACTCAAGCGGCCGCTGGATGTTTCCGGCCATCAGGTGGTGATTGGCACCAGTATTGGTATTTCGGTTTATCCGGGGGATACCGAACAACCAGAAGAGCTGATCCGCAACGCCGATATCGCCATGTATCACGCCAAAAGCGAAGGCAAAAATAACTTCCAGTTTTTCACCGCTAATATGAATGAAAAGGCGCAGCAGCGACTGGAGATGGAAAGTCGCCTGCGTCATGCCATCGAACAGAACCACTTCCAGCTTTATTACCAGCCTCAGATCAATCTGGTCAGTGGCAAAATCACCGGATTGGAAGCGTTAATCCGCTGGCAAGACCCGCAACGGGGCATGATTTCACCACTGGAGTTTATTCCACTAGCCGAAGACACCGGCATGATTGGCCCAATCGGAGACTGGGTGATTCAGACCGCCTGCAAAGAGATCAAACAGCTGCAGCAACAGGGTTTTCCGAAAGTCAAAGTGGCGGTGAATGTGTCAGCGTATCAGCTGCATCATGGCGCTCAGCTCACCCAGGTGATCGATCAGGCTTTAACCGACAGTGGCCTGACTGCTCGCCATCTGTCTCTGGAGGTCACCGAAAGTATGCTGATTGATGGCATTAAAGAAGCCAGCTTATTGCTGGATGAATTACGCAAGCGTGATATCACCATCGCCATCGACGACTTCGGCACGGGCTATTCATCCCTGAGCTACCTGAAACAGCTTCCGATTGATGTGCTGAAAATTGATAAGTCCTTTGTCCAGGATTTACAGGACGACGGAGGTAACGATGCCATCGTCAGCGCCATTATCGCCATGGCGCATAAGCTGGATATCAAGGTCTTGGCAGAAGGGGTGGAAACCCTCTATCAGCAAGCTACCTTAACCCAACAAGGCTGCGATTTTGCTCAGGGCTTCCTGTACTGCCAGCCGCTACCGAAAGATCAATTGCTGGCGCAATGGCAAGCATTAACCATCACGCCATCCAAATCCATCTGAGCATTTCGTTGACTACCCATTCATTTAAATACAAAAACGCCGTATCAGTTAACTGATACGGCGTTTGGTATTTGCCCAGCCAGGTAGCTTATCAGGCCAGAACCAGATCGGTTACTAAGCCAGAACCAGATCGCTTCCCATGGCATTCTTCAGCTTTTTCATTGCATTCTTTTCCAGCTGGCGAATACGCTCTGCGGATACCTGATACACAGCTGCCAGATCATGCAGGGTCGACTTTTCTTCAGCCAGCCAGCGCTGTTGCAGAATATTACGGCTACGTTCATCCAGCTCACTCATTGCCTGAGCCAAACGACCGTGAGCATCTTGCTCATAGTTGTCGTTTTCAACCACAGTCGCCGGATCGGCACTGTGATCTTCCAGATAATACACCGGAGCCTGAGGCGCTGATTCATCGCTGTCGTCGTCAACACCGCCATCAAAGGCTGCGTCGTGCGCATTCAGGCGGCCTTCCATCTCGAATACCGTCTTGGTTTCTACACCCAAGTCATCGGCAATTGACTTGGCTTCGTCCTGGCTTAACCAGCCCAGACGTTGCTTTTTAGAACGCAGATTAAAGAACAGTTTACGCTGGGCTTTGGTCGTGGCGACTTTAACAATACGCCAGTTACGCAGAATAAATTCGTGCATTTCAGCCTTGATCCAGTGCACAGCAAACGACACCAGACGCACACCCACTTCCGGGTTAAAACGCTTAACCGCCTTCATCAGGCCGACGTTACCTTCCTGAATCAGGTCGCCCTGGTTCAAGCCGTAACCAGAATAACTGCGCGCGATATGCACCACAAAACGCATATGCGACATAACCAATTGACGGGCTGCTTCCAGATCACCTTCGTAATGAAGACGCTCGGCTAACGCTTTTTCTTCGTCAACCGACAATACCGGAATTGCATTAACCGTCGTAATGTAGGCCTCCAGGTTAGCACCCGGAGATAACGCATTAACGGCTAATAAACCTTGGTTCATCAAATACTCCTGAAACTTTCGCTTCAATAATACCGCTCTGAGTAAAGTGTATGATCAGAGCTTTAATGGCAAAGAAGTGTAGCACCTGCTTTCTCAGACAACCAATCCCTCTTTGCAGTTCCTTACTGGAACAATTTGTTGCCATAAAGCCGATATAGTTCCAAATAGAATATCAATCAGGAAGGAGCAATAGCTACCGGAGTCGATAGCTATTGTCATGCAGGGAACGAGCTAGTTATCTGTCTTGAGAGAATAAAGAGACACGTTTATGCCCACGTTCTGAAGACGCAACATCATTTTCAAATGTGATTACTAGATTTGAAGACAGCTCAGTAGCAATATCGGAAACACTAACATCTAAATCGAAAGGGAATTCAGGCAAACTTTCGAAATCAACGATTGCTAATGAAAAAGATCCATCAACCAATAAATCAGCATCAATAAAATAGCCTGCATAATTCTGCCCAGGCAGATCTTCCTCACTAATCAACGTAATTCTATTAAGCCCCTCGGGCTTTAAGTCAGATAGATTGCTAACAGAGAAAGTTAACTGATTCCCCTGAGTAGAGAGTTGGTCATTATAGATTTTTAAGGCAGAAAAGTCCGGGACAGAAACATTTCGAAATTCTTCTACATTCTGGACGTAAGTAAAATCATCACCATCTTCAACGATATGGTAAAAGTCACCGGAAAGACGTGAAGATGAAGGGATGACATAAGCCATACTCTCATTGAAGCTCTTCAGAGCATTTCTATCTTCAGAGTCTGATGAACCCACATGATATTCAACATCATCATAATCTGTTGCAATGCGTTCGCTTAACAACACAGTATCGCCAACATCTAAACGACCACCATCTGTTAGTACCACACCACTCTCAGTGTATACACTGAATACACCGCTATTACTTACAACAAGCGCCACATCTGCAGTATGCTGATTACCTTCAAAGAAGATTTTTCTCTCCTCATTGCCTAAACCATACTCAGCAGAAACAACGTTACTGACAGAAAAATTGGCAGTCGTAGTCACACTACCGTATTGGCTACTATCAAAGCTATGGTCACTGCAAATAGTAGGGTCTACCGTTTTATTTTCATTCAGGTTTATTGCATTGATTTCCAGATCATAACTAACAGGGCTATTAAGAGATGCCTGATCTTGACATACAGATGCAATCAAAACTTCTAGATTCTCCCCAGGAGTCGTTGAAGTGAACGTTGTTTGATCAGTTGATATGCGACGCCACTCACCACTACCTACTTTGATTGCAGCGTAATTTGCCTGGCTTACATCAAACGTCAGCACAGCAGCTACCGGAGCATCTGTTTGTGAGCCCTGATCACCCGAACCCTGGTCACCAGAGTTTTGGTCACCCTGATTCTGATCATTAGCACCAGCGTTATCACCTGACGATGAACCGCCACCGCCTCCACCACACGCGGTTAATAAAGCACTGGCAAGCAGGGTTAGTAAAAATGGTGTTTTTTTCATAAATCATTCCTTGGAAACAACAATCCAATCAAAAGAGAAGGGATAACTAAAGATGACAAGACAATCAATTGCTGATTATCTCTGCGCAGAATCATAGGGAGTTGAGCCCTAGAATCAAGGCTCAATCTGATCCAAATGACGTGCTACCGACCACCAGGCCCCGAGCCATCCCAGCAACATGGCAGACAGCAATAAGGCCATCGCAGCACCCGCTGACAACGGCTTTAATTCGAAACCAGAACCGTATAACCGGGCCAGCTCTTCCACCGGGCCGGATAACATAAACCAGCAAGATGCCAGCAGTACCCAGGCCAGCAGCCCACCCACAAAGCCATACCATAAGCCGGTGTACAAGAATGGACGGCGCACATAAGCATTGGTTCCACCCACCAGCTTGGTCACCCGGATTTCATCCACCCGGGCAGCAATCGCCAGCCGAATAGTGTTGCCAACCACCAGCAGAATGGCCAGTGCTAACAACACACCCAGCACCAAGATTAATCGCTCTCCCAGAGCCAGCATGGCTAACAGCCGTTCTACCCAGGCCATATCCAGCTGAACAGAGTCGACAATAGGATAGGCACTTAATCTATCAGCCAGCTGATTAATCTCACTCGCCTGCAATCCTAATGGCGGCTCAACCAGAATCACCGCTGGCAATGGATTTTCTGGTAGAAACTCCAGAGCCCGTTGCAAGCCGCTGTTGGCACGAAAGTCGTCCAGGGCACTGTCTGAGTCAATAAAACTCGTACTATCTACCTGAGGCAAGGCAGCAATTTGCTGACTGAGTTGCTGACCTTGCGTAATACTGGTTTGGGGTTCCAGATAGACGGTAATTCGCCCGGAAGCCTGAAAACGACCGCTGAGCTGTTCCATATTATCCAGCGTCATCCACAAAGCGCCGGGCAATGTCAGGGCAATCGCCACCACCAGCCAGGTTAATAACGCCGAGGCCGGATTCGCCAGCAACTTCACCAGTGTTTCCACCGCTGTCAGTTGATGATGGGCAAGCCAGGCGGAAAAGCGCGCCCGCACACCAATTTTATGTCCGGATGCGCCCTGAGCCGATGCTTTACCGGATAATGGCTTAGATACAGACTTAGAGGCTGCCATAACGCTCTTCCTTCAGTTGCCCCTGCACCATCTGCCCCTGATCGAGAATCAAGCGGCGATGGCCCATGCGCTCAATCAAGGCGATATCGTGGGTGGCAATCAACACGGTTACCCCAACCTGCTGAAAGCGAGTAAACAGATTCATAATTTCTTCGGAGAGTTCAGGGTCGAGGTTACCGGTGGGTTCATCGGCGAGTAACAATGGCGGTTTATTCACGACGGCACGGGCAATACCAACCCGTTGCTGCTCACCGCCAGACAGCTCAATCGGATTGCGTTTTTCCATGCCCAGCAAACCAACAGAATCCAGTGCGGCGCGCACCCGGCGCCCAGCTTCTGCCGGGGTATAACCCGCAATCTGAAGCGGCAGCGCAACGTTATCAAATACACTGCGATCAAACAGTAGTTGGTGGTTCTGGAACACCACCCCAACTTTGCGGCGGTGATATGGCACTTGTGACTGACGTAAGCGTGCCAGATTCTGGCCATCAATAATGACCTGCCCCCGGCTCGGGCGCTCCATCAGCATCATCAGCTTTAACAGAGTACTTTTTCCGGCACCGCTATGCCCGGTCAGAAAGGCGAACTCGCCGCGTTGCAGTTCAAAGTTGACGCCACTCAGGGCGTCTTTACCGCCACCGGATTCACTGCCGTAACGCTTACTAACCCGGTCAAAACGAACCATGACATCGGAACCTGCCATCCTCACCTCATAAAACGGTTATTGCTTAGCCCGATAAATACTCGAAATTAATCGTCCTGCTTGAACAGTGCCCGGGTAAATTCATCGGCATTAAACGGACGTAAATCGTCGATGCTTTCACCCACGCCAATAAAGCGTACCGGGATCTCAAACTGCTTCGCCAGTGCGAAGATAATGCCACCTTTGGCGGTACCGTCCAGCTTGGTTAACGTCAGGCCGGTGACACCCACCGCCTGCAAGAACTGCTTACACTGGTTGATAGCGTTTTGTCCGGTACCGGCATCCAGTACCAGCATCACTTCGTGTGGCGCGGTGTCGTCGAGTTTTTTCATCACTCGTACAACTTTTTCCAGTTCCTGCATCAGGTTGTCTTTGGTGTGCAGACGACCTGCGGTATCAGCAATCAGAATATCCACATTACGGGACTTAGCCGCTTCCACCGCATCAAAAATCACCGAAGCGGAATCCGCCCCGGTATGCTGCGCCACCACGGGCACATCGTTACGTTCACCCCAAACCTGCAACTGCTCAACCGCCGCTGCCCGGAAGGTATCACCAGCAGCCAACATCACACTCTTGCCGGCATTCTGGAATTGCTTCGCCAGCTTACCGATGGTGGTGGTTTTACCCACACCGTTAATGCCCACCATCAGAATCACGTACGGTGACTTTTCGCTGTCCACCACCAGAGGCTGCTGAGCGACATCCAGCATAGTGCGCAGCTCTTCGATTAATGCTTCAAACAGAGCATCAGAATCGCTTAACTCTTTACGGGAAATTCGGCCGGTTAAGCGCTCCATAATTTCCTGCGTCGCTTCCATGCCCACGTCGGCCATAATCAGCTGAGTTTCGAGGTCTTCCAGCAGGTCATCATCAATCTCTTTCTTACCCACCAACAGGTCAGCCAAACCATCCACCAAACCGCTGCGGGTTTTGCTCAGGCCAGCACGGATACGGCCAAACAAGCCTTTTTTCTTCTCTTCTTTCGGTGCTTGTTGCTCAGTGGCTTCTTCAAAGAAGGTCAGCGCTTCGCTGTTCTCTTCGGCTTTGGGTTCTGGTTCTGGAGTTGATTCAGGAGTGGGGGCGGCAACGGCTTCGACAACCGGCTCAGCTTTTTCCTGTTCAGCTGTTTCCCGTTCAACGTCAGGCTGAGTGAGTGCCTGCTCTTCGGCCACAACCTCTTCCACGGCCTGCACGGCTGTTTCAATCTCAGCGGCATGATCAACAGCGGATTCCGCTGGTTTCTGAGCCTGTTCTTGAACTAGCTCCTGGGCTTGTTCCTGGGTTTGGTCTTGAGTCTCGACCACCTGATCTTCAGCAGGTTTTTGCGCTTCTGGCGCGTTTTTTTTGCGCTTAAAAAAATTAAACATCGGTTGCTCGCACTTAATCAGATGCTATCCGGCTGATACTTGGCCAGCCGCGAGGAGTAAAGTCCGCTATCCTACCACTAAACCCCATTATGAATAAGGATGCGGACGTGAGATTCAGCCGCCGAACCCTGAATATCATCATCATTGTCTGTTTTGCCTCCGTCAGCTGGATTCACCTGGGCCAGAGTGACCCGGAAATGGAACCACTTGAGGCATTAACACTGCCCCCGCTACACGATAACCACTGGCAAAGCTGGCTATCTCAGGAGGGCATTTCGGTGAAGTGGCAACAAGTCAGTCAACCACAAGGTATAGCCCGGATCGTATTCGCCAACCAAACCCAGCTCGATATTCCGTTAAACGCCCAGCAATGGAGCGCTGAACTCAAAGCGTTAGCCGCAAACAAAGCGTTACACGACACGCTGGTGATTCTGCTGCAAGGCCCCTGGGCCAAAACAGAGATGCAGGGCATCGCTGCCTTTTTAATTCAACGCTTGCAGCTGCAACCTCACACACTGCCAATACCGTCCGCCGTTACTCACTGTGAACAAACCTTTGCCGCGGGCTCATTGTGGTTTCGCCAGCACTGGAGTCAGTCCGGGTCAATCAATCAGGAAAAGCCACTTCCCAATCGCCAGCAATGGCAGGATTTCCGCTTACAGCATACCCAGCAACTGCGCCAGCAATGGCTCTCTAATCCGGGCCAGCTCGACATTCAAACCGACATTGCCTACCATCGCCCGCCGTCGGATTATTATCAGGCGCTTTACCAGGCACTGGGCGATAGCCAGAAGTTTGCTGCCAGTGACTATCTAGACTGTATAAAACCTCAATAGGAACACAGCGTGAGTAAATCCACCCCCACCCAACAGCTTCGGATTATCGGCGGCCAATGGCGTTCGCGGCGATTACGTTTCCCGGCGGTGGATGGCTTACGACCCACCATGGACCGGGTGCGCGAAACCGTTTTTAACTGGCTGCAATTTGATGTCGAAGGCGCACGCGTACTAGACACCTTCGCCGGCAGTGGCGCACTGGGCTTTGAAGCCCTTTCCCGTGGCGCCAAAGAAGTGATTTTTCTGGAAAAAAATGCCAAAGCCGCGCTGCAATTAAAAGAGAACCTGCAAACCCTACAAGCAAAAAATGCTCAGGTATGGGCCGGTGATGCACTCAACTGGCTGGAACAAAACCCAGAGCCTTATGATTTGGTTTTCCTCGATCCACCCTTTGGTAAAAACCTGCTGCAACCGTCGATTGAGAAACTGCGCTTATTGCCGGGTGCGCTGGTGTATGTCGAACATGAAGCGAATTTAAAGCCGGAATTTCCACAGAACTGGAATGAGAAAAAAAGCAAAACCACCAAGGAGTTTTGCTTCCGTTTGTTTGAGGTGAGCTAACGCATCAACCGCTAGCTTCCATCTGGCTCTACCACAAACTCAACACGATCCCCCTGTCCTGCCTGATCAACCACACTAAGCTGATAATAACCAGGGACGAGTAATGGCAGAGTCACATATCGACTTTTCTGGGGTAATAATTCTCCATTTAAAAACCAATACCAATCTGGCTGCCCTCCTATAACCCGAGCGCGTAGCCGTGGTTTTTCGGTTGTGGATTGATGACGCTTAATACGCTGGTGGTCTTCAATTCCCTGAATTTCTACCCGCGAGACAGGCAGCAGTGCTTGATAGGGTGCACAACGCGGATCGAGAGCAGGTATTCTCTGCTCTGTACGCCAGTCCGGATTGATCCAGTGTTGTAACGCAGCAGGCCAGCGGGGGGAGGTGTGTGTTTGGGTACTTTCCACACACCCCAGATCAACACGTAAACCTGAATCACTGGCTAATAACGTATCCACCCAGGGCTTGGCATCCTGCTGTGGGTGTGAACTGATCTGCATCAGAGTTAATGGAGTTTTCTGGTCGATGGTCCAGGCCGTTCTGACCTGATCGCACATCTCTGGTGAAAGTGTTTGCCTGGCAGTGCCGACAGGCCAGCAAATTTCCTGCGCCGCCACATTATCAGGCCGACGTTGAATCACCGCAGACTTATGATTGTCAGGTAAGCGCGCTACTAATGCCCTTAATAATGGTATCGCTGTTTGCGCGCCATAATGACCACTCATCGTGGCATTGTCCGGCGTTCCGACCCACACGCCAACGGTATAATGATCGGTAACAGCCAACGCCCAGGCATCCCGATAGCCGGAGCTGGTACCCGTTTTTAATGCCAAGGGTTGAGCCACACCTGGGCGTTGGCGATCCCCCTGAAGTAACATATCGCGAACAATCCAGGCCGCCTCAGACGACATCAAAGGCCTAACGACCGAACTGACCTGCTGTGAAGAAAATCGCGGCACAATCACATTGCCACTATTACCCAGTGACGAATACAAACTCACCAGGTGACTCAAGCGCACATCTACTCCCCCCAGCGACATGGCTAAACTTGGAGCAACACCTGCGGGTAATGTTAATTGTGCATTGGCCGATTGCAGCCAGGCATAAAATGCTCGCGCTCCAATCTGATCCAATAACTGCACCGCCGGAATATTCAACGATTTCTGTAACGCTTCGCTGGCACTTACGGCTCCGCTGAATCCCACATCAAAGTTGGTTGGCCGATAATCGTTAAACGCCAGTGGTACATCCATCAACAGACTTTCGCTGTGAATTAAGCCCTGATCCAAAGCACGGGCAAAAATAAAGGGTTTTAATGCTGAACCCGGTGAACGTAAAGCCTGCACCATATTGATATGACCAAATCGGCTGTGATCGGAAAACTCAGCCGAGCCAACATGTGCTTTGATATTGCCATTACCATGTTCCATTACCAGCATCGCAACCGATGCACCATCGGGTAATAAGAAACGATTATCTGCCGCAATTTGCTGTGCCGTTAATTGCAGGTCACGATGGATAAAACTATCAATTCTCTGGAGGTGTGAATATTGATTCGCTAATTGCCGGGACAAGAGTGGAGCATGAACCGGAGCCGACATCACATTCAAACTCAAATCTTCCTGTTGAGCCCGCAACCGCTCTTCATTGCTGATAACCTTAAACCAGGCAAGGCGTTGTAAAACTTTATTGCGTTGCTGTAACGCCCGCTGGGGATGACGATCTGGCCGGTAATAACTTGGAGCCTGGGGCAAGCCTGCCAGTAACGCAGCTTGTGCCTGAGTTAACCAGCGAGCACTGTGGCCGAAATAATGTCGGCTGGCGGTTTCCACACCTTCGATGGTGCCACCAAAGGGAGCGTGATTGAGATAGTAGTGCAGAATTTCTTTTTTAGAGAAATGCCATTCCAGCTGTAAGGCGCGTAATAGCTGGATGAACTTTCCACCTAACCCATGCTGGCCACCGGCTGATTGTGGATAACGCAACCGTGCAACCTGCATGGTGAGTGTCGAACCACCAGAAATAATCCGCCCATATTTCAGCCATTGAAATAATGCCCGGCCTAAAGCGATGGGGTTGATGCCAGGGTGTTGATAAAACCAACGGTCTTCGTAGGTGAGCAGAGCGTTAAGGTAATACTCCGACACCTCCGATTGTGTAACCGGATAACGCCAGACGCCCTGCTCATCAGCAAAACGCCGCAACGGCTCACCCTGACTATCAACAATGATCTGAGCACCCTGGCGAGGGTATAAATCGGCCGGGAAAAGACGATCTGCCAGCCCGATAACCAAAATCAGAGCCGGCAGAACCCATAAACGGCGATAGCTTGTTAATACCATTTGTTACGGCTTAATGGTTAACGTTCCTGGCGCTGTACCCAGTGCGTGATAAAACGGTCGATACATATCTTCTGCATATGGCGGTGGCACACGGTATTCTCCCGGAGTGACGGCACGCGCCAAATAAAATAGCTCGC
This sequence comes from Bacterioplanoides sp., assembly GCF_965226395.1. Classification (GTDB taxonomy): domain Bacteria; phylum Pseudomonadota; class Gammaproteobacteria; order Pseudomonadales; family Oceanobacteraceae; genus Bacterioplanoides. The sequence continues at coordinate 1,809,882 of NZ_OZ245358.1, read as the reverse complement.
GACTGCGATATTCGTTCAACGGTACGGCAGCAACAAAGCGGTCATCACGGTATTCCATATGTTCCACCTGACTCTGAGACTGCCAGTCGGCAACACGTCTGCCATCAATCATCAGTTTTGACATATCAACACTGGCATCTGCCAGGTTCTGATTTTCTAATTCCAAGCCAGCCGGTAATAAATCGACAACCAGCGCATCCGGTAATGAACGCCCAGCAGAAACGGTTAGCCTCACTAATACCAGATCACCCGCAGTTAACTGCTGTAATTGAAGTGGTTTGCCATCCACATCAAAATAATCGCGCGAAATTGCAATTTCGTTTGAATATGGCGTTGGCGGGACTTGATGCTCCCCAATTAATTCCAGTGACGCATACAAGGTGCTATCACGGCTGCTGATATTCTCAATAGAGTTCAGTTGGGCATAATCAATCAAGCTGGAGAAAATCCCTTTTTCAGAGATTTCCTGCTTAAAGTCAGAGGTCGCCAGCAAGGCTTCTGTTGTACCTTGTTGGTCGAGTGTACTGGCAATCGCAGCCTGGAATAACGCATTACGTTCCTGAGTACTTAACCAGGTGCGCTGGCGGGCAATATCAAAGATAGCCAATAACTGTTGACCTTCCGCAACACCGGCTTTTGCCAGAACGGCGTACAACAGAGAAGCATCGCGTAACTCACTGCCATAATAACCGTAATAGCCTTTACGGTAGCCCGTTAACTTCGCTTTATTAAACACTTTTTTTGCTAATTCATTATCACCGGCTTTTTGTAACGCATAACCCAGGTGAGCCCAGGGTAACCCGGAACGGGCATCGGTATTTTCCTGCTGTTTATATAAACGACGTAACTGCGACAGTGATGCCTGATTCGATCGTGCCAGTACATAAGCAGCATATGCCTGAGTGGCAAAGCGATAATATTCCTGAGAATCCGAGTAAGAGTAGTGAATATTGGTGCTGCCCGACAGATAGCTGCGCAAACGTTGTGTTGCCCTCTGTAAAGATGAATGAGGAACTTTTGCTCCGGCATCACGGGCGGCTGTCAGGAAATCAGTAACATAAACGGTCAGCCAGTTAATTTCATTGCCACTATTACTCCATAAAGCAAAACCACCGGAGTTGCCCTGACGTTTTAATAACCGGTCAACGGCTGCTTCCATCTGGCCACGACGAAATGCCTGATCAAACCCGGCCTTAAATTGTTTCTCAATCTTTTCTTTAAGTTTAAAACGTTCTGCCAATTCCGGCGTAACCGATACCCAGGGATAACCACTACTGGTTGTCTGTTCGGTACAGCCGTATGGATAACGCAATAACGCATCAAAATGACTGCCGATATCAATGGGAGGTTGTGATGAAATAGCCAATCGGGCCTGAACACTGTCCGGAATTAATCCTTCGACGCTCAACGTCGGTTGCCAGGGTGCACCCGGCTCAATAACTGCCATTTGTTTACGGATAACCGACGGATAAGCTGAACGAGTATAGATCGACCAGGCTTTATCAATTTCGATTGTGTTATCGACATTAACAACCCTGGCATGAATAGAGCCTTTTCCGATTTTTTCAGCGGTTATCGGGAAGTTCAGTACTTTTCTCTGTTTATCAGCCAGGTCTACTTCTTGCTGCCATTGTTGTGCCTGTAATACACCTTCAACCGAAAATTCTACCTTGAACTGTTGTTGTGCTCCGGATTGATTCGATAAATCCAATGATATTTCTGACGTATCACCGGGTGCCAGAAATCTCGGGCGAGATAACTGAGTGACCAGAGCATCTGCCACCTGCATTTCAGCTTCGTTACTGCCATATGCATTGTCAGACCAGGCGACAGCCATCCAGCGCAACGTGCCGTTAAAGTCAGGGATTTCTAATTCAACACTGGCTTTTCCATCGGAATCAAAACGAATTGCTTGCGCTTGTAGCGAGATAATTTGTACGTCATTTTTTGGCTTATCTCCGCCACGGACTAATTCTGCTGCGGACTTTTTAAAGCGTCCGCCGCCAAAACGCTGTGAGGAATAATCAAATCCAGCATTTTCGATAATTTTTCCATACACATCATATAACTGATAATCATAGCGACGCGGGCTGAACCAATACGATAGCGGATCAGGTGTCTGGAAACGTTTGATATTCAACACTCCCACGTCCACGGCCGCCAGGCTGACCCAGACATCTGATGCCGGATCAAAATCTGCCGTCATTTGCAGTTCCGCTGTAACACTACGTTTGGGTTGTACCCGTTCAGGCACTTTAATTTCAATATTCAACGCAGCATCCGGGCGTTGTAATGGCAAATGCAATAATCCAAGCGCGCGTTTTGGCGCTACAGCATGTTTCATATCACCGGGGGTCAGTACTGTTGCGGTAAAATATAAATCATGGCGTTGCCAGTTTTTATCAATATCAATCTGAATATCCGTGCCTTTAGCGCTGACATTCAGTTGCTGACGCCACAGAATTTCATTATTCGATTCCAACGTTATAAAACCCAGGCCATCAACAGCCGGAATCACAGTTAAAGTCGCGCGCTCACCAGGTTGGTATACATCACGATCCAACTGCATCATCACCTGATCCGGCTTCATACTGTCTGAGTTGTTATAGCCCCAGCCACTCCAACGGGTAGAAAACCGATGCGTGGTTATAATATTGCCACGTTTATCCTGTACCTCGAGGCGATAACGCCCCCACTCGACCGGGACGGTAAACACTGCGGGCACCTGCCCATCAAACTCCAGACTGCCGGAAAATACTTCGTAATGTAATGGATCATATTCCCAACTCCAGCCACGAGAATCGCTGTAACGCCAATAATAGTTCCGGTTTTCACGTATTAACCGGTATTGGTAGTGATTGCCTGATAGCAACTTGCCCTGATTGTCGGTCAAAATAGCTTTAAATGTGGCACGGCTATTATCATCTGCTCTTCCATCAAACTGAGGCTCCAAACCAATCAGTTCCTCACTGAGGATATTTGTGACAACCGTACGCCGGGTGACAGGTCGACCACCACTTTCATATAAACTGACACTCGCGATCAGAGACAGTGGCGATTTAATATTACGCCATTGATTCATCGGAATTTTTATCTCGCCTTTACCTGAGTCATCAAGTTTCGATGAATAAATTTTTTGTTGTCGGGGTCTTACTTTTTCCTGAGCAAGACCAAAGTAATAGCTTTTCCATTGCTCAAACGGATGCTTTTCTAATTCAGCAATCACCAGCGCATCGTATTTATTGCCAGAAGCCGGGGCTCCATATAAATATTCACCCAGCAACGGAATGTTAACCTCATCTTTACTGGCCGTTTGACGATACGCTTTGTCATCACCATCAAACAAAGTCAGTTTCAGACGTTCTGGCATAAACTCTTCAACGGAAAATTCATAACGGTGGCGCAGCTCTTTTGAGCCTTCACTACTGAATTCAAGCCGCCAGTTACCAGTTTTGACGTTATCATCAAGTTTATAGCTGAACTCATAACGGCCACTACGGGAGGGGCTTAGCGTACGTTTAACAACACGGTTGGATGTCGCATCATACAGTGCAACATCCAGTGGCAGGGGGGCAGTTTTTTTCCCGTCAAAATCTTTTAATAACGCAAAAACATCAACCGTTTCACCCGGGCGATACAGGTTTCTTGGCCCCCATGAAAATACCTGCAATGACTGATGGCGTGTTGTTGGGTTTTCAAATGCTGATAAATCGAGCGGGCTATGCTTAAAATCTATAACCGTATATTGCTTGCCCTGCTGGGCAACCAGTGTATTGCCTTTACTATAAAAAGACTCAAACTCGGCTTCGCCCAATGCATTCGTTGGTTGCTGACCCAGTAGTTTTTTCCCGTTATAGATGCTTAATAATATATCCGGAAGGGGTTCACCGGTTTTAATTGAGTTAGCATTAACACGCATTATTTTACTATTACGGCGTACGCTTAAACCAATATCGCTGATCGTAAAAAAGTTAGTTGAAAAGCGGCTTTTATATAAGCCTGGAGATGACAGCACGGCAACATACGCACCACTCTGCTGCAATGCCGCTATTTCTGATAAATCCAGATTAGTTGTCGTTCGCTGATTACGCTGGTGTTCAATCGGAAAACGACCACTAAAAACCATCTCGGTTTCTTGTGCAAAGCGATTCAGACTATAACTGCCTTCGCGCTGTTGATGAGAATAATGAATCCACTGGCCAATAAGCTCCGGCTGAATTCGGAAAATCTCAAGATCCACCTCATTCACATTTAACGTTGTCACTGGTAACGCTCGGCGCAGTGCATCCGATAACACATAACCATCACCATTAAAGCTGACACTTGGTTGTGTACGACGGCTACGGAAACTGGCATCACCGGGTTGCACCAAGGTGCGGCCATTAACCGCTTTCAACCCTGGCTTAATCTTTACCTTAAATTCACGATCTGGTTCGATAAAAGGGTAGATCAGCGCCAATCCATTACTGTCTAACACCCAATCTTGTGGGTTTAACGCAACATTATCCATTTGCAGAGATAATGTCTGACGCCAATTACTACTGGCATCAACAGGAACGGTTACACGTACCACAATTGCTGGCCCATTGTTCCAGCTTTCTTCTTTGATGGTACTGATCTTTTGCGGCTGCCCCTTATACTGCTGCGCCATGAATGCTTGTTTCAACTGCTTAATTCGCTGCTGATATTTCTGTTTCAGGCAATTGGAATCCAAACACTGATTACGCTGTAACACCCAGCTACGTTGAGCCTGAGTTAACGAATCTTCTTTTTCCAGCTGACCATAAAGCCGCCCCAGCTCACTATCCAGTTGTGATACTGCGGCATCTGAGCAAATAGCTTTTTCAGTTGAGGTCGTCGCTTGGGAACAATCAAAGCTGGCTGCCTGAGCCAGACTACTGATCAGCAAGAAAGCCACAATCATTGAGTGACATAATGACGTCATAACACATCCTTTTGAGACAGAGTCGAATTAATAAAATAGAACAGGCTCTCTTCGTTATCTTCTGAGAGCCTGTTGTGAGAAGCAGGAATCAGTCTTCCTTACGCACCACTTCCATCGCATCCACATTCTGGAAGCCACGCGGTAGTTTATTACCACGGCGGCCACGTTCACCCTGGTAATGCTCCAGGTCGGCAAACTTGAGTTTCATATGACGCTTACCGGCGTATACCAGAATGGTGTCGTCTTCGCTGAAGGCGACACAAGCGACCATTAATTCTTCCCGGGCGGCAGCCTTGGCTGAATTAATATTAATCATCTTATTGCCTTTACCACGCGCCATCACGGGTACATCGGCGGCTGGGAACACCAGCATACGGCCTTCGTTACTGACCGCGGCAATCCAGCTTTTTTCCGGATTGATAATTTTTGCAGGAATTAACACCCGGGCGTTATCCGGCACCGTCAGCAGGTTTTTACCGGCTTTATTTTTACTCTGCATATCGCCGAGGTTAGCAATAAAGCCGTAGCCCGCATCCGTTGCCATCAGGTACTGATCGGAGTCTGGCCCCATCACTAACCCAAGGAATTGTGCACCCGTCGGTATGGTTAAGCGGCCACTTAATGGCTCGCCCTGACCCCGGGCCGATGGCAAGGTGTGTGCTGGTAGCGCATAGGAGCGACCCGTGCTGTCGATAAAGACGGCGTTCTGATTACTCTTACCCGGAGCCGATAATAAATATTGGTCACCGGATTTATAATTCAGATTTTCGGCATCGATATCATGGCCTTTGGCCGCACGTACCCAACCTTTTTCCGACAGCACCACAGTGATGGATTCTGCCGATACCAGTTCAGTTTCTGAGAAAGCTTTGGCTTCACCACGAACGACAACAGGCGAACGGCGATCATCGCCGTATTTTTCTGCGTCTGCGGTTAATTCTTTTTTGATCAGCGTTTTTAAACGACGCTCAGAACCCAAGGTTTTTTCTAACGAGTCACGCTCTTTTTCTAACTCGTCCTGCTCACCACGGATTTTCATTTCTTCCAGCTTGGCAAGGTGACGTAATTTTAATTCAAGGATGGCTTCGGCCTGAATATCCGACACACCAAAACGCTGCATCAGCACCGCTTTGGGCTCGTCTTCGGTACGGATGATTTCAATCACTTCGTCGATATTCAGGAAGGCCACCAGCATACCTTCAAGGATATGCAGTCGCGCTAATACTTTATCCAGGCGATGTTGCAAACGACGACGGACAGTACCGGTACGATACTCCAACCACTCCGTTAACATCATTTGCAGGTTTTTCACCTGCGGGCGGCCATCCAAACCAATCACGTTCATATTCACGCGATAGTTTTTTTCCAGATCGGTGGTGGCAAATAAATGCGCCATCACCGCATCGGTATCGACGCGATTAGATTTAGGAACAATCACTAATCGGGTTGGATTTTCATGATCCGATTCGTCGCGCAGATCCGTAACCAATGGCAGCTTTTTCGCCGTCATTTGTGCCGCGATTTGCTCCAGAATTTTTGCCCCAGATACTTGGTGTGGTAACGCCGTCACCACGATATCGCCATCTTCCACGGTGTAGACCGCGCGCATTTTTACGCTGCCTTTGCCGCTGCGATATAACTTACGCAGATCATCTTTGGGGGTGATGATTTCGGCATCGGTTGGGAAATCAGGGGCCTGAACGTGCTCACATAACGCATCAATATCGGCTTTAGGGTCATCCAATAAATGGATACAGGCACTCGCCACTTCGCGCACATTATGCGGCGGAATATCGGTCGCCATCCCCACCGCGATTCCAGTCGTGCCATTTAACAGAATATTCGGCAAACGCGCTGGTAAGGTGCTGGGTTCATCCATGGTGCCGTCAAAGTTCGGCTGCCATTCCACCGTGCCCTGGCCTAACTCACTCAACAGCACTTCGGCGTAACCGGCTAACTTGGCTTCGGTATAACGCATGGCAGCGAAGGATTTAGGATCGTCCGGTGCACCCCAGTTGCCCTGACCGTCCACTAATGGGTAGCGGTAGGAAAATGGCTGGGCCATCAGCACCATGGCTTCGTAACAAGCACTGTCGCCGTGCGGATGGTATTTACCCAATACGTCACCCACGGTACGGGCTGACTTCTTGTATTTGGCGGTGTGCTTCAGCCCCAACTCGCTCATGGCGTAGACGATACGGCGTTGAACCGGCTTCAGGCCATCGCCCACATGGGGTAATGCGCGGTCGAGAATCACGTACATGGAATAATTCAGGTACGCGTTTTCGGTATATTGTTTCAGCGACTGGCGTTCAACGCCGTCGTCTGTGTAACTGATCTGATCCGTCATAAGACTCGCAATCAATAGAATTCATCGAACAAAGTTGGTGCTGATTGTGACCCAGTCGCCAGCCTTGAGCAATGCCAGCGTTACGCAATCCTTACCCGAATCGACACAAGCGCAGAAACCATGACATTCAGCATCACTCAAGGGGTTATTGTTGGTTTATACTCGCCGTATCAAACAGCCGTTAACCACATGTTTAGCATAAGGAATCATCATGTTGCGTTTTTATAAGTTCGGGGCGGCGTATCTGTTCTCCGGGCTGTTTCATATTATTGCCATTACTCTGGTTGTTTCTTCATTTCAGATCTTCCTCGGAGGGCTGGCAGATCCGGATGTCGATATGGTCACTCTGGTGATTAAGTCGATTAATACTCTGGTGATTGCGCTGGCGATGTATGAGCTGGGGCTGGGGGTGGGCAAGGAGTACACCGCCGAAGAAAACGGCGGCAATATCTTTCAGACCATGCGCCGTACCATCACCCGTTTTGTTGGTACCGTGTGTATTGCACTGGTGCTGGAAGCACTGATTATGATCATCAAATACAGTCAGCTGGAATTAGCCGGCAACCTGTATTATCCGGTGGCGATTCTGGTCGCCTGTGCATTATTGCTGCTGGCCCTGGGCGGCTTTTTATCACTGACCCGTAAGGATTAAGGCTAACCTGCCTGAATCAAAGGCGCGACTGCATCATTGGCAGTAGCGCCGGAAAAAACGTGAGGCATCCATAGGGGCAGAATAATAAAAGCCCTGCACCCACTCACACCCCAGTCGTTTCAATGTTTGCTCCTGTTCCCGGTTTTCCACTCCTTCAGCAATCACGGTAAGTCCGAGGCTTTTTGCCATCAGAATAATGGCCCGGGCAATCTCATAGTCACTGACATCGTCGTTAATATCGCGCACAAACGACTGATCGATTTTCAGCACATTCAGCGGCAGAGCTTTGATTTTACTGAGGCTGGAATAACCGGTACCAAAATCGTCAATCGCAAACTCAATGCCGATCTGATGCAGTCGCTGCAATTGCTGCGACACTTCAGTGGTGACCGACATCATCAGTGATTCTGTCACTTCCAACTCCAGCCACTGCGGATCAAATTCCAGACGCTGCAACAAAGCAATAATCTGATCGGCAAACTGAGCGCTGAACTGCATGGCCGACACGTTCACTGCCACCCGATCCAGCGGCACGCCTTGTTTTTTCCAGCTGAGAAACTGCAGGCAGGCAGTTTCAATAACCCACAGGCCTAGTTCGGTCATCAGGCCACTGGTTTCGGCAATTGGAATAAAGTCATGAGGAGAGATATTACCACGCTGTGGGTGAGACCAGCGCACCAGCGCTTCGATCCGCCGCGGGTGGTTTTCGCCCAGACGAAACTGCGGCTGATACACCAGAGAGAACTCACCACGATCAAAAGCCAGGCGTAAATCCTGCTCCAGACTGCGATAAGAATGTTGATTCTGACTCAGTTCTTCACGGAAGACATAATAACGATTGCGTCCTTCTCCCTTGGCCGCCTGCAAAGCCGAGTCAGCATCCCGGATTAACTGATCTGGCGTGGCGGCATGATCCGGAAAATAACTGATACCGGCGCTGGTGAAGACAGTGACCTGATGGCTTTGCAGCTGATAGGGTTTGGCAATGGTTTCCAGTAATTGCTGGCATTTTTTCTCAATTTCCACCCGGGAATTCATCTGCGTCAGCACCACCACAAACTCATCACCACCCAAGCGGGCACAGATGTCCGACTCGCGCACACTTTCACGCAGCCGTTGGGCCACATCCTTTAATAAAACATCACCAATCGCATGACCGAGGGTGTCGTTGATGTGTTTAAAACGATCAAGATCAAGAAAGATAACCGCCAATAACTCACTGTCGCGTTTGCTGAGTTGCAGGGCATAGTCGAGACGTTCCGCCAGGCGTAAGCGATTCGGCAGATTGGTGAGCGGATCGTGATAGGCAATGTGTTGCAGGTTTTCTTCACTCTGGCGCTGCAGCGTAATATCCCGGCAATAACCCAGTACACCAATACAGTCGCCGTTATGGTCAAACAGCGGCGACTTATGCGTCTCCATCAGGCGATGATTGCCATCCCCGCCTTCGACCCATTCCTCATTAACCTTGGAACGACCGGCTTCGATGGCTTCACGATCCATCTGCCGGAAAAAGCGCGATGTTTCATGATCAAAAATTTCAAAGTCGGTTTTGCCAAGCAGATCTTCCACCCGGCCTCCCATAAAATCGGAGAAGCGGGTATTGCCGTGGCGATAAATGCCTTCGTTATCTTTATAAAAAATAATCTCTGGCAGAGCATTTAACATGCTGCTGATCAGCTCAGTTCTGGAATCCAGCAGCCGTTCGGATGCTTTGCGACGCTGAACCTGTTTACCGGCCCAGAAGAATAAAGCGCTGAATAACAGCAGTAATAACATGCCCAGCAGCAGGCACAGCCAGTGATTGGTTGAGGAGAGTGGAGCAGATGCTGAGACTTCCATTTCCCAGGCGCAGACACCAGCAGCATACAACAGCCCGCCAAGGCCGAGAAAATACGATGCCAAACGTTGTACCTGCATGGGTCATTCCTTCCGTGTCAGACAGTGGTCACGCAGCGATCAGGCCGGTGACCGGAGGAATAGGCTCAGGCGATTTCGACCTCGTTACCACGGGTTTCTAACCAGCTCTTGCGATCAGACGCCCGTTTCTTCGCCAGCAACATATCCATCAATTCATTAGTACCATCACCCGGCTCCAGTGACAATTGCACCAGACGGCGGGTATTCGGGTCCATCGTGGTTTCACGCAACTGCATTGGGTTCATTTCACCCAAACCTTTAAAGCGCTGCACATTCACCTTACCGCGTTTTTTCTCGGCTTTGATGCGCTCCAGCACACCGGCTTTTTCCGCCTCATCCAGGGCGTAATACACATCCTTGCCCACATCAATACGGTACAGCGGCGGCATCGCTACAAACACATGACCTTCTGCCACCAGCTTACGGAAATGACGAACAAACAAGGCGCATAACAGTGTCGCAATGTGTAATCCGTCCGAGTCGGCATCCGCCAGAATACAGATTTTGCCGTAACGTAACCCATCTAGGTTATCGGTCGCGGGATCAATTCCTAAAGCCACAGCAATATTATGGACTTCCTCCGAGGCCAGAATCTCTCCGGAATCCACTTCCCAGGTATTCAAGATCTTGCCTCTCAGCGGCATGATGGCCTGAAACTCACGGTCACGCGCCTGTTTGGCCGAACCACCAGCCGAGTCCCCTTCCACCAGAAACAGTTCGGTGCGTTCACTGTCCTGGCCAGTACAGTCCGCCAGCTTCCCTGGCAGAGCCGGGCCCTGAGTGATCTTTTTGCGCGCTACTTTTTTCGATTTGCGTAACCGACTCTGAGCGCTGGAGATCGCCATTTCAGCCAGCAATTCCGCTTCGGCGGTGTGTTCGTTTAACCACAGCGCAAACGAATCTTTCACCACACCAGAGATAAAGGATGACGCTTCGCGCGACGATAAGCGCTCTTTGGTTTGCCCGGCAAACTGTGGATCAGCTAATTTGGCCGATAACACATAAGAGCAACGCTCCCATAAATCATCCGGGGTTAATTTCACACCACGCGGCAATAAATTGCGGAATTCACAAAACTCACGCAGCGCGTCTAATAAACCGGAACGGAAACCGTTAACGTGGGTTCCGCCCTGAGCCGTGGGAATCAGGTTAACGTAACTCTCCTGACACAACTCGCCACCTTCCGGCAGCCATTGCACCGCCCAGTCCACACCTTCTGTTTCGCCGGTCATGGTGCCGGTAAACGGCTCGGCGGGCAGGGTTTCGTAACCGGTAGAGCTGACTTTTAAATAATCTTTCAGGCCGTCTTCGTAGTACCACTCGGCACTGTCTTCGGCATTGGGCGCATTAAATTTAATGCGCAGCCCCGGACACAATACCGCTTTGGCACGCAGTACGTGTTTTAACCGGGGCACTGAGAACTTCGACGAATCAAAGTATTGCGGGTCTGGCAGGAAACGGACACTGGTACCGGTGCGCTTTTTGCCACAACTATCAACGACCTGCAGATCCAGCGCCTTGTCACCGTTCTGGAAACCAATACGCTGTACCTGGCCATCACGCCAGATGGTCACTTCCAGCACTTTGGATAAGGCATTCACCACCGACACACCAACACCGTGCAAACCACCGGAGAACTGGTAATTATCGTTGGAGAATTTACCACCCGCGTGCAGCTGGGTCAGAATCAGTTCAACACCAGAGACACCATGCTCCGGGTGAATATCGGTAGGCATACCACGGCCATCATCCAGCACGGTCATGGAACCATCGCCGTGCAGGGTGACTTCGATGGTGCTGGCATGACCGGCTAACGCTTCGTCCACCGAGTTATCAATTACTTCCTGCGCCAGATGATTCGGCCGAGTGGTATCGGTGTACATACCGGGGCGTTTACGAACCGGGTCTAAGCCACTTAAAACTTCAATCGAAGAGGCGGTATATTGTTTGGTCGTCATGAGTGTCAGTTTATCAATCCAGAATTCGTCCAGTATAACCGCGACGGCGCTAATTCCTAATGCAATTACACATGCAGTTGCTACTGCCGGTTTGCCAGCCACGCCAGATAGCGATCGAGCGGAATCGGCTTCTGATAATAAAACCCCTGAACAATATGGCAGCCCTGTTCGTGTAGCAGAGTTTCAACAGCTGCCGACTCAACCCCCTCGGCCACCACTTTTAAGCCCATGCTTTTGGCCATTTCAATGGTGGTTTTCACAATGGTGTGATGACGCGGAGAGACATCCATATCCGACACAAAACTTTTATCAATTTTCAGCTCGGTAAACGGCAGCTCTGAGATATAAAACAGCGACGAATAACCGGTACCATAATCATCAATGGCTATCTGAACCCCCATCGCAGCCAATGCATGCAGACTCTCGGTTAACAGATGAAAATCGTTCACCGTGGCCGATTCCGTTAACTCAAACGTCAGGTTCGACAGAGGAAAACGATGGCGTTGCAGAATCGTCTGCACATTGTCGAGAAAGCCCGGCTCGGCAATGTCTTTGCCACTGATGTTCACCGACACATTATGTTGCTCATGCCCCAGTGCCGAAAAGACCTCCAGATCCTGACAAGCGCGGTCAATCACCCAGAGAGTAATCTCATTAATGATGCCGGTATCTTCTGCCAGCGGAATAAACTCAACCGGTGGGATATAACCCAGCTCCGGGTGTCGCCAGCGCAATAACGCTTCCGAACCGTCCACCTGACCGCTGTTCAGATCAACCTGTGGCTGGTGATACAAAGACAGCTCATTACGCCGCAATGCCGCCTGTAAACTCGCCGCCAACGATAACCGCTGAGCAAAACTGTACGCCTGATCGGCATGATAAAACGCGATACCGGCGGGTAAATATTTGGCTTGTTCCAACGCTTGCTGTGCTTGTTTCAGTACATCCAGCGCCTGCTCGTCATTGTGATAACCAAAATCCGACAAGCCAAAGCGCAGTGCCAGTGCAATATACAATTCACCAATCTGAGCACCGGATGACAGCTGTTGCTGAATACTCTGAAGCGCTTCGCTGTTGCCGTTCGCATCGTCGGTAATCAGTAGCGCCAGCAAACCATCTTTCAGACGCGCCAGTTTATGCACCTGTGGTGGTTCATCTTCCAACACCTGAAACTGCGGTTGAAATAACAACTCCCGATTCACTACCCGGGCGATCATCACCATCAGATCGTTAGTATCTGTGGTGCTGATATACGGCTGCAATGCGGAAAAGTCAGCCACTTCAATCAGGCAGACAGCAAACGGCTGGCGGTTATGTACCAAGGCTTTAATGCGGTGTTCCAACAGAGTGGCATTCGGCAGGCGGGTACCCGGATCATGTATCGCATTAAACAGCGCTTGTTCTTTTTTGTACTGCATACGATTGGCAAGACCCATGGCCATCAGCACCACTTCGATCGAAACACCAATCATCATCGAATGCAGGGTCAGAAACGTGCCTTCAATCACGCCGGTTAAGCTCATCGGCTGAATCGCTCCTCCCACCACCAGAGGAATCCACGACAACAGGTAATAACGTGCCCAGCGCTGCTTACGTTTGAATTGGCGGAACAGAAACAGTCCAATCAGCGGATATAAAAATGCCAGCGCAACAAAGAAAACCGGCGCCGCCAGATATTCCGGTACAACCAGAAAAATAACCGCCAGAGCAATCAACAATTGGATATAACGAACACACCAGCGAACAATACGGCTTTGCTTATCCGTGGCATCAAAAAACAGCAGGGCAAACGACAAGGTGCAAATCACCACCGACAGATTGACCGACACAATATGCAGGCGCAGCCAGCGCATCGCGGTTTCCGGAAAGATATAGTGACCAAAACCCATCACCACACCCAGCATCATCAACACCGAGACGATATAACCGATATAAACCAGGTAGACGCCGTCTTTCAGGCCCGCATACAACACCAGATTAAACAGCGACATCACCACCAGCACGCCAACAAAGCTACCCCATAATAAAAAGGTCATTTGTGTCAGGCTGGTGAAATCATCTTTGTAGTAGATATCCACCGGTGTTTTGGCAATACCTGCCGTGGCGATACGCACCACCAGCTGCATACTGGCTCCGGCTGGCAGAGTCATTTCGTAAGCAGGGATAGCACGTTGTTTGACTGTCAGTTCAGTTGCTTGCCAACCCAACTTAGCTGTCTGCCATTGCGGCTCATTAATTTGGCGATGATAAACCGTCAGCTGCTCAAGCATTGGATTGGAGAAGTGCGCCACCAGCGTCTGAGCGTGGGTCGTTGAATTGTGAAGATTCAGTCGCAGCCAATAAGCCTGCTGGCCGAACCCCCAGGGAACCTGTTCAAGGTTTCTGTCTGTTGCAAAAGCCGGGTCACGCATCACCTCGGGCAAAGTCAGACTGTGACCCGGGTCTACCAGATAACCTTCCGTGATCTTAATTCCCGTGCTATCGCCTTTCAGCACCGCCTGGGTCGGATCAGCAATCACCACGACATAGCGATACACCAGCATACTCAGCAGCGCCAGCAACAAAAATGCAAACACACGTTTTATGGTGCTTCTGTTCTGCACACGACCACCATTGTGAACCCCATTTACACAGGCTAGCACAGCCGCAGGGTGGCTATGGACAAATATCGCCACTAAGCGCAAAGAGTCAGGACTGTCTGGAGCTAGCTTTCATAATGCTGGCGAACAAATTCCAGCACCATCGGCATCCGCTCAATAAAACGCTCAAAGCTGTGATTGCCACCACCTTCAAGCCAAGCTGGGCAGCGTTGGTAAAGCTGCGCTGCCTGACGGTAATCCAGTGTTTCATCACCGGTCTGCAACAGCAGCAACAGATGTTGTGGTGAACTCAGGCGCTCGATATTCAGAGCCCGTAACTGAGCAATATGTGTCATCGTCAGTTCGTGGACAGCGCCGGTATAGAAGTGGGTATTAGGGCCAAGATAATCGGCAAACAAATCAAACGGGCGTACCGCCGGGTTAATCAACACCGCGGGTAATTGATATTTTTCAGCCAGATAGGTGGCATAAAAACCGCCCAGAGAGCTGCCAATCAGATACACCTGATCATGCTGTTGTTGCAGCTGTTTTAAAGTGCTTTCGGCTAACTGCATCGCCTGTTCCGGCGCAAAAGGCAGTTCAGGGATCACCAGTGAATCGTGTGGCAAGTGGTGCTGGTAGTAGGCTTCCAGCTGTTGCGCTTTTTGCGATAAAGGCGAGCTCAGAAAACCGTGTAAATAGAGACAAGCTGACAAAATGAACCTCAAACGTTAACTGGTTTAATACCCTTTAACGGAATAATCCACTTCAAATTCAATATCATCAACCCGGCTGACGACCGTATCAATGCGACCATCGGCGTGTAATGTCAGTTGGCGATAACCCGGTGCCCGGTGATCCACCGAGAAATTATGAGTATGAGGCTCAAACTGCACACACGTAGACGGGGTGGATAATAACCGTACATCACCGCGCATCCGGTCACTGTCCTGATGCACATGGCCCCAGAGCACCGCGCGAACATTGTCATGACGATCAATAACCTGCCAGAAATCGGCGGCATTATTGATGCCGATGCCGTCAATCCAGTCGCACTCCATCTCGACCGGGTGATGGTGAAAACACACCAGCGTATGACGCTGCGGCTGTTGTGATAACGCCTGCTCCAGCAACTGCAGCTGGTCATCAGCCAGATGTCCATAGACCTTACCCGGTACCTGCGAATTCAGCATAATGATCTGCCAGTGCGGGGTATGAATCAGACGTTCAAGATGTTGATTACCGCTCTGCTGCGGATCAACCATACGGTTCAGATGAGTGGGATTATCATGATTGCCTTCGAGCCAGAAGGAAGGGCAAGAAAATGCAGTCAGTGCTCGCTGCAGATGCTGGTACGACTGCAGCGAGCCATCCTGAGACAAGTCTCCGGTCACCAGCAGTGCATCCAGATGAGATTGCTCCGTGCGCACACGATCCAGCACACATTGCAGGCTATGCAGTGTCTGCATTCCCAGCAAATGGCCATCTTCCGGTTCATTCAGATGGGTATCTGTGATCTGAACCAGATGAACGGAATCGTTAGTCTTCAGTGAGAACACGTCTGCGCCCACTCCCTTTTATTGTTAGCACGTTCCACTTTATACAAGCCAGGCTCAAGTCAACTGAGATCTGGTTCACATTTTTGTGGTGATTTCGTCGTTTTTTACCGCGTTTTACAAACTTCAGCTGTAATCCGGCATAAATTCAAACGGCGTATCCACATGACCATAGTGTAGGCAATGATCCAGCCAGTCTGCCAGAAATCGATTTAACTGCAGTTTCTCATCCGGCAAACGCATGGTTGGGTTGGGGTATTGGTAACGACCTTCAAAACGTTTCTGGTTCTGATAGCTCAGCACCTCGGCCATATTGGCGTCGTGATACAAGCGGACTTGCATGCGTGGGGGCTGAATCCACTCCGGGCTCAGCCCCTGCTGAATAATTTCCAGCATCGTGGTGTAGGGATGTACTTCTTCAACGCGAATGACAATCCGCGCCTGATGTTCAGAGGAACCACTGATAATAAACGCACGCTCGCTGCCTGCTTCCATTTGCGGAAACAGTTTAAAAAAGCGCAGGAAATTTTTTTCTGCCAGCGATGACAACTCCTGCAAATCGGGAACATATCGTTTTTTGCGTAACAAGCCAGACTCCGTTTACGTCAGCCACTCAGCCAAACATTCAATAAATCAAACAGCAGGCGCAGACTAACCAGAGAAGCTGACTGAGGGAAATAAAAAATGTAACTAACCAGCGAGTCACTTATCGCCATACGGGCTATCGCAAACAAGGACTCTCAGAAAAACAGCACCAGAGAATACGCTATTAAGCAGTCTGACAACGCATGGGGTTTTCGATCTCGCAGTCATGCTTTACTCTCTAGCTTGTTGACTCTTGTGTTAACCCCGATTGTTGAAAACATTAATTCAGCAGAGTACCCGGACCCTTGCACAGTCTGTCTTTAATTCTGGAACAATAAAGGCATTTTTAGCCTTATTTATTCTGCTAGAATCAAGCCACTTTATTTCACATGGATGCCAAAGGCCCGACCTTATGAAAAAAATCCTGACCCTCAGCGCTGCCGTATTAGCCAGCAGCCTGTCGCACGCCGCCGACCTTAGCACCATTTATCAGTATGCGGTCAGCAACGATGCCGAAATTGCCACCGCCCGGGCCAATCGTCAGGCCAACAGCTATAACGTCGGAACCGCCCGTGGTGGTTTATTGCCCCAGGCAAGCCTGAACTACAGCATCACTCAGATTGATGTGGAATCGGATTTACCCGCTGGCAGCATTGGCACCGAAGAACGTGATTACGAACAGAGTCAGTTACAGCTGCAAGCTTCTCAGGCACTGTTTAACCTGAACAGCTGGTACACCTATCAGGCTGCGGTTGCTGGCGATGATGTCGCCGGTTACCAGTTACAGCTGGCAGAACAGCAGTTACTGCTGCGCAGTGCCCAGAGCTATTTCAATGTTTTGCGTGCGCAAGACAACCTTTCTGCTGCCCAGGCAGAAGAGAAAGCCGTTAAGCGCTCACTGGAGCAAACCAAACAACGCTTTGATGTCGGTTTAATTGCAATCACTGAAGTACACGAAGCGCAGGCCGGTTATGACTTAAGTTATGTCAACCTGCTGGGTCAGGAAGCCAACCTGGATATCAGCTACGAAGCACTGGAGCGTTTAACCGGTACCTATTTTGATACCGTGACACCATTGCGTCCTGAAGTAACGATGGAGATGCCTCAACCAGCGGTTGCTGATGAATGGCTGGCGTCTGGCATGGCCAAATACGCAGGGTTACGTCTGGCCGAAGCCAACAAAGAAGCTGTGCGCATGCAACGTAATGCCACGCGCTCCAATCATTTACCATCAGTGAATCTGGTAGCGTCTTATACCGATGGCGATCAACCATCCTTTACTAGCGACGACACTTACAATCAGGAAACCACCGCCATTGGAGTACAGTTATCGGTGCCGCTGTTGGCGGGTGGCTCGTTATACAGCCAGAGCAAACAAGCAGCGAAACAGTTTGCCGCGTCAGAGTATCAGCTGGAAAACGAACGTCGTACGGTTAAGCAGAACATCCGCAGTTTGTTCCGCCTGATTAAAACCGATGTGCTGAATGTGAAAGCCCGTAAACAAGCAATTGTCTCGGCTGAGAGTGCACTGGAAGCCACCGAAACCGGTTATGAAGTGGGTACCCGGAATATTGTTGAAGTGCTGGATGCCCAGCGCAACCTGTTCCGTGCTCAGAGCGATTATGCCAATGCCCGTTACGATTATATTGAGAACCTGCTGAACCTGAAGTTTTTTGCCGGTACCCTGAATGCCAAAGACATTGACATGTTAAACGGCTGGCTGGCACAGCCCGCTGCGGCACCACAAACGGCACCGTCAGCAACTCAGGATCCGTCGGCCACACAAAGCTAACGGTTTGGTTGCTGATATAAAATGTTGATATAAAAAAACGGAGCTAACATCAGTCAGCTCCGTTTTTTTATGTTCGGGTCTCAGTCTTCAGCAAGCTTAGCTGGCGCTTTCAGCCTTAATAAAACGCTGCATATGGAAAATACCAAAGATAAAAATCTGCAGCGCATCCGCCGCCGGGCTTTTACTGCGATCTTTTAACGCCACCCAGAAATACCCCACTTCCAGCACATGAACCGCCGCCACGGCAAGCGCAACGGTAGGTAATAACCCTAACCAGTCCGGCCAGTTCTGCAGCCAGGCCAGTCCGGCCAGCAGCCAGAAAATTACCATTACTACTTTATTCATCATCACCATAGTCATTTCCTCTGCGCGATCGTTATTATTGATTGCCCGGCATCATGGCCGAAGATGCCGCAGCTGTCTGGGTGCAAAGACGTCAAACTGACAACCTCCCCAGCATGAATTTGCCGCTAAGCCTACCGCCAGCGCCTGACTCAGCACAAGACATTCTCCCGGTGGCTGGGTAAAATGCCTGCAACGTTATTTCCTGACCCGTACAAACACGAGTCTCAGGCCCGAACAAGAAGGTCATCATGTCAGACAATAAAACACACTTTGGTTATCAGACCGTTGATTCCGAAAAGAAGCAGGCCATGGTGGCCGATGTTTTTCACTCGGTGGCGGCAAAATACGATGTGATGAATGACCTGATGTCATTCGGTGTGCATCGTTTATGGAAGCGTTTCACCATTGATATGAGTGGTGTGCGCCCGGGCGACCAGGTACTGGATCTGGCCGGTGGTACCGGTGACCTGACCAAGAAGTTCTCCAAAATTGTTGGCCCTAGCGGCGGTGTGGTGCTGGCTGACATCAACTCATCGATGCTGAATGTCGGCCGTGATCGCCTGACCGACCAGGGCTATGTTGGTAATATCGACTACGTTCAGGCCAACGCCGAATGCCTGCCATTTGCCGATAACTCGTTTGATGTGATTACCATTGCCTTTGGCTTGCGTAATGTTACCGACAAAGACAAAGCGCTGCGTTCAATGGCGCGGGTATTAAAACCCGGTGGCCGCTTGCTGGTGCTGGAGTTCTCCAAACCGACCAATCCGCTGATGAGCAAAGCCTACGATCTGTATTCCTTCACCGCATTGCCGTTTATGGGCAAGGTCGTCGCTAACGACTCTGAAAGCTATAAATACCTGGCCGAATCCATCCGTATGCACCCGGATCAGGAAACCCTGAAAGGTATGATGGAAGACGCCGGTCTGGTGCGCTGCACTTACCACAATATGACCAGTGGCGTTGTGGCGTTACACCGCGGCATCAAACCGTAAGAGGAATCGCCATTGATGGGCGCACTCACCAAGCTGATCAGCCATTTGGGCAATAACCCCACCCTGCTACAGGGTGCACTGGTGCCGATAGAAGCAGCGGTTAACCGCTTGCTGCAACAAGACCCCGCCGCGTTACAGGTTTTTGCCACACACGCCGGGCGACTGGTGTGTGTGCAGATCGATTCCTTTAATAGTGTCTACCTGCGTTTATCCGCTCAGGGGTTAGGCCTGAGCCTGCACAATGAAGCTCAGCCGGATGTCACCATGAGCGGCTCACTGGCCGACTTTATTGCCCTCGCCAAAGCCGACAACAAAGCCAATCAACTGATCAACAGCGCCATTGATATGGACGGTGACACTGAGCTGTCCATCACCTTGACCAAGGTGCTGCAGCAACTGGATATTGATTGGGAAGCGCTGATTCAGCCATTAACCGGTGGCCTGCTGGCACATCAGCTGGGCAAAGGTGTACGTGGGCTGATGAAATGGGGCCGCTCAACCCAGGCGACCTATACCGTTGCGGCAAAAGAATATCTCGAAGATGAAGCTCAGCTGGTTACCCCAGAACCACAACTCAGTGAGTTTGCCAGCCAGGTTGATGAATTGCGCTTAGCCGCCGATCGCCTTCAGGCCCGTATCACTTTCTTAGAATCTTAATTACTTCAGGACTTCCCGTATGGCCAACCTCTGGCGACTGTGGAAAATTCTTTTTATCTTCACCAAATACCGTCTCGACAGTCTGGTACCGGTAGAACAGCTGCCGCTGTCACTGCGAATTGCTTTATGGCTGGCACCCTGGCGGTTAAATCCGGTCCCCAGCAAGCTTAATCGTGGTGCGCGACTGCGCTTGGCACTCGAAGCGCTTGGGCCGATCTTTGTAAAATTCGGCCAGATTTTATCAACCCGCCCGGATCTGATCCCCGACGACATTGTTAAAGAGTTACGCCGTTTACAGGATGACGTACCGCCGTTCGACAGTGATTTAGCCATTGCCTTAATTGAAGATCAGCTGGGTCAAAAGATTGAGCAGTTGTTTTCAGAATTCTCACCACAACCATTAGCTTCCGCCTCCATTGCTCAGGTCCATACCGCACGCTTGCCACAAGACAGTGAATACGGCGATCAAGAAGTGGTGGTTAAAGTGGTTCGCCCGGGTATTGAAAACACCATCGAGCGCGACCTGCAACTGCTGGAGCTGATGGCAAAACTATTAGTGAAATATTCTGCTGATGGCCGTCGCCTGAAACCATTAGAAGTGGTAGAAGATTACCGCCACACCATTTATGGCGAACTGAACTTACAAATTGAAGCCTCCAACGCCACCCAACTGAAACGTAATTTTGCCGATTCAGACAGCCTCTACTTGCCTGAAGTTTTCTGGGAATATTGCCGCAGTAAAGTCATGGTGAGCGAGCGTATTTATGGCATCCAGGTGGCGGATGTTGAACAGCTGAATGCCCAGAACACCAATATGAAAGTGTTGGCCGAGCGGGGGGTGGAAATCTTTTTTACTCAGGTATTCCGCGACAGTTTCTTTCATGCCGATATGCACCCGGGCAATATCTTTGTTTCGCGCAACAATCCGGCTGCACCGCAATACATTGCTATTGATTGTGGCATTGTGGGCACCTTAACCGAAGAAGATCAGCATTATCTGGCGATGAATCTGCTGGCCTTTTTTAATCAGGATTATCATCAGGTCGCGCAATTACATATTGATTCCGGTTGGGTACCGCCCAGTACCAAAGTGCATGAATTTGCTGCGGCCATTCGTAGCGTTTGTGAGCCTATTTTTGATAAACCGTTGGCCGAGATTTCCTTTGGTCAGGTGCTGATTCAGTTATTCAGTACCGCTCGCCGCTTTAATATGGAAGTGCAGCCACAGTTGGTGCTGTTGCAGAAAACCCTGCTGAATATTGAAGGCCTCGGTCGCCAGCTTTATCCGCAACTGGATTTATGGAGCACAGCCAAACCGTACCTGGAACGCTGGATGCGCGACCGTTTTGGTCCGAAAGCCGCTTATCAGGAATTAAAACGTCAGCTGCCCGGCTGGATCGAAAAAGCGCCACAAATCCCTGGCCTGGTTCATGGCGCTTTATCTCGTTTAAACCATATGGATGAGAATCAGCAATCGCTGCAGCAGGAAATTGTGCAACTGCATCAGGCGCTGCAACAGCAACAAATTCAGAAACGCCATCAGACATTGGGTACCTTAACCACAATGGCCGGATTGTTCAGTTGGTGGCAGGCCTTTACACTGGGCATTCCTGAAGTTGCCGGTTTATCGTTAACCGGCATTGGAATTCTTTGGTTATTAATAAAGGCTTAAGCAACAATCATCGAGTTTTATTCTGGATTTAAATGCGTTATTAAAACAAAGCGGAAGTAGTGGTCTACTTCCGCTTTTTTTGTATTAGTTCCCTCCATTTTTTTATTTATTGCGTTTTTTGCCACGACTACAAAACGGCAAAAAATATCCCGAAAAATAATTTTTTTATTTTTTGAACTCTTCGCCTGAAGCCTGCCTCTTACCCGACGTGCACACAACAACAACGATACTTTTGGACAGGATAGGAATCACACCATGATTAAAAAATTAGCCACTGCAGTGGGTTTAATTGCTGCGGCCACCGCAGCACACGCAGAATTAGAAATTACGCTGACCAATGCCACACAGGGTGTTTACTTCACCCCGGTTTTTGCGGCTGCGCACAGCAATACCTTTAAATTGTTCACCGCCGGTGAAGAAGCCTCTGATCAACTGGAAGAAATGGCAGAAGGTGGCGATATCTCTGGTTTAGTTACACTGGCAACCAATGCTTCGGCCAATGTATCCGACGGTGGTGACAGCGGCGCTCCAGGCGCTTCTAACGGCCCGGTTGCTCCAGGTGAAATCAAAACCTTCACCATTAAGCCAGACGCTGGTAACGAGTACCTGTCACTGGCAGCCATGTTACTGCCAACCAACGATGGCTTTGTGACTCTGAACAACTGGAAAATTCCAACAGAGCCAGGCACTTACACCGTTAATCTGAACGCTTACGATTCAGGCACAGAATACAACGATGAACTGGCCAGCTCTCAGCCAAACCCTCCGTTCCTGATGACCTTTGGTAACCCGGGTGGTAACGGCGTTGTGACTTCTGGCGGTACGGGTGTTGGCCCAACCGGTGATGAAAACGGTGTGGTTCATATCCACCGTGGTAACCTGGGTGACCTGGATGCAAGCGGCGGCGCTTCTGATATCGACAGCTCAAAACACCGCTGGTTAAACCCGGTTGCTCGCTTAAAAGTTGTTGTTAAATAAGCCGTTAAGCAAGGAGAACCACAATGGGTTTACGTACTTTAAAACAAATAGCGGTATTACCGCTGATCAGCGCCATGCTGGTCGCTTGTGGCGGTGATGACGACGATGATAATGATCCGGCACCACAAACGAGTCAGGTTCAGTTGCAAATTTCTCTGACCAACCTGACCTCAGGTCAGCCTCAGACTCCGGCTGCAGTGATTGTTCACCGCCGTGGCTACCTGGCCTTTAACGAAGGTGAAGCCGCGTCGGTTGAGCTGGAAGATCTGGCAGAAAGTGGCTCACCAGCAGCGCTGTTAACGGCGGCAGGCAGCAATGCTGCGGTATTAAAAACGTATGCTGGTCCGGCCGTTGTACCTCCGGGTGGCAACCGTACCTTTACTATGACGCTAGACGGTGTTTCGTCAACCGAAGGTCTGTATCTGACGGGTCTGACAATGCTGGCGAATACCAACGATGCGTTCACCGGTGTGAACAATGTCTTGCTGGGCAACATGGCTGTGGGTGACACCATGCGCTGGAACGGCCCGGTTTGGGATGCTGGCACCGAAGCGAATACCGAAACGGCGGCAACCATGCCAGGACCTGCCGCTAACGGTGAAGGTACCAATGTTGCGCGTGATGATCTGTTGAACAAAGTCACCTTCCACCAGGGGGTTCTGACCAAAGATCAGGGTTTAGCCTCCTCAGCGCTGGACCACACGCACCGCTTTGATCAGCCTGCTGTTGCGATTCGTGTAACCCGCGTTCAGTAAGAGCTTGCCTGATAGGCTGTAATAAGAAGACCGGCACCTGATAAGGTGCCGGTCTTTTTTGTTTTTGCCAGCTTGTGCATAACAGTCAACTTCCACATAGCAAACTCATACGGTATCCTGCATCGCCTGTATTCAGCTTGTTGATCCACATCAGGGCGCAAGCGCATAGGATGTAAGAGAACAACATGAGCAACTGGTTAGACGCGGTTAAATGGGATAAAGATGGTTTGGTTCCGGCCATTGCCCAGGATCACAAAAGCGGCCGTATTTTAATGATGGCCTGGATGAATCGTGAAGCACTGGAACTGACCGCCAAAGAAAACCGTGCCATTTATTACTCCCGTT
This sequence comes from Bacterioplanoides sp., assembly GCF_965226395.1. GTDB lineage: Bacteria > Pseudomonadota > Gammaproteobacteria > Pseudomonadales > Oceanobacteraceae > Bacterioplanoides. Next base: position 1,785,798 of record NZ_OZ245358.1, on the reverse strand, counting down.
CACGCCAGAAACTATGGCGTAAAGGTGAAGAGTCGGGCCATGTGCAGCAGCTGCACGAACTGCGCCTGGATTGTGATGCCGACGTGGTCGTGATGCAGGTAGAACAGATCGGCGGCATCGCTTGCCATACCGGCCGCGAGAGCTGCTTCTATCAGGTGTATCAGGATGGTGAATGGATCGCTGTTGATCCGGTGCTAAAAGACCCGAAAGACATTTATTAACACTTTCGGCCGAACCCATATTAATGAAAATGAAACAGCTATGAGCGATATTCTCTCGGCCCTGGGCGATATTCTGGAAGAGCGTAAAGGCGCCTCCAAAGACTCTTCCTATGTAGCCAGCCTGTATCACAAAGGCCTGAACAAGATTCTGGAGAAGGTGGGTGAAGAAGCCACCGAAACAATTTTGGCTGCCAAAGACGCCGAAATCAGTGGTGATAACCAAGACGTTATCTACGAGACCGCCGATTTATGGTTTCATAGCCTGGTGGCACTGGCGCAACTTGGGGAGCGTCCGGAAGCCGTGATCAACGAACTGGCTCGCCGCTTTGATATGTCCGGGCTGGAAGAAAAAGCGTCCCGTACGCCTAAAGATTAAACATTTATAAATAAGCACTCTCACCAGAAGTGCAACAAGAAGAGGAAATCTCATGCTTAGTGGTATCAGCATCTGGCAATTATTAATTGTACTGGCCATCGTCATTATGATTTTTGGCACCAAAAAACTGCGTTCTCTGGGCGGTGATTTAGGCGGTGCAGTGAAAGGCTTCAAAAAAGCCATGAACGAAGAACCGGCTGAGAAAAAAGACGAAGAAGCAAAAAACCTGACTCATGAAAAAGCCGATGAGTTAGAGAAAGACGCTGACTTTGCTGAAACCAAGACCGCTCAAAAAAGCGCAGAGCAATCTGCCGACAAAAAAGACCAATAAGATAACGACTGATGTTTGATATTGGTTTTCTTGAATTAATGGTGGTCGCCATTCTGGGTTTGCTGGTTCTGGGCCCGGAGCGACTGCCAAAAGCAGCCCGCAGTCTGGGTTTGTTGATTGGTAAAGTGCGTCGCACCATGAGCAATATCCAGGATGATCTGGAGCGCCATGCCCGTACTGAAGAGCTGCGGGAAAAATTAAAAGACCCGTACGCCACCTTTATGGACGACGACCAAAAACAGAAGACGGCGACCAGTGCCTCAGCAGATAGTAATAACGCGCATTCGGCTGAAGCATCGACCTCATCAGCAGCTTCTGCAACAAACCCACCAACCCCTTCATCCGCCACCGCAGACTCCACTGCCAACGATAAAAAATCTTTATGAGTACAGATCAGGAACAACCGCTCGTTTCGCATCTGATCGAGCTGCGTAATCGCTTATTAAAATCCGTGCTGCTGGTACTGGCGTTGTTTTTAAGCATGTTTTATTTCGCCAATGATTTGTACCTGATCATGGTTGAGCCACTATCAAATCTGCTCCCCAACACTGGCGATATGATTGCCACCGGCGTTGCTTCTCCCTTTTTAGTGCCGTTTAAAATGACCATGGTGCTGGCGATTTTATTAGCCATCCCGTTTATTCTGTATCAGATCTGGTCGTTTATTGCTCCAGGGCTGTATCAGCATGAGAAGAAGTTTGGCATTCCGCTGTTAATCTCCAGCATTATTTTATTTTATGCCGGAATCGCCTTTGCCTACTTTGTGGTGCTGCCACTGGTGTTTGGTTTCTTTACTGCCACTGGCCCTGACGGTGTATCGTTTTTACCCGATATTGCCAACATCCTGAATTTTATTCTTAAGATCTTTTTTGCTTTTGGTATCGCTTTTGAAATTCCGATTGCCACCTTTCTGATGGTATTAACCGGCATGACAACGGTGCAATCATTAAGCGAGAAGCGTCCGTATATTTTCCTTGGCTGTTTTGTGGTTGGCATGCTGGTGACACCACCGGATGTAATTTCACAAACCGTGCTGGCATTGCCGATGTACTCGTTATTTGAAATTGGTGTGTTGTTCTCGCGTATGATTAAACCGCGAGATAATGACGAAGAAGATCAAGGCGATAACTCGATTGCCGGCTAAATAAACAGAAGTGGCTTAAACAGACTACAACCGCCAGCGATGTGACAGGTTAAGACCAAACACCTGATCCGACACCACATCGCTGAATCCTTTGCCGACTGAGCCAGACAATGACCAGTCGCGATTAATACGCCAATACCCATTTAACGAGCCGGAGCGCACGTCATCCACAGCGCCAGCTGAGGCTTGCTTGGCATAATAAGAAGCGCCAATACCAACCCGCCGTTCGGGGAAGAACATGGTCGATAAGCGGATATAATTACGCGCATTATTGGCCGCATTCTGTTTGTGGGTGCGCCAATGTCGGCCCAATGTCATGCTCAGTGACAGCTGATCAAAATGCTGGCTGCGTTGTATTGCTGCAAACCATTCATGACGACCATTGGAAAAACCATCTTCATCATCCGCCAGCGGGATTTTCCAGCGCCCGGAAGCACGCCATAAACCGCCGTTCTGGCGATAATAAGAGGTTTGTTTGGGCCATTGATAACTGACTTTGATATTCGGGTCACCAAAGCCACGGCGCTCTTCATTACGCTCAATAAATTCGCGGATTAAAAAACCATCATCATCCTCGTATTCATCAATCAGTAATGTGCGCGGGCCGGTTTGCGATAGATACGCCTGACTAAACCCTAACTGCCATTGAGATCGTTGATAGTTAATCGATAACTGGTTCACCAGTGTTTCGGTTTCAATGTCAGACTCACGGCCATAATCACCGGAGAAGTGGTAGGTCGACCAGTTAAGCTTTAGTTGTTCGCGAGCTTCTGCCCAAGTGTTCATCAACAACAGTAAACAAAGCGCACGAACAAACAACATCATACTCAGGGCTTTTCCTTAACGGGGTTTTCGAATGTGACCAACTGACCGGCAGTGCGTTGGGTCTCAAAATTCAGTGTTGTTACAAATGGCATACGACGGCATCTGTCTGGTGTGTGTCGTTTTAACAATAGCAGGTCTTCGTTCCAGAGCAGAGAAAAGTCCTCTGCCTTCGTGCAACCATGACTGGTGACATCAACAAACAGAATATTGCCCTGCCAGCGATAACCCCAAATGGTTTCGGCAGGTTCCTGGCTTTTGCCCGATGTACTGCAGGCCGATAACAATACAAGCATCAATACAATTAAGCTGGATTTCATTTTTATCCCCTTCCAGCCAGGAATTCCTGGCTGGTGTTAATTCTAATGGTGTTCAACCTTTAACGACGGCGGCTAATAACAGGCAATAACAGCAGTCCCAGTAACAACCAGGGAGTCAGGCCACCCGCAAAAGCGTTATCGTCATCATCACTCTCGTCGTCGCCATCATTTTCATTAGCATCGTTTGTGTTCTCGTCTTCCGAATCTGACTCATCGCGATCATCACATTCCTGTAAATGTTCGCTACGGATATTCAGTTCATTGAAGAAGTCACAGCTGACATCATCGGCATCATCAAAGACACGGCTATTGATCGCCAATAATTCAACCTTGATATCAGAATGTTGAGCGTGATTGGTTTTGAGCGTCAGCAGGCCTTCACCAAAGGGTTCATCATCCTGAACCTGATAATTCACCGTCAGCTCACAACTGGCATCCGCCGCCAAAGCCTGATTTTGACAGGCGTCGGTTGTTAATGAAAATCCCTCTCCTGTGATGGTAACGCTATTAACCATCAGGCTTTGCGCTGCATCCGCCGGGTTTTTCAGCGTGATGGTTTCTGCGCCACTCTGCGCATTGTCTTCCACGAAGATATCCAGATAGCCCGGCAAACCGAGTGTTTGCTGCGCTTCATCAATATCATCCATACCACCATCAACCGGGCCGGTGTGGGCCGGGATTTCACCGTTCTTCACTTGTGCAATCCAGTTCTGGTAGGACGCGACACGGGCATACACTCCCGGAAAGCTTGGTTTGGCGCAGGCTTCACCAAAGCTGGTAAGCCCTAACTGCACCGCACTGCCACCCTGAACAATAAATAACGGGCCACCACTGTCGCCCTGACACGAGTCTTTACCACCGGCTTCAAAGCCAGCGCACACCATATTGCCGGTAACCTGAACATCAACGGTGGCATAGTTTGTTTTACATTGAGCCTGGTCGTACAGCGGCACGTTAACCTGCTGCAGCACCGTCGCCAGACTATTATCATCACCGTCTTTGGTCAGTCCCCAACCAATGGTGGTTAACTCAGCGCCTGCCGTCAGGTTGGCCATCACATTGGTATCGGCCAGGGCAACCGGTGTTTTATCGGACTCGCCAGCGAGTTTCAGTAACGCAATATCATTGTCGTTATGATCACCAAACTGTTGGTGAATATAGATATCACTCACCATCAATGTTTGTTCTGTACTCTCCGTTTTTTGTTGATCGTATTCAGAAATAGTGACCTGAATGCCGGCTGCTGTCTCTTCCTGTACACAGTGGGCGGCTGTTAACACCCACTGTTTGTCAATCAAACTGGCGCCACAGAAATGAGACGCCGAATCCTTTGTCTTGATCGACACCATCCACGGATATTCCGCCACTGCCGCAGCGGTACCGCCAATAATGCGGGCTTGTCGTGTTTCGGTTGCGGCAACCTGGGCCATCGTCTGGGCTGACAGTGCCAGAGTTAGAGCGCTGAGCGTGAGTGTTTTATTCATCATCGTCACCTTCGGATTCATTGTATTTTTCCAGCCCACGAAACCAATTTAATTCGTGGGAATTTTTCCCTCTTTCGATATTTAATTTATGAGGGAAATTTTCCCTTGTCAAAAATAATGTGTAATTTTATGTGACAAAAAATGATCAACTCCAAAAGAAGTGGGAAAAAATCCCTCGAATAGGTATGCTTGCCTGATGAATAACCGAAACGACTCTCAGCCCTCAGACCTTGCGGGCAAACAGCAAAGCACAGCGCCTCAGGCACTTAATCAAGCGGTTCAGCGTTTTTTACAACCGCTGGCTAAGTTGTTGCTGTCGTTTCAGATCACTTACCCGGTGATTCAGGAGTGGCTGAAAAAAGCCATGGTGGAGGTGGCTGAGCGTGACTTCCCGTTATCGGATAAACCCCAGACAGATACCCGTATCAGCCTGTTAACCGGTATCCACCGCAAAGACATCAAACGCTTACGCGCCCCTGCAGGCGACACACAAACGCCGCCAGAGTCGGTCAGCCTCGGGGTACAGATTGCCGCTTATTGGATGGCGCACTACTGTGATGAATCGCACCAACCGATTCCCTTGCCTTTTAAGCATCAGGGTGACGCTCCCAGTTTTGAGAGCCTGGTCGAACAGGTCGCCAAAAAAGATATTCGTGCACGGGTGGTCTTGGATGAATGGCTCCGTCTCGGCGTTGTTGTGACGTTCGAGCAAAACGATGAGCTCTTTGTGCGCTTGTCAGACAACGCGTTTGTGCCGCAACAGGGAATAGAAGAGAAGGCCTTTTTTCTGGGCATGAACCTGTCTGACCATATCGCCACCATCAATCATAATCTGTTGGATCAGCCAGCTAAGTTTGAACGCTGCCTGTACTACGATGGCTTATCGGAAGCGTCGGTTAAAGAGCTGAAGTCATTAGCGGCGGAAGAAGGCATGGCGATGCTCACCCGCTTAAATCAGCGCGCTTTAGAGCTGAAGCAGCAGGATGCCGCAGAGAATCATCAGCAGCGCATTAATGTGGGCATGTATGTGTTCGATGAGGAACAGGGCAATGGGTCGAACCACTAAGCTCATCAGTGGGCTGTTATGCTGCCTGCTGATTGCCTGCAGCACCTCATCACCACCCCATTGGCGTTCACTGGAATCCCCCCGCTCCACTCATATTGAATACCGTGGCGTCGCCGTCACACCAACGCCAGAGAATGGCCTCGGCGGTACTGGTAAGCCACTGTTCTCACACTCTGAAAATGGCATCGGAGGCTCCGGTCAACAGGCGCGTAACGGTTTGGGCGGTACTGGCAGCCCGGTAGAGCAGCAGCGCAGCCAGCCGCTTGAAAATGGCCTGGGCGGCAGCGGTCAAAAACCAAAACACACCACCATTGTTGGCAGCGTCAGCGCCTTTGGCAGCATTTGGGTGAATGATCGCCATATCCTGCTGCCTGAAGAGACGCACTATTTCCGTGACGGAGCACCCAGCCAGCGTGAGGACATTCGCCTGGGACAGATCGTTGCGATATTGGCCGACGAATACGGTGATGACTATCAGGCATTGGAAGTACACTCAGTTAATAACGTCACAGGGCCGTTGAAATCGATTCATCCTTTAGGCGGTAATAAAACTGAGCTGCAGATTCTGAGTCAGCGTATTATTGTCGATCAACAAACACGTGTGCTGGATCAGCAAACACTGTTAGCACCAGAACAGCTGCAAGCTGGCCAGTGGCTGGTAGTCAGTGGTCTACGCGCACCCGACCAGAGCATTCGCGCCAGTCTGATCCGTACCACAGAGCAACATACGGCGTTGCTGGCCGGGCCGGTATCGGCGCTGGAAGGCAGCTATGTGCTAGGGGACCAGGCGCTTACATTCCCTGATTCCACACCAGACCTGAACCAGCCGATCAGTATGCAGGGAGAGCTGCTCAACGATCAGTTTATCGTTAGCGACTGGCAACCAATGCCGCTCTCGCGGTTACTGGAACTGGCTGATGAGTTTTGGCTGGAAGGCTTTCCGGTCGACAGCAGTGAGCTGTACCTGGAAGGTTTTGAAGTTCAGTTACCGGATGTTCTGGAAGGGCTGGAGCAGGATGAAACCATTCATATTGGCTTCGGCGATGATCACGATGAATTCTGGTTCGATGATGCTGAACATGACTTCGATGAGGAGTTCGATGAAGAAGAATTCGAGTCCGAATATGAGGACGAATTTGAAGCAGACTGGGAAGAAGAACACGAAGACTTCGTCGACGATGAATTTCTCTAGCAGAATGCTGAAGCCGCGCTACATCACGACTTCAGCAAGCTCTCCAACACTTCCGGCTCAACCGGCTTACTGAAGTAATAGCCCTGATACTCGTCACAGCACAGCTGTTGCAGCACATCCAGATGCTCAGCCGTTTCAACCCCTTCGGCAACCGTTGCTAGTTTGAGGTTTTTAGCGATAGCAATAATGGTTTCGACAATCGCTTTATCTTCCTGATCGACAATCATATCGCGGACAAAACTCTGATCAATCTTGATGGTATCGACCGGTAATCGCTTCAGATATTCCAGTGATGAATAGCCGGTACCAAAATCATCAATCGAAAAACTGATGCCCGATTGTTTCAGACTACGCATTTTTTCGATGGTCGAGATGGCATTATCAATCAGCAAGCTTTCGGTAATTTCAATATCCAGGCGATTGGCTGGCAATCCTGACACTGTTAGTGCCTGTTCAATTACCTGTTGGAAATCATCATCAATAAATTGTACTGAGCTGACGTTAACCGATATTTTCTGAAAGCTGTTGTCAGCGCCGAGTTCACACCAGTGTTTTGCCTGACAACAGGCCTGCTGCATAATCCAGGCGCCCAGCGCAATAATAGAGCCGGACTCTTCTGCAATCGGGATAAATTCAATGGGGGAAATCACCCCATGAACTGGATGATGCCAACGAATCAGAGCTTCTGCACCACAAACCTGCCCGCTCTGGATATGAATCTTAGGCTGATACAGCAAGCGGAACTGGCCTTGTTCAATCGCTTCCGGAATGGAGTCCTGCAACTCAAACCGCCGTTGCATGGCCACTTCCTGCTCAATATCAAAAAAGCTCAGCGTTCGTTTGCCGGAGCGTTTTGATACGTATAACGCCGAGTCGGTTCGCCGCAGCACTTCGGTCACAGAGGCCGCATCCGCAGGAATCATAACCGCACCAATACTGGCAGCGGCGTGCAACATCCGGCCATGGATATTAAATTTGGTCAGAAATGATTCGTTAATATTGTCGGCAATCTGAGTGATCTTTTCTTTCAGGGCTGTCTCGCTGATATCTGCCGGTGGCATCAGCACAATAAATTCATCCCCCCCCAAACGAGCAACAAAGTTTTCATTACCAATAGCAGCCTGTAAATTATTGGCGACCTGTTTCAGAACTTCATCACCGACCCAATGACCCAGCGAATCATTGATCATTTTAAAGTTATCCAGATCCAGTAATAACGCGGCGCTGGGTTGCTGTAGGGTAATCGACGTATCGATCGCCTTACTGAGTTTTTTCTCCAGTGACACCCGGTTTGGCAAACCGGTTAACGAATCAAAATATGCCAGCTTCTGAATTTTTTCGATATGTTCCCGCCGCTCAGAAATATCCATCAGGCAAATCAGCACACTGCTGACCTGATTGTGAGAATACTGCGGAAAAGCATTGAGCATAAACCAGCGCGTTTTAGTGGACTGGTTGCCATAAAAGCCAGTAACCAGATTATTAATCGGCTGTTTAGTGCTGAAGATTTGCTCAATCGGGCTGTACGATAGCGGCTGCATATCTTCATTAAATAACTGCCCGTCCAGCGTATAAAATTCAACGCCATTACGGATCCGGGCTTTAAAATCAATCAGGTCGTGGGCATTTCTGTTGGCATAATAAATAAGACCATCACGGTTCATCAGAATCGTTGCAATCGGAAGGTTTTTTAATAGTCCACGATAATGGTGTTCACTATCCGACAGCTTCTGATAATTCTGAGAATTATCAATCGCCGATGCCATTTGCGCCGACAGCAAGGTTAAACGCTGGAATTGTTCATCCGAGAATGAATTTTTGGCCAGGTTATTTTCCAGATATAAAATGGCTTTGGTTTTATTCTGGTGGCGCAGAGGCAAACAAATAATCGACCGGGCCTGATTTTTCTTGACATAACTATCATTGCTGTAAGGCAGCGTTTCGTTTGCCTCACTCAGATGCAGCGTTTCGTTTGTGCGGGCGACATACTGCAGAACGGAAGTCGGCAGTTTACCCTGCGGGGTAATCGCATCTTCCTGACTGTAAAAATGGTACTGTCCTGACCCAGCGTATTCGCTGGCAACCAGCCAGCGGTTATTCACCTCGATTAATAATAACGCACGCTGGCCACCGGCACCTTCCACCACCACTTTCATTAACCGGCGAATCAACTGGTCAACATCAAACTCAGAGGTCAACGCCAGCGACGCTTCCATAATACTTTTCAGATCAATCTGCTGAGCGATATCGTGTTTATCAAGCGAACTGCTTCGCAGACTGGCGGTATTTTCCTGCACAATATGGAAAGAAATATCCGGGTAAGCCAGTTTCAGTTGTTCAATTTTGGCCAGTGCCCCCCAGCTTTTATACAACCGATGGGCATTCTGCAGATGAATAATGCCGAACTCATCCATTCCCTGAGCAAAGCACAACTGCACCGCAATCTCATTGGCCAGTGCTTTGTACTGAATAAACTGATTCAGTTTTGCGTTTTTAATAGCACTATTTAAATATTGCAGCGCCTCAGAAAATTGCTGATTAGTATAAGCCTGATAGCCCTGTAATATGCTGAGCAGGTGGCCGAAGTTTTGAGGACAACTGTTCGCCAACGATTGTATGCGCGCCATCGAGGCATCAATTTTTTCCTGCCACAGTGCTTTATCAGTGGACTCGGGTTGGCGACTGAGTGCCCGCATCAGAGTTAAAGCCGAGTAGAAATGTTTCTCTGCTCCCAACGGGAAGTGATTAATCGGACTGGAGTCGATCAGGCTCAGAGCCAGTGCACTATCAAATTGTTCTAACAGGAAGCTGGACTGTATTTTCCAGCCATCCAGCAGGCAAAGGAACAATGGCACTTCAGCATATTTATGGCGATATTCCTGTTCGTTGAAGAGGTCATTATTGAGATTGTCCGGTGCATGGCTTTGCCCGGTCATTTGCAGAGCATAAGCGCGAAAACTTTCCCGCACTTCAACCATCAACTGGGCATCACATTGCTCCAGCTTGGTTTTAACTTCATCGTCCAGTATCAGCCAGCTATCCAGCGGCATGCCTGTCGATAAGGCATTACGCAATTCATTAATAATGCTGTAGCTGCCATATAATTTATCGCCCGATGCCATGCCGAGTGAATAAGCGCGCTGTAAAGTCGGTAACGTATCGCGCAGGGGCTCTTTAAAAAAGTTAATAAAGTTACCGACCATATTATAAATTTTACAGGCAATAGCCGGGTTATTAATTTTTTGTTCGTTGAGTTTTACTGCCAGCAGGCCAAACTCGTAGGCTTCATCGTAATCATCCGATATGGCACTGATGCTGCTGCCGTGCCAGGCATAACCAATCGGTGAGGTGGCACAGTTACCGTGTTGAATCGACAGGTTAACCAGTTCAATGGTGATCACCTTCAGATAATTCGGAAAACTCATCAGTGCCGCTGCATATAACGCCCCCAGAAGATCCATCAGCTGATTGGTTTCCGGATTATAATTCAGCGGTAAATCAAACAGCTCAGCAACGGTGTGCCCTTGATCTGTCCATTGCTGGCGGAACTGTTGTTCTTTGCTGCGGAATCCGTCGTCGACCTGATCATTATTCCGCGGGTCTGGCAGTTCAATATGATAGCGACTTAATACCTCAATACCGCGATCAATCGCTTCATCGTACTGCCCCAGAGAAATCAGCTGCACCACCCGGATACTGGCAACCTGAAAATACTGAAAATTATTTTCTGCCAGTGATTCAGCGAGATTCAGATGTTGCTCTGCTTCCTGGTATTGCCCACACAGATAAAAACATTCGGCCACTTCTTTATAAATAGAAAAGTGCAGTGGCTCAAAGCGGGCATCGGTCCACAGATTCACCAGTTCTAAGGCGGTCTGAGCGTAACTCAGGGATGTTTGATAAGCCGCCGAACGGCGTGCTGCAGTCGCGGCCTCAATATTCAGATCGATCAGACGAATCTGATCTTCGGCCGAATCAATCTGTGAGTGGCATTTATTCAGGTGGAAACAGATGCTAAACAGCTGTTGCCGTAATTGCTCCGGCTGCTGCTGGCAGTGTGACCATAAATGGAAACCAATTTTATAATGCAGGGCCTTGGTTTGTTCGACATCGCCCATTTCATAAGCGGCTTGCTGAATACCATCATGGGCAAATGCAAAGCTGTCGTCAGAGGCAATAATCAGCCCGTTATGCACGGTCGGAATTAATTGCTGCTTTAATTCGGACTCGGTCTGCCCGGTAATAATCGCCAGTGTGGTTAACGAAAATTCATGGCCAATCGCCGCTGCGGTTTGCAGAATATCGCGCTGCTCCGCTGCCAGCGTATTAATTTTCTCAACCATCAGCGAAACAACATTATCGGTAACAGCCAGCTGTTCCAGGCTGCGGGTCTGGTAATGCCAGATACGATCGTTGCCTTGTTCAATCTCGCCCCGCTCAATCAGGCTATCCAGCAACTGAATGGTAAAGAACGGGTTACCTGCGGTCTTTTGATGAAGGTATTGAGCAAGCACCTGAGGCTGTTGAATATGATGCTGGAAGCCATCAACAATTAATTGCTGAACATCAGCCTCTGACAGGTTTTTCAACAACAGCTGCTGCCGTTGCCAGCCACCCGATGCTTGTGGCTCAATCAGTTTGGTGACCGGGTGATGAGGCGTTATTTCATTATCCCGATAGGCACCAATAAACAGCACATGTGGAATATCCGGCGACGAAAATAATGCACTGAGTAACAGCTCGGATGCCAGATCCATCCATTGCAAATCATCGACAAACAGCACCAATGGCTTTTCTGCCGCCATCAGCTTGATTAAGGTTAAAAAGGAGAACACCAGACGGTTTAAGCCTTCGTCTCCGGCGAGATAAACCGGCTCTGGTGTTGCGCCAATAATATGTTCCAGACTGGGTAATAATTGCGCCAGTACATTGAGGTTATCACCCAGCTCCTGCTGTAACCGTAGTTTCCATTGCTCGACATAGGTGTCCGGTTCACTGAGCAGTGTGGTGAAAAAATCATTAAACGCCTGAGTTAACGCAAACAGCGGCTGATCTTGTTGTAGCTGATCAAATTTGCCTTCAATAAAACGGCCATTTATTTTCTGAATATCAGCATACAACTCCCGCACAATGGCGGTTTTACCAATACCGGAAAATCCAGCAATAAAGGCACACTCTGAACGATGCTGTCTGATATCCGCCAGCGCTTGCCGAAGTTGTTTTAACTCTGCGTCGCGGCCATACACCTTGCTGGTGTTTTTAAACTGCGAGCGGATATCCAGCTCACCAATAATAAAGTTATCGCTCTCCAGGCAAAGAGATAAGTCGTGCAACAAGCCCTGATGAGTCTGATAACGCTCTTCCGCATCTTTGGCAATCAGGCGCATAATGATGGCTGATAATGACGCCGGAATCTGTGGATTAATATCGCTGGGCGCAGGCGGTTGGATCGCCAGAATGGCGTAAATAACATCGTCGAGAATATCAGTCGTGGCAAACGGCTGTTGCTGGCACACCAGCTCATAAGCTGTCATCCCCAGCGCGTAATAATCACTGCGGTAATCCACCAGCCGGTTCACCCGGCCTGTTTGCTCCGGTGGCATATAGTGTAATGAGCCGCCGGTGGACTCAAACTGATAAAAACTGTTGTGGCTGTGATTGAACTGAACGGCCAGGCCAAAGTCGATAATCTGGATGCTGTTGGAGCTTTTATTCCAGATAATATTGTCGGGTTTGAGGTCTTTATGAATCACATGGTGACGATGAATTGCATGCAGTACTTGCACACATTGCTGCAGAAGATCCACCACCTGCGGCAAACTCAGGCTCTGCTCACGGGCTGCCTGTGCCAGAGAAATGCCCTGAAAGTCTTTCAGCACCAGCGCAAAATGGCTGTCGCTCTCTACCCATTCCTGCACTTCAGGCAGGCCTTCGGTACCTGTCAGTTGCTGCAATAATTCATACTCATTGTGCAGCTGAGTCAGGGTACTTTCGTCGCAACTTTCTTTCTCGATGAGTTTCAGTATGACGGTGCAATCGGATACAGGGTCTTGCGCCCGATAAACAGAACGTGAACCGGCCTGATACAGGCAATCCAGTAATTCAAAGTGTGTAATCTCAGCCATCATATCCTGCAAACATCATATGAATGCCGTCCAGTTGCTCTCACTGGAGCTGCTCTCTCCGGAGTTGTTTTCTCCGGTTGCTGCTATCCGGTCACCCGCAAAAATGTCTCTTGTAATACCTTTACATCATTGGCCGCCCGGTGGCGGCCAACATTTAATTCGTCCCAGAGGTGCTGCTTGGTGTCATGCCAGGCTTCCATCTGCTCCTGAGTCAGCAGCTTATTCACCGTTTCAATGCGGAAACGCTGAATTAACTCAGCTTCATCAAATAAACGACCAATCCACGACGAATCAAAACTCCAGGCGTCCGAATACAGGGTTTTGCCAGCCAGTAACTCATTCATTTTGATCGCAATTTCACGCGGGTTTAAACCGTATTCCTGTAATTGCTCACGAGAAATGCCATGGATTTTCTCGGCATCATCGCTCCAGTGCGTCCAGCCTTGAGCCGGGCGAATCAGAAAACTGTGTACCTGCCGGTCTTCCAGCGCAAACCCGACTTCAATCGGGTAACTGCCACGGCCAAAACCGGATGCTTCCAGATCAATAATCGCTGGCGGCTGTGCCGCGCCTTCCTGTGTGTTATCCACCTTGAGTACCAAGTGCCTCGTTCGTCATGTATTTATTGTTGTAGATTGAAGTTTAACTGCATGTTGAAGTTTAGCCGTTGTTTGCTTGTGAAACGATAAACACACATCATTTTTGTTACATCTGGCTAAATTTTTGATCTCAGTCGTTACTTTTGATTTCCACAGCCGGCCGGATTGTTATCAGCCTGCGGTTTAGCCGTTTGGTTCTTTTACAGCTTCGATAAAGGAGCCACTCTCAGAACTTCGGTAATCGTGGTTAATCCGGCAGCCACCTTATGCGCGCCACTTAAGCGCAAGCTGTGCATGCCTTCTTTCATCGCCGCCTGACGCAGGCGACTATGATCGGTACTGTCGTCAATCAGGTTCTCCAGCGTCGGAGTCATGGGCATCACTTCATAAATACCCATCCGCCCTAAGAAGCCGGTGCCACGGCATTCCAAACAGCCATTAGCCCGGTAGATTTTCTCCGGCGTCTTCACCAGCCAGGGAGAAGTCAGCTGCTTCCAATCTTGTTCATCCACCGAGTGTGGCTCTTTGCAATGAGGGCATAAGGTACGCACCAGACGCTGGGCCATCACCCCCAATACCGACGATTTAATCAGGTATGCGGGTAACCCCAGCTCCTGTAAGCGGGTAAAGGCCGATGGTGCATCATTGGTGTGCAACGTCGATAACACCAGGTGACCAGTCAACGCTGCCTGCACTGCAATTTCAGCGGTTTCCAGATCCCGCACCTCACCCACCATGATGATATCCGGGTCTTGTCGTAACAGTGCTTTCACACCATCCGCAAAGGCCAGGTCAATGGCCGGGTTTACCTGCATCTGGTTAAACGAGCCCTCCACCATCTCGATTGGGTCTTCGATGGTGGAAACGTTCACTTCCGGCGTCGCCAGCGTTTTTAAGGTGGTGTACAAAGTGGTGGTTTTGCCTGACCCGGTTGGCCCGGTGACAAAGACAATGCCGTGATTGTTGGTGGTCATCTGATCCCAGCGGCGTTTGTCTTCTTTACTGAAACCAAGGTCAGAAAAGCTGCGCACTAATACCGATGGGTCAAACACCCGCATCACCATCTTTTCACCAAAGGCGGTTGGTAAGGTGGATAAACGTAATTCCACTTCTTCACCGGCGGGGGTTTTGGTTTTTAAACGGCTGTCTTGCGGGCGGCGTTTTTCGGCGATATTCATCCGCCCTAACGATTTAATCCGCGCCACCACAGCCTGAGAAACCTGCGCCGGAAACTCGTACACATTGTGCAGCACACCATCAATACGAAAACGCACATGGCCCACTTCACGGCGGGGCTCAATATGAATATCACTGGCGCGCTGATCAAACGCGTATTGCAGCAACCAATCGACAATATTGATGATGTGTTCGTCGTTGGCTTCCGGCGCCTGAGCCTTGCCCAGCTCCAGCATCGACTCCAGATTCTGTACCGAGCTGATGCCGCCATGGGCCTGCCCGGCGCGGTTCACTGAGTTAGCCAACTGATAAAACTCCACACGGAAGCGTTCAATATCAGCCGGCGACGTCAGCACCCGCTTCACCATGCGCCGGGTGGTGTGTTCCAGATCCTGAATCCAGCTGGTCATAAACGGCTCAGCCGTCGCGACCGTGACTTCATCTTTGCTGACTTTTACTGCCAGAATTTTATGCCGCTCAGAAAAGGCGTACGACATCTGCGCCGTGACGGAACCAACATCAATCTCCAGCGGGTCAATATTGTAGCTTTCCATATTGTTGCTGGCGGCCAGCCACTGGATAAGACCATCTTCGGTTAACGCTTTGCCGGTTTTGGCGTTACTGTAATTCTGACGCGCAATCAGGGTCAGGGGATGAAGGTTTTCCTCCCCCTGATTACGGCGGATACTGAGGCCAGACTGATACTCGTCATCCGCTAATACGCCATCCCGACGCAGCTCTTCCAGTAACGTCGTTAATGCTAAGTGGCGCTCTGCCTGAGACTGCATCATCGGCTATTCCTCTGTTATCCCGTCGCGTTAACGCACAGCGCTGCTGAATTCCAGCCAGCGGCCCCACAGTTCATAAGGCAGTGCTTCATGCAGTTGTGACTGCTGCTCTTGCGTTAGTGTGTCCGTTTCGTTCTGCACCAGAGCCTGACCGTTGACAATATCAGCCAACAAACGGCGCTCACGCTGATGCGCAGCTCCTCCAGTCTCGCCGGTTAACGCATGGCGTAGCAGATGGAGGTGTTGCAGACGCGCTACCTGAGATTGCAGATCGGCCCATTGGTTCAGATGCCAGCTCTCGTGAGGCGCAGCGAGTGTTTGCTGCGCTTCTTTCCAGCTGCGGTGGAAGTAGTGACTCAGTGTTTCGCCACTAACGCCCGCCTCAACAGCAGCACCGGCTTCGCCCGCCATTTGCTGCAAGCGTGGTAATTGGTCGTAACTCCAGTGAGCTATCGCCAACAGCGCCTGAGCTAATTCAGCACTGTCACGCAGTTGCTGAGCGCACTCCAGCCAGCGCGAGCGCAGGCCTGCATCATTAAAGAAGCGTTGGGCAGTGGTTAACGCCGACAAGGTTTCTAAACCTGGCTGTAGCTGATCCAGCGCCTGACGCAGTTCTTTGGTGTCTTTACGCTTGATGATTTTGCCACACCATTGCGGCAGGTGGCGCAGTGCTAACCAATGCTGCCAGCATTCCAGCGATGCCTGAGAGTCGCCCTCCCACAAGGCTTTTTCCAGCGTACGCTTAAACAACAGCAAATGATGTTGCAGCCATAGCGGAACGGCCTGAGCTAACGGCATGGTTTCATTGAAAGAAGCGCTGTTATCGGCCCAGCGAACACCAATCCCGGAAAGACCATAACCCCGTTCGGCTTTGCTGATATCACTGATCCATAACGGCGTGTGTGGCAGTAGTTGTTGTGCCATCGCCCATAAGCCCGCGGCATCACCGTCCAGCAGTTCTAACTCCAGTTCACACAATGGTTGAGTTTTATCACCGCTGCGAATCTCGCCCAGATCAATCACCACCTCTGCCGTGGTGGTTTTGCCGTTGACCTCCAGCGTCCAGCGCCAGGCCCGACGCTGAAAGTGAGTCGCAAACACGGGTTGCAGTTGCTCAATATTGAGGTTTTGTGGCCAATGCTGTTGTACTTCTTCATCAGCCAGTACGTCGGCATTCAGAGCATTGCTTTCCAGCGGCCAGTTCCACTCGCGGCGCTGATGCATCCCGCCGTTAGAAGAACCCGCGGTTTTCAGCGTTTGCTCAAAATGATCCCCTTTCTGGCGAATACGCAGCGCGGCTTTGGCACTGGCTAATGCCGCATCATCACTGTCGTAATAGTGATTTTGCAGCAAGGTTTCACCGTCAGGTTCAGCATGCTGGTTAAGGAAATTCACCAGAGCATGGCTCGGGTCATTAAGATTCTGCGGGCTGAGCCGCAGTTTTAGTTCGATTTCTGTAGTCATGGCGGTATTGTTATAGGCGATAGCAAGATTCGCAAGAAAACAATTTGGAAATTTCACCACTGCAAAACCGTTCCAGTGAATCGATGAATATTATTTTTCAGCCGCCGCTCCGAAGGGCCATCCCTGGCCCTGCCGAGCTACCGCGACATCCTGTCGCTGCTTTGAAAAACAATACACATCACTTCTCTGGTTCATAGAAAGAAAGGAGCATCGCGTGGCAGCACAATTCCGCCTTCCCGGAACGGTTGAAAAATTCAGCATCCTGATCGGCCATAACAGCATCAGCTCGGTCTTACCGGAGTACGATCAGAGCAATACGGCGGTGATTAACAGCTTAGCCACCTGGCTGGAAGATCTGGATTTTCGGGTACAAATCCTGCCGGTAGAAAACCAACCAGGCAAAGCCAATCTGGTGGCGACTCTGGGCGAAGACAACGGCCAGGGCGGTGGCCTGGTATTAAGCGGCCATACTGATACCGTGCCTTGCAACCCGGATAAGTGGCAGTCTGATCCTTTCACGCTGACCGAACGTGATAACCGCTTTTATGGGTTAGGCACCTGCGACATGAAAGGCTTTTTTGCGCTGGTGCTGGATGCCGTCGAACAATTCCGTGATGCCGAGTTTAAACAGCCGCTGATTGTACTGGCGACCGCCGATGAAGAAAGTTCGATGTCAGGCGCAAGAGCCTTAGCACAACAGAACGCCCTGAAGATGGGAAAAGCAGCGGGAACCAAAAAGCGCTACGCCGTGGTAGGCGAACCCACCAGTTTGCGCCCGATTCGTATGCACAAAGGCATTATGATGGAGAATGTACGGGTAACTGGCCGCGCCGGCCATTCCTCCAATCCGGCTTTGGGCATCAGCGCCATGGATGCCATGCATTCGGTAATGGGCGAACTGATGACCATCCGCAAAGACCTGGCCGCTAATTTTCAGAATGCTCACTTTGCCGTACAAAGCCCAACCATGAATTTGGGTTGTATTCATGGCGGCGACAACCCCAACCGCATTTGTGGCAACTGCGAACTGGCGTTTGATTTACGTGCCTTGCCCGGCATGAGCAACGACGACTTACGCGAGGAAATTCGCACTCGTTTATCTCCGGTCGCTCAGGCGCATGAAGTGGAGCTGGAAGTCGACCCACTATTCCCAGGTGTCAGTCCGTTTGAAACGGCAGAATCCAGTGCCATTGTACAAGCCTGCGAACGCTTAACGTCTGCCAAAAGTGAAGCCGTCGCCTTTGCCACCGAAGCACCGTTTTTACAGGAGCTCGGAATTGAAACTCTGGTACTGGGACCGGGCAATATTGATCAGGCTCATCAGGTGGACGAATACCTGGCGCACGATCAGATTGAGCCTTGCGTGAATTTAATTGCCCAGTTAATTAACGAGTTTTGTTTAAGCTAACAATGATAAACTGCCTATAACCGATATTATTGAAATCATTATCATGAACGACGAACACAACGGACCATCGACAACGCCATTAAATAACAGCGACTACGTTAAGTGGTTTCGCCATTCGTCGCCCTATATTAATGCGCACCGTGGTAAAACCTTCGTCATCATGTTTGAAGGCGATGCCATCGCCCACGAAAACTTCACCAATGTGATTCAGGATATCGCCTTGCTTAACAGCCTGGGTGTGCAACTGGTGTTGGTACATGGTGCACGGCCACAAATTGATTCGGTATTAAAAACTCTGTCGATTAAAAGCGATTTCCATCAGGGGTTTCGCATTACCGACGACGCGGCATTAAATGCGGTTAAAGCAGCCGTTGGCATGGTGAAAGCAGACATTGAATCGTTATTATCGGTGGGCGTTCCGGGTTCACCGATGCATGGTTCACGCATCCGGGTGGTGAGTGGTAATTTTGTCACCGCTAAACCCAAAGGTGTGATCGACGGCGTCGATTTTCAACACACCGGTGAAGTGCGTCGGGTTGAACATCAGGCCATCCGCGAATTATTACAGCAGCATAATATTGTGCTGTTATCCTGCGCCGGTTATTCCCCCAGTGGTGAAATGTTTAACCTCGCGGTTGAAGATGTGGCGCAACAAGCGGCCATCAGTTTGCGCGCCGATAAATTATTAATTCTGGGTAACGACAGTGGCCTGATCAACGAACAAGGCCAGATTATTCAGCAATTAACCAGTACACAATTGCAACAATATTTACCCGAGTTATCCGGTGAAGCACACAGCCATGCCGCTGCGGCACTTAACGCGGTGAAGCAAGGTGTGCCACGGGCGCAGCTATTAAGTTACGCCGAAGATGGCGCTCTGCTGCAGGAATTATTTACCCGTGAAGGCAATGGTACCCTGATCAGTCAGGAAGCCTACGATCAACTGCGGGCGGCGAATATCGACGACGTAGCGGGCATTCTGGGATTATTAAAACCGCTGGAAGATCAGGGCGTATTAGTCCGTCGCTCACGGGAATTATTAGAAACCGAAATTCATCGTTTTTATGTTATCGAGCGCGATGGTTTAATCACCGCTTGTGCTGCACTTTACCCCTATTCTGATAAACAAGCTGAACTGGCGTGTGTTGCGGTACACAGTGATTATCGTGGCAGTAATCGGGGCCAGCGTTTATTGGAACAAATCGAACAACAGGCACGTCAGCGTCATTATCAGCAATTGTTTGTGCTCACCACCCGCACCGCACATTGGTTTGTTGAGCAGGGGTTTGTTGCAGGCAAAGTCAGCGCACTGCCGCAAGAAAAACAACAGGCGTATAACCTGCAACGTAACTCTAAAGTTTTCTTTAAATCCTTGTGAGCAAGCAAAATTTATTAAGCGCCAATCCGTTATTGGGCCAGGAAATTCATCGTCGTTTTGATGAATTTGGCCCAATTCAGGTATTTGACGACGGTAATAAACGCTATCTCAGTTTTGGCACCACAGATGAACAAAGCTGCCAACTGAAAAGCCAGCCTTTTCAGTTACAGCACGATTATCTGCGTTGTATGCTGGCGGTATTAAGCCAATACCCACAGCCGTTAACCATCACCTCTGCAACGGTACTGGGATTAGGTGGTGGCTCACTCAGCGCTGCGCTTTGGCAACAACTGCCACGGGCTCATATTCATGCTGTTGAATTACGTGCCGCCGTCGCTCAGATTGCTTATCAGTTTTTTCAGCTACCGCGCGATAAACGTTTAACCGTACATACAAACGATGCGGTTGATTTTGTCTCGACTCAGGTTAAACAGCAGCAAAAGACCCAATTATTATTCTCGGATTTATACCTGGCGGATGGTTTAAACCAGGTGCAACAGCAAACGGATTTTTTAGAACAGTGCGGAGAGTATCTAACCCATGATGGTTGGCTGGTGCTGAACTTATGGAAAGAACACCGAAGTGACGCTCAGTTACTCAGCACCATCAAAACCTTATTTCCAACCGTACTACAAACCACTACTCATGATGGTAACTGGATTATCTGGGCTTCCCGACAAAAACCGGTGGATAAAAAACAAGCGCGGATAAACTGCAAAGTATTACAACCAGCGTTTGGCTTTAACCCCTGGGGGTTTTGCAAAGTTTTTTATCGGTTTTTTAAATAAACGTTTCAGTTATTAAAAAGAAAACACCGTTCAGGCAATGTACCTGAATGGTGTTGGTACCTGAACGGTGTTGTTAAAGCATCAAGAACCTTCAAATAAAGAACCAGCACGCCAGTCATTTGTACCGGTGGTGGATCGGTTAGAACCACCACTGACACTGCTTCGACTACCACTTGCAGTATTACTAGAACCACCACTTACGCTACTATTGAAACCTTCCGCAGTATTTTGAGTGCCACCACTGATACTGCTATTCGTGCCAGTAGATCTGTTTTGACTGCCACCACTGGCACTGCTTTGATTACCACTGGCAGTATTTTGGGAGCCGCCACTCACACTACTACTTATGCCAATGGAGCTGTTTTGAATGCCGCCACTCACACTGCTCAATGCACCACTACTGGTATTACCGGTGCCACCGCTGATAATACTGCCGAATCCACTGGCGGTATTTAAAGAGCCGCCAATAATACTGCTCTGAAAGCCACTGGCAAGGTTGAGTCGACCTGCACTGATATTACTGGCCGGGGCCGCAATCACATTGTTCTGTCCGGCTGCTATTCCAGAATATTGGGTATAGCTATGACCTTCACCAATCACAATATTATGCGAGCCAATTTTTTGCGCACCGGTAGCGGTACTCCAACTACCCGCTGCATTTTCACAGGTGATTTGATTCAGGTACGGGGCGCCAGCGTCAACATCAATAATGCTACAGAACCCCCGGCCATTCAGTAACTCTGCCGTCCCCACTTCGTTATAACCGACAATCAAGTTACCTGTGCCATTAATGGTCGGCGTTGAATCTTCGCCATTATTGATATGTACATTGGCACCACTAAAGAAAACAGCTGGATTGTTTTGTTCATCCATACCACCTCGCATATAAGGCAACACCATATCGACAAAATTAGTCAGCTTGGCATTTTCAGCCTGTAAGGTATTGATAGCACTTTCTAAGCTTGCAACCATGGTCTCCAGTTGCGCCACTCGTACGGCATTATCATCCACTGCCACTTCTACCGCGTTGAAATTGGCGTTCACCTCGGCAGCAACCGCTGCCGTACCGGCACTGAACTGATTAGGAATGGTCACTTCAGCGGCCTGAATGGATACCATAAAGCTGCCGATAAATGACAAAAAAATTAATTTAATAAAATATGATTTCATGATGATTCCTTCCGCTTTTATTCGATTTTTAAATAATCAAGCTACGATTAGTTGAACCTCTCCATTTACGGCAAGCCTTTACTGCCGCTCTTTACTGCCAAAGGCCCTGATCCCATTGCATGGTGTCCCATCGACTCGTATTTGTGGTGTCGTTGCCCGGGCTTCTGTCAGGTTCAACAGTAGTATTACTACTGCCGCCTCCTCCGCCACCACCCCCGCAAGCCGTTACCATCAAACAGAAAAAAAGCAGCCCGATTAATTCCTTTTTCTTAGACCTGAGCAGCGCCTGTATGACGATTGAATAACCCGTTAACATAGACCCTTCCTCCATCAATATTTCCGTCAATCAATGATGCTAAAAACTCGTCTATAGTCAGGCAATACGATGTTCCGCGTATCTGTTTTTGTTGACTAATAGTTTTATATATTGGTGAAATATCGAGAGCTGTTTTCCTTTTTAAAGGATATAAAGCCATGAAAAAAACGCTGAAAAATATTCCGGGAGAAAAACTAGAGCAAACTCTGGCTCTGATCGCTCTGACCAATCGTGCGGATACCCCTGAGAAGCTAAGAGAAATCGTAGTGTACGGCCTTGGCAGTATTATGGAGTCGGTTTCCTGTTGGTGGACAGAAATGCAGGTCAGTTTAATTGGCCGGCAAGACCCCACAACAACACTCACGCTGGGTCATAGCGACTGGGACAATGGCCAGGAGATAGAATCATTTAATAAGCATACTGCGATGCACCCTGTGATCGCCCGATGTATCCAGGGAGAGCGTAATGCACTATCAATGTCAGATTGTATGAGTGATACAGAATTTCAGAAACTGACGCTCTATAAAGAACACTATGCTCCGCTAGCGATCAAAGACCAGTTGTCGGTCGGCACGGTTCATAATGGCACTATTCTGGGAATTTCAGTCAATCGTGATACCTGGGGGTTTAGTGATGATGAGCGACTGATGCTCAGTTATATCGGCCATTGCCTGTTTCCGGTTTACTTTACCTTGCTGGCTAAGGAGACCTTACAAAACACTCGCCAGCCTGTGATCGAAGTGAATATTAATGCAATAGCCAATCATCATCTGGCACTGGGAGTGACCCAGCGAGAAGCTGAATTACTGGCACTGGTTGGTTATGGAAAGTCCAATAAACAAATTGCTGCCATAATGGGCATCAGTGAAGGGACAGTACGCAAGCACCTGGAGAATGCCTTTCGGCGCTTGAATGTCACGAACCGTGTCAGTGCCATTGTTAAAGCGATTGAAATAACGGCTCGCCTGTCGATAGATCGATAAATATCACCACACAAATATAAGTCAGTTATCTTCAAATAAATCACCGGCGCGCCAGTCATCTAGACCACTAACGGATCTGTTGAAACCACCACTTATACTGCTTTGAGTACCACTGGATGCATTGCTAGTACCTCCACTAACACTGCTTCGAACACCACTGGCAAGATTTTCAGATCCGCCACTGATACTGCTTTGATCACCACTGGCCATATTGTTTCTACCGCCAGTGACATTGCTTTGAATACCACTGGCGCGATTTCCACTACCGCCACTGACACTACTATGTTCACCATTACTGGTATTAATGTTGCCACCACTGATACTACTCAAAAAACCACTGGCAAGGTTGCGCTCGCCAGCATTGGCTGTACTGGCAGGAGCCGCAATCACATTATTCTGCCCAGTGACTATCCCGGAATATTGGGTATAACTATGACCTTCGCCAACTACGATATTATGCGAGCCAATTTTTTGCGCACCGGTAGTGATACTCCAAATACCCGAGGCATTTTCACAGTCGACTTGATTCAGGTACGGAGTGGCATCGTTAATGTTAATAATGCTGCAGAATCCCCGGCTATTCAGTAACTCTGCCGCCCCCACCTCGTTATAGCCCACAATCAAATTGCCAGTGCCATTAATCGTCCTCGTTGAACCTCCACCATTATTGATATGCACATTAGCACCGCTAAAGAAAACAGCGGGGTTATTCTGTTCATCTATACCGCCCTGCATAAAGGGCAGTACCGTATCGACAAAATTAGCCAGCTTGGCATTCTCTGCCTGAAGAGTTGCGATCGCAGTCTGTAATTCTTCTATGGCAGTTTGCTGAGCAGTATTTTCGCTTTCCAGCTGTAACACCCTGACAGCATTATCATCAACGGCAGTTTCCACTGCGCTAAAGTTAGCATTTACTTCAACGGCGACGGCCGCTGTACCAGCACTGAATTGATTTGGAATGGTTACTTCCGCAGCCTGACTGAATACGGTAAGACTGCAGATCAATAACAATGGAAATTTGACTAGTCCCTTTTTCTTAGCCTGAAAAAAAGCCCGCGTATTGACTAAAGAAGCCGTTAACATAGCTTATTCCTCCATAGATATTTTCCAGTGATTAATGATGCTAAGAACTCATCTATAGACAGGCAATACGATATTCCGCGTACCTTTATCAGGAGCAAAACATTAGGAATAAAACTAATTGTTGATTATTTTGTTTTTATTAAGTGAGCCGTTATAAAATCAATGACCCTTGATATAACCCTCAAAATCCTCCGCTGACATCGGCTTGGCATAATAATATCCCTGCCCCAAATGACAGCCACTATCACGCAGATAATGGCCGGTATTGAGGTCTTCGATACCTTCGGCGATCAGTTTCATATCCAGTGATTTTCCCAGCCCGAGAATCATTTCAACAATCGCCTGGTCATCCTGGTTATGAATCAGATCACGGACAAACGCCTGATCGATTTTTAATTTATCAATCGGCAGGTTTTTCAGATAACTTAATGAAGAAAAGCCGGTGCCAAAATCATCAATGGCAACGGTCAGGCCCAGCTGTTTTAATTGTTCCAGCCGGGCAACGGCTTTATTAATATCGGCCATCAAGGCACTTTCGGTAATTTCCAATTCCAGCCACTCAGGGTCTATCTGATATTTCTTCATGATGTCTTTGGTTACGGCCATCATATCGTCTTCATTAAGCTGAATACCCGACACATTGACCGATACCGTAAAGCGGGGAATGCCAGCGGCTTGCCATTGTTGTATCTGCGCACACACATTATCCAGCACCTGCCTGCCAATCGGGATAATCAGTCGGGACTGCTCGGCCACCGGAATAAATTCCGCCGGTGAAATAAATTTTCCATCCGGTGTGATCCAGCGCAACAAGGCTTCAGCGCCCACTAATTCACCACTGTTTAAATCAACCTGAGGCTGGTAATACGGCTGTAATTGATTCTCCGCCAGAGCTTGTTTTAAGTTTTCGATCAGACTTAAACGATGTTGGAGTTTTTGTGACAGCTCGGAAGAGTAAACCACTAAGTCCTGATGATTGGCTTTGGCTTCACCTAATGCAATATTGGCTTTTGAGATCAGCTCATCCGCACTGGTATCACTTTGTTTAACCCAGGCTGAGCCAATGATGATATGAATGGAAACCGTATGCCGGCCAACCCGGATCGGGCGTTTTAAATCATCGAAAATAATCGGGTATTGTGCATCCTGTTCGCTGAATGTTTGCGCCATTGAAGTAATGGCAAATTTCGCTCCATCCAGGCGAAACACCACACAATCCGGGCTACAGGCCGATAAACGCTGCGCCACATTTTTTAACACGTCATCCCCGACGGTTTGCCCCAGAACATTATTAATTTCACTGCAATTAACCACATTAACGATGGTCAGCCGGATACCACCATCCGGCTGATCAGTGGCGAACGTTTTTTTCAGATAGCTTTTTAAATGGGTGTAATTCGGCAACCCTGTCAGCAGGTCGTAATAAGCTAAGTGATTGACCTCTTTTTCCAGCGCCTGACGTTCCAACTCAACGTCTTTTAGATGATCCAGCGCCGAACTCAGTGCTCTGACTTCCTGATATTCAAGAGTTTGCATCGGTTTTGACAGCACCCGCTTTTCTGCCAGTTCAGTAATGGCATCCGTCACCAGTTTTAACGGCCGTTGCATTTTAAAAGCAACCCGGCGGTTCAGCAGAATAATCACCACAATTAGCGCCAGCAGCAGTGCCAGAACCAGATAAGCATTGTGAGTGGCCCGCACGAGATTGTTTTCAACATCCCATTTAATCTCGACCACACCTCTGACATCGCCCTCCTGCCAGTTGAGTTTGGGCGAATCCGGATGATGATTATGGCAGCTGACACAAGTTGGAGATGACAAGGTATCCGCCAGCGCCACACGAACAACCCGTCGGCCGTTTTCATGATCAACCCGGCTATAAGACCCTTCCGGATTGATGCTCAGTGCTGCCCAGGCTTCGGTCTGAAAGCGATCAAGCTGGCGATTTTCACGGGTTTTAAATGGATAGGGGCTGTACACACTGACGTGCACTTTATCGGCCTGAAGGCTGGCTTGTGTCATTTCCAACAGAAAAGTGGCCGGGATCGGAATGCCGTTGTCGACCATCTGATGCAGATGGGTCACTTCAATCTGATGATCATCCACCACCTTGGCAACCACGTTTCTGGAGTAGTAATCGCGGATATGCTTCAGCGTTTTAGTCAGGCTAACGGCCATTTCTGTGACATTTTCATGCTCAACCTTTTCAATCATCAGCGGCGCGGCGTACATCAGAATCGCAAACGTTATCACCGAAATACATTGCACCGGTACGGTCAGAAACCAAACCAGAGGCTTCGGCCGTCGGGCCATATCCATGATTTTTTCAGCAATCCTGTTCACACAAATTACCACCACTATCAGCGAATGATTGAGACGTTTGCCAGGCAGGTATCAGAGCAGATGTCTTTAAAGAATAGAAAAGCCCCCGGATAAATCCATTAGCCTTGTGTGCAGAGCTGCTTAATACGGCAGCGAACATCAGTTGCCGCAGGTGTATCTCTGCGGTACCTTGGCTCAAAATGTTACAAAATAAGCCAAATGTACGATTTGCTGATCCAGATTGGCCTGCCAATCGCCGTTGTGCTGATGATGACCGGTGTTGGCCTGAGCTTAACCCCTGCCGACTTCCGCCGTGTCGCCCAACAGCCACAAAGCTTTATTCTGGGGGCCGTGACCCAGCTGTTGGCGTTGCCGCTGATTTGTGTGGTGGTGATTGCCGCGTTTGATCTGACCGGTGAACTGGCGATTGGCTTATTTATTATTGCGCTGTCGCCGGGCGGCCCACCGTCTAATCTGTTCGCTTATCTGGCCAAAGGCGATGTGGGATTATCCGTCTCGCTCACTGCCGTGATTGGCCTGATCACTCCGCTCACGATTCCATTGTTGGCAAGCTGGGCGCTGGGGTATTACGCCAACAACCAACAGATACTGGAATTGCCGGTATTACGCACCTGGTTACAGCTGATTATGCTGACGGTCATGCCGGTGCTAGTCGGCATGGTATTACGTGCTCGCTGGCCTCAACTGGCAATCAAAACCGGGCCTTACATCAGCAAACTGTCGGTAGCGACCCTGGCCGCCGTCACTCTGAGTATTGTGATCAATATTGGCACTCAGGTTATTGATTACGCCATCGTGGCCGGGCCAGCGGTGCTGACACTCAATTTGCTCACTATGTTGCTGGGTTATAGCGCCGGGAAGTGGCTGTTGAACAATGAAGCGCAGGCACGCAGCATTGGTCTGGAGGCTGGTTTACAGAATGGTACGCTGGCCATTTTAATCACTGCCACGCTTATTAATACCTCAGTCGCTAATGCCACTCTCATCAGCAGTGCCGAAATGACCATAGCCCCCACCATTTATAGTTTGTTTATGTTTGTGAGTGCGGGACTGTTTACCGGCCTGATGTTAAAGAAAGATCAAACAAGATTTCGTCAAAAAGCTGTCCAATAAATAATCTATTGGCGACAGGTATTTTTCTTTTCTGGCCTAATTGGTCACTTTTGCGACGCATTTAATACGACTAAAGCATCATTTAAGATAAACTCGCGTTTCTGTTTTCGGAGGTAGAAATGCGAATCATTCAAGAAAGACGCCATATGTTAGCCCTGGCGATAGCAACGGCAGCATCCACATCCGCTTTGGCAGCGGACGATAACGACTTCAGTGTTTATGGTTTTGTGAATCTGGGGGTGAATTATCTCGATCACGATTATGTCACCATCGAGTCGTATGAAAGTGGCGATCCCACCTTTTTTGAGCAGGACACCGCTATTGGCCTGCAGATCAGCAAACCTCTGACCGAACGCACTCAGGCCACGGTGCAGGGCATCGCCCGGGCCGAGAACGATTATGCCGTTGAAACCTCACTGGCGTTTTTATCCCACGCACTGACCGACAGCACCGAATTACGTGCCGGCCGCTTACGGGTTCCGTTCTTCTATTATTCCGAATTCCTCGATGTGGGTTACGCCTATAACTGGATCAGCCCACCTTCTGATGTGTATGCCATCCCGTTTGATGATTATGACGGTGTAGATATCACCCACCGTTTCAGCCTGGGTAATCATGATGCTCAGGTGCAGATTAACAGCGGCCGCCGCCATAAAGACATTGAGTTATTTGGCGAAGATTATGAATCTGAACTGGATAAAATTAACGGTATTTCCCTGACCTTGTTCAGTGGTGATTTCACCCACCGGATTGGTTATCAGCAAACCAGTATGAATCTGGAATTACAGACCCAGGCTAACGAGGCGGTCAAACTGGCGACTCTGAGCGCTCTGCAACAAGGTGTTGACCCTCTGCTGGCATTAGGTCAGGCGCAACAGACATTAGCTGCCGAAGGCTATCGCCGGATTGATTCTGCCCAGCTGTTTGCTGACATCGTGGGCACAGCCAACGGTATCAGCGACGATGTGATTGAAGACTTCACACTGGAAGATAAGCTGACCCGCTACTTCAACCTTGCCACCACTTACGACAATGGCGACTACAGTTTTGTTGTGGAAGGCACCTATCTGGATTATGAATCCGGTTTATTGGTGGATAACTTTGCCTGGCTCGCCAGCGCTGCCAAACGCTTTAACGATTTAACCGTTCACGCCACCTACTCTGCCTCCCGTGACCGGGTTGATAGTGGACAAAAAGGTGAATTACAAAAGCTGCTGAACCTGCAGGGTGAAGACGACAGCGTCACACTGGGTGTGCGTTACGACCTGGATGCGGCCACCGCCCTGAAATTTGACGTGACCCATCACGATGAAGAAACCAACCGAGGCCAGCCTGGCCGTTCCGCTAACTTATACCGCTTAGCGTTACAGCTGGTATTTTAATCAGGGTCCGGAGTAGTAAAGATGAAATTAATCAGCACCTTATGTTTGTTATGTGCGCTCAGCGTCAGTGCGGCGGCGGAAGTCGTTGTGATTGTTAGCGTGAATAATTCCAACACCTATACCGGCCTGGAGCAGGAAGAAATCAAACGTATTTTTCTGGGTAAAACCTCGCAATTTCCGGATGGCAGCAGTGCCGTTACCTATGACCTGCCCAAAGGCAGCGAGTCTCGGGCGGAATTTGCTGAGCGTTATCTCGGCAAAACCGAATCACAATTAAATAGCTACTGGTCTCGCCGTATTTTTGCTGGCAAACAAAAGCCACCTAAAACGGCCGACAACGCTGAAGAGATGAAGCAAAAAGTTGCTGCCAGCAAAAAGGCCATTGGCTATCTTGATAGCAAAGACCTGGATGCTACGGTTGTTGTGATTCACCGTTTTAAATAAAAGGTCTGCCAATGATCCGCTCTCTGTTGTCGTTTTTTGTGTTAACCAGCTTGCTGATACTAACCATCAATCAGGCACTGGCAGCGGATCTTGTTCGTAACGGCAGCGCCATTTATAACCACCTGACGCGCGACTATTATTCGGCCGCGCTTTACCTGCCACAAGCGACACAATCGGCCGACACCATTCGTAGCAGCGACAACTTCAAGCGCATGCGCCTGGTTGTATTAACCCGTTGGACACCGCGAAAATGGCAAGAGCAATGGCAAAGCAACATCGCCATTAATAATCAGGAATTACCGCAAAACCAGCAACAGCGTCAGGCATTAATGGCGTTTATCCGTTTACCGCAGGGCAACCTCGAAGCTGGTGATGAAATCCGCATTGACGCCTCAGCACAGGGCAGTTGGGTTTACCTGAATAATGAACTCGCCATTGAGACCAATGATCAGACGTTATTCCGGTATTTATTTAATACCTGGGTGGGAAAATTTCCGCCATCGCGTGAATTCCGCGATCAGATACTGGGCAATAAACTCAACCCCAGCGCCCAGCAACAAATTGAAAATCATTCGTTACCTCCAGCCCGGGTGGGTTTATTCAGCCGCTGGAATCAACAACTTGAACAGCAACGTTTGGCGCAGCAGCAACGTATCAAAGAGCAGCGTCTTGCCGAACAAAACCGACTTAAAGAACAACAGCGCCTGGCAGAACAAGATCGCGCTAAAGAACAGCAACGTCTGAAAAAAATACAGCAAGAAAAAGCCGCAGCTCGGTTAGCGGAACAACAAGCTGCGGCACGGTTAGCCGAGCAACAAGCCGCCGAGAAAGCTCGGCAACAAACCGAACTGCAGCAACAACAAGCACAGCTGCAACTCCAACTACAACGGCAAAGACAACTACAAAAGCAAAAACAGCAAGAAAAACAACGCCGCCAGGAACTGGCCGAGCAACAGGCGTATTATCAGAAGTTGTATCACTGGCAATTGCAACAAGCGTTAAATAACGAAGTGCGTTACCCACCCTGGGCCAGGCAATTTGATCAGGAAGGTCATATTCAGCTGGTGCTGACCTTTAATCAGGATGGTGAGATTATTGGCCTGCAAAACGCGACGCCCGATCAGCCAGAATTATTATCAGAAGAAGTTCAGCGCGCGGCTCAAGTAATCAGCGCTCAGGTAAAGCCGCCTGCTGATCTGAACGACACATCCTGGCAATTTACCCTGAGTTATTTGTTTTTATTAAACGGCAATAACCTAACACCCGTTGCCAAGCCACAACGACCATCCAGCCTGAAACCGTTAACGTCCACTGAGCCCGAGGAAACAGCGGAGATAAAGGAAGAAACCGAAGCCAGTATTAAAATAGGTACCGGCACCGAACAAACGGCACAACCAAGCAGTTATCAACAGCGGGTTCGGACAGCAGTGATCGATAATCTGGTATACCCTAAAACGGCAAAGGTATTGAAAAAACAAGGAGAGGTCGTTATTGAAATTCAGTTGGATGGCAGCGGAGAAATTATCACGCTGAAGAACCAGCAATTAAGTCGTCATCGTGAATTAAACCGGGCGTTGCGCCAGGCAATTGAAGACGCCGCACCGTTTGGTCCGACGCCTGACGGGCAATCGCTCAACATCCTGTTGAACTATCAGTTCCGGCTTTAATGAAAACCGGA
This sequence comes from Bacterioplanoides sp., assembly GCF_965226395.1. GTDB lineage: Bacteria > Pseudomonadota > Gammaproteobacteria > Pseudomonadales > Oceanobacteraceae > Bacterioplanoides. The sequence continues at coordinate 1,754,604 of NZ_OZ245358.1, read as the reverse complement.
ATCACCCGAATCCGCTGTTATTTAGTGGCGGATTCATAACCTTTTTTCAGTTTTTCAGCACAACGCTCACGCGCCAGTTCTTCAGTCATGGTGCGCTGATATTCTTTCATGCAGGTTTCATAAACCGGGCTGGCATGTTCTTTCGCCACAGACACCACTTTATCCTGATGGGCACACGCGGCCAGAGATAATACGGCGGTAATAATAAATACGTTTTTCATGATTCGGCTCTCCTGCCAGACGCTATGGATGAAAGACGCTAGTATAAAGAGCCGTTCAGAATAAGATATTCACTTTCCGCAAAGTTAACCGGATTTTACAAATGATATTCTTGTGGCTCTTTACCAGGGTCAACTGCATTACCAGGGAAGCGGCTCAACAATTTTACTCCAGCCATTAGTCTGATCCAGTTCGGCCATCGCCTCGCCTAATGCTTCACATTGCTGCAAGGCGGTGTCCCAGCGCTGGCGACGTTGTGGGTATTTATAATCGCGGAAGTCCTGTAAATCCGGAATGCGCCCGCCCGGTAATGTGGCGGCAAACTCCCAGCTTGGGGCAATAATAATGGTGCGTTTGTAGTGCTGTCGGGCAGCACTGCGCCAGCGTAATTTTTTATCAAACCAGCCACCTTTTGGCGCTCTGGCAAAATAGTGCGGATACAACACAAAGCCGTTATCGGGAAATACCGGCAAATCAAATTGATAGTCACTGATGCCACCATCCCGATAGGTTCCTTTTGGCGCTCCGGCAATATGACGCACACCCGCAATCACCAGCGGAATGGCTCCGGTCGCTAATAACGCCGGTTTCAGATTCTGGCTTGTTAGCGTTGCCTGCGCTGCGGGTAAATGAGGGAAATGATCAATCGGTGGTTTTTCCGGATGATGCATCAAAGTGCGTTCAATAAAAGGTCGCATAGCCGGGCGGGCAATCAGATTAGCAATTAGTGCCCCGGCCATGCCCAAGGTTTGAATCTGCTTCTGATCACTTGCGGCTAAGCCACGACAGCGGGTAATAATGGTGTGATAGCGCATCACCGGGTGATTAATAATCTGCTCCGCACCCTGCTCCCCCAGCACTTCATCGAGAATATGAGAACAGCCTTCGGCAATTTCCCGGGCCGTGGCCTGGTCAGAATAATTCTGCGAAATATACGCTTCCTGAAAACGGGCGTGTGCAGCCAGCGGGTCTTGCTGGGCATAACACGCAAGACGCCAGCCGCCAGCCGACGTACCCAACAGGTGCAGCGGTTTTTCGCGCTGAGCAAACCAGTGTGATAATAAATAACGATCAATCGCCGCCAGCGATAACCACTTAGGCCCGCCCGAAGCCCCCAGTACCATGGCAATATCGTCGGCGCATAAACCCTGCTCACGAATATGGGCCAGCGCTTCCTCACCGGCAAACACTTTTAATGGAAATGGTTTTTTATGGATATGTTGAGGATGTGAGGATGAGGGGAAGAGTGAGGCAGCCATGGTATTACTCAGTGATATTTTTATGCGTTTATTGAACCAGATTCCGCACTCGCCTCAAAGCGCGGTTAATTCATCGCTCACTTTCTCCAACGGCCATAAGCCTTGAGCGCCGTACCACAGAGCAGCTAAGCCGGATATTTGTTGTTTCGCCAGCTGCCAGCCATCCTGGCTCCACGGTTTATTTACATAATATTGTTGCAACATATATTGTTGCTGCTGTTTATTTAACTGAGCGTCGATACTAACGGTTGCCAGATCCCATAATGGATGGCCGAGCCCGGCATATTCCCAGTCCATTAACTGCAAACCCTGTTCGGTACTAATCCAGTTGCTTAACATTGCATCCATATGGCACAAGCAAGGTGTTTGATCCGGTGCTGCTTTCAGTATTAACAGCAGCCGATTAAATGCTTCCTCCAACGCCGGTGATACCTCACTCGACTGGTGGATAATATCAATATATTGCTGTGCTTTATCCACCAGAGAAAGTGTTGGCAGTGGATAATCGGGTTGAATCTGATGCAGGGTTTTTAACACGCTTATAATTTGATTGAGCTGTGTTTGATTAAGAGCTTCAGCCGAGAGTGGCTGCCCTGCCATATATTGGCGAATCCAATATCGCGGAGTCGTTGGATGACGATAAATAACCGGACTTACCAACCCGGCTTCAACAACCATCTGATGAATGTGATATTCGGCATCACGATTAATATCCAGTTCGTCACTATTTAGTGCGTCAAAACGAATAACGTAACGGCCATGCTCCAGATGCAGAATATAGTTCTGATTGGTGAGCCCGGCTGGTATTTTTTCAAATTGGCTGACGTCAGGCCGGCTGGTGGTAATATTCCAGCGCGGCCAGTCGTCTAAAATACTTCGTAAATCAATTGAGCTGGTGCTCATAGTCTTTTTTCCATTTAAACCAGCCAACAATAGCGAGCCCTAAATAAATCGCCATTTGCACAGCAATCAGATACAGCTCCGCCTGCCAATACAGGTAAATTGCACAACTATTAAATAGCTGCCAGTACAGCCAGTTTTCTAACACTTTGCGGGTCACCATCCAGGTGGTGATTACCGCGCCCCAGGTGGTAAAAGAATCGAAAAATGGCACTGCGGCATCCGTATTGGCCGCCAGCAAAGACCCTGAAAGCAGGGTCAGGCCAACAATAGCCACGGCGGCAATCAGGTGCTGGGGTAATTGCCATCGTTGGATGGCTAATTCCTGCGTGGCTTCAGCATTACCATGGCGCCACGCCCACCAGCCATAAATAGCAATTAATAAATAATAAATATTCAGCGCCGATTCCATCACCAGACTGGCATCCCAGAATAACCAGGCCAGAATGCCGGTATTAATAAACCCGGCATACCAACACAACGGATTTTGTTTTATCGCCAGCAACAGATAGGCAATGCCAAAAGCAAAGGCAATGATTTCCCATTGGCTGGTTGCCTGCGCGGCGCTGATAATTGCGCTAAGAATATCGTTCATAAAAATGTCCGTTTAGCCGTGAAGCTCTGCATTAACCGTGAGGTACTATATTAACCGTGTGGTTTAAGGGCCGGATCTAAATTGGTGCCGATAAATTTACACACAAAAATGGATTTTCCGAATTGTTCAAAAGAGCGTTTTATTTCGGCATTAAGAGTGTTCATCACCAGATCATAGTCACCAAATACCTGAGTACTCATGGTGTTGGTGACAACCGATAATCCGGCGACCTGATTTAATCGCTCAATAAAATCTTTGATGGCTGGAATATAGTCGTCGGCTAATGGGTACTTGCTGATTTCGACAGAGAGTTGCATGGTTTTCCCTCATAATAAAAGGAAATGAAGCCTGAGGTATTGCTACCGCAACCGTCTGCCGCAGGGATGCGGCAGCCGAGCCTACAGGGATGTATTTAGGGCGTGTTGCGGAGTAATGCCTCAGGTTTTATTTCTGGTTCAGAACGAATATTTACCTTCGATACCAATTAAACGTGGCTCACCCAATTGCGTCCAGCGGCTGTTACTGTAGCCATCACGCGGATCATTAGGGAAACTAAAACCACGCACTTCTTGATCCTGATCCGTCAGGTTACGCCCGTAAACAGAAGCCTGGAATGGTCCATCGGTATAAGCCAGGCGAGCGTGCCATAACGTATAAGGTTTGGATTGTTCATCGTGGCTATCCGAAAAATAAAATTCATCTTTTCCTTCAGCTTCCAGAATCAAGCTGACACGATCTGTCGCCTGTACATGAAATGCGGTTGCATAGCTGTATTCCGGCGCATGGGCTTGTGCCCGGCCATCCTGATCAATGATGCGTTGTGGATCATCCTCATCTCTGGCGTTGAATTCGTAATCAACAAATTCGGTGTCCAGATAGCCTAACGAAACATCCCAGCGTAACGCAGAGTGCAGCTGCCAGCTCGACTCCAGTTCAATTCCCTGATTACGACCTTCGGCTGCATTCGCAATAAAATCGGTAAATTTAAATGAGCCATCGTCGCGCTGGCTAACGAAGGATTGTTTTACCTGCTGATCTTTACGCTGAATCACAAAAGCGGCAACCCGCGTGGTTAACTGATCATCCAATAACGAGGACTTTAAACCGAACTCCAGCGTGTTATTAAATTCGGTATCAAACACCCGGTTATCTTCACTGATCACATTTGAAGAGTTAGCACCGCCTGGTTTATAACCACGGGCAATGCTGGCATAAGCCAGATGCTCCAGCGTTAATAAACTTTCGAAGGTGATTTTGCCACCAAACAGGTTTTCAGTTTCATCACTGTCAGTCGCTAAAGTATTGTCAAAATCGTTGCGCCACTGCTCACCACGAACGCCATAAATAATGCGACTGTCCGCTGAAAGATTGGTAGTGAATTCCGTATACACGGAATAACTGGTGGCGGTTAAATCACTTTGATATTGAGAGTCAAAGGTGTAATTACGGGTTAATTCTTCGTCCCGTTGCAGCACATATAAGCCAACCACCCAATCGGTGGTATCAGCAAAAATACGTCCGTTGACACCCGACAATAAACGCAGATCCAGACTATGACGTTTATAGTCGCGCAGATATTGATCAAATGAGCTATAACCATCGAAGTCAGCTAAACACGGCCCTTGAGTTGTATCACAAGGATCTGCCTGGTATTCCGGCTCATCTGGCAAAAAGGTGTACTGACCAAAAGCCCAGTCTTCATCAAAGCTGTATTCTACATCCGCTTTAGTCGTAGCAAGAGTCGCTTGCAGTAATACAGCGTCCGATAATTCCGAGTTGAGCGTTAACGCAAATGAGTGACTTTCCTGCGCATCAACACCCGGTTGATCCGAATAAGTGGTGCGATCGTTATCCAGAGAAAAGGCATCGTAGTCGTTATCAATATCGGTATAAAAATAAGTGAAGTTCAGGTCGGTTTGCTCCGACAGCTGCGCCGCTAATTTTCCGCGTAACACCACCTCATCAATATTGTTGGTGTTTTCTTTATCCAGAAAATCATTTTCCATATAGCCGTCAGTCTTAAAACTGCTGACTGCTAAACGACCCTGCACGTTATCGCTTAGCCCACCGGAGATCGCACCACTTTGCCCGTGTGTGCCATAGTTACCGACCTTCGCCGCAACAAACCCTTCGGTTTCTTTGGTCGGCGCTTTGGATTGAATATTAATCATGCCTGCCAGGGCGTTGGCACCAAAGCGGGTGCCTTGTGGGCCACGTAAAATTTCTACCTGCTCAATATCCAGCAAGGTTGCAGCGCCACCTAAACCCGTCATATCGATGCCATCAATCATTAAACCCACTGACGGGTTAACCGGATCAATAAACTGGCTACGCTCGCCAATACCACGAATTTGAAAATAACGGCCACGAGAACTGCCGGATGAAAAATTCACATTGGGCGCAAAGCTTAAGATCTGCTCCAGATGTTCAGCACTGCGCTGTTCGATCTGAGTATCGGAGACCACGGTGACCGCTTCGGGAATGCTTTGTACATCGGTCTGACGGAAGTCGGCGCTCACAGTTACCGTATCAAGATCAGCTACCGTATCAAGGTCAGCGGTTTCAGCCTGAGCCGATAGTGGCAGTGACATTGCCAGCGCCAAAGGCGATAAAAGAAAAGCAGGTTTTAAAACGTGATTCATCAGGTCTTCCTGTTGAGTAAAACAAGGGACCCGGTCATAAAGCGTGAAGAAAACGTGGCTATAAAGCTCCCCATTCCTACGCCGGTATCAACCGGATCAGGTTCAAGGAGTTCGCGATTTACCATGAGTAAATATTCGCGTCTCAGGCCATTACAGTTCAGGTTATAAAACCTGGGCCACCCCCTGGGAATACGCACCATGATACTGCCATTGTCGACAATCCCCAAGGTCAGGCCAGAAGATAAAGAGTTCAGATGCGGGCAGACGACGGCTGGCGCGCTTTGATATGCCAGCGCACTTTGCCCAGAATGCAACTCGGTGCCAGCCAGCCCATCGCCGCACTGCTGGTGCTCTGCGGATTATCGCCCTGCAGCCAGAATTCATAATCGCAGCTGACGGCAGCGATCCGTTTGATCAGAGTGCCCAGCGTTGGATGGCGTACAACCACCACATCGCCGACCTGATAACGGTGCCAGAGATTACGTCGGCTGATAACGTAATCGCTATCCTGGTAAGACGGGGACATGCTCTGTCCCCGTACTTTATGAATCCTCAGCACTATAAATCCTCAACACTCTGAATGCTCAGCCCAGCTTCGGATACACCACCTGTTCTTCCGGCGGGTAAGGGCAGGTAACGGTAAAGGTATCAACTCCTTTGGTTGCCCAGAAGCTGGCCGCAAATTCGTTTACCAGCGTCAGCAGCTTTTCTGCCGGTTCACGGCCGATGTGTTGCTTACAAGCTGAACCGGCCAGCATGATGCTGTGCACCAGCTCATTGGTGTTGGGGTATTTTTCGAATTGTGGCTGCTTAAAGTAATCACCCCAGATGGTGCGTACTTCGTCTTTTACTTTGGCGGCGTGAATTTCTTTCTCACGCACCAAACGTGACAGCTGTGCCTGATCAGCCAGTGTCAGTTCATCTTTGGCCGCCAGTTCCTGAATCAGATCAGTAAACCGAATCACACTCAGAGCAGCGATCTGAGCAATCTGAGGATCGTAAATTTTACAGGGAATATCACAATGGGCGTCGGCACGTTCAAAGCCCAGCAGGGCATCCAGTTTAGAAAAAGCGGTATGCAACATTATTCCTGATCTCCGTGTTGTTCTTGTTTGGCGGTTTTGCTTTTCTTCATCGCAAACAGAATGGCGGAAACACCGGCAAAGGCGATGGCACCATAAAACAGGGCATGCAATAACGGGCTTTCCCAGCTGCTGTGGTCATGGCCGACGTGGGCTGATGCAACAGATGCTGTTAATAACAGCACAACAGCCACCAGCATTTGCTTGGCAGAATGGAACATGAAATTACCTCTTTAGATATGGTCTGTTTTTTTAAAGACTAAGTTAAAGTTATGGCTCCTTCAGCCTATTGAAAATAATTATCAATTGCAACATTGCGATATTGAAGATTGTTTTTTGAACGATTTATCAGGCATGACCCTTCCTGACAGATTTACTCAGGCTTTCTCTTGAAAATGTCACAAAAAACGCCATCTTATGCGCTATAACAACCTTCCAAATTCCGTGAATTTAACCAGATAAGAGGACTTCGCTGATGATGCGTATCTTTCTGTTTTTAGCCACCAACCTAGCGGTCATTGCCGTCGCCAGTGTGACCTTGTCATTACTGGGCGTGGGCAGTTACCTGGAGCGCTCCGGTAACAACCTGAACCTGCAGAACCTGATGGTATTCTGTCTGGTGTTTGGTATGGCTGGCTCCATTGTTTCCCTACTGATCTCCAAATGGATGGCAAAAAAGTCCATGGGAGTGCAAATCATTGATCAGCCTCAGAATGCGGGTGAACAGTGGATGATCTCCACCGTAAAAGAATTGGCCGATAAAGCTGGTATTGGTATGCCGGAAGTGGGGATTTTCCATTCTGATGCACCCAATGCGTTTGCCACTGGCTGGAATAAAAACGATGCTCTGGTAGCAGTTTCCACCGGTTTGCTACAGAAAATGGATAAAGAGCAGGTGAAAGCCGTGCTGGGCCATGAGATTGGTCATATTGCCAATGGTGATATGGTCACCTTGGCGCTGATCCAGGGCGTAGTGAATGCCTTTGTGATGTTCTTCGCTCGTATTATCGGTAATTTCGTTGATCGTGCTGTGTTTAAAAATGAAGACGGCCCAGGCATTGCGTTTTATGTCACAACCTTTATCGCCGAAATGGTGCTGGGTATTTTGGCATCCACCATTGTTGCCTGGTTCAGTCGCCGCCGTGAATATCGCGCCGACCAGGCTGGTGCGGAATTGGTCAGCCCTGCTGCCATGGCTGGTGCTTTAGCAGCCCTGAAACAAAGCTACGATCAACCAAGCGACCTGCAAGGTGAATTAGTAGCTTTTGGTATTCGTGGTGAAGGCAAGCTGTCAGCATTATTTGCCAGCCACCCACCGCTGGATGACCGAATCAATGCGCTGAAACAGCGTTACGGTAACTGAGCTTCAGTTCGATCAAGCCCCTGTCAGCCAAGCTGACAGGGGCTTTTTTGTGCCTGTCATTTATAACGGACGGGGGTATTTGCTTGACTCGCAATCGTTTCATATATAGAACGTTCGATATATTAAACGTTTCTTTTATCGAACACTTATTTTAAATAAGCCCAGAGTGATGCTATGTCTGAATCACCGCTGCAAACCCTTGGTCAGCACCTGCAACAATTACGTCTGTCTCGTGGTATCTCTTTGTCACAGCTGGCGGCCGATGCGGGTATCGCCAAATCCAATTTATCCAAAATAGAGCAGGGTAACAGTAACCCAACACTGGATACCTTATGGCGACTTGCGGTGCAGCTGAACATTCCGTTTGGCAATCTGGTTGCTCCCATCGATATGGCAATGGGCGATGAAACGATTCAGGTTCGCTTGTTAAGTCAGGGGCGAGGCACTCCCTGTACCGACGCCTACCTGATGCATTGCAGTGCCCAAAGTGAGCATCGCTCTGATGCCCATTTGCCCGGCACCCGCGAAACATTAACCCTGATCAGTGGTTGCCTTGAGGCCGGAACCGAGAGCAACAGTCAGACCTTATTGCCCGGAGACAGCTTTACCTTTGCTGCCAGTGAAGCGCACTTTTACCGCACCGGCGAACAACCAGCGACCTGTTTATTAACCGTGATCTATCACGAATCAGAGACACCATCATGAGCACGGTCAGTACAACATCAGCGCCGAAAGCCTGGCTAAAAGGGGTCAAGGAAGCCACGCCGTTATTGGGCGGTTATATTCCGGTGGCCATTTCGTTTGGTCTGATCGCCACTCAGGCTGGCTTTTCACAATGGGAAACCATTTTTATCTCCACGCTGATCTACGCCGGTGCGTCCCAGTTTTTGTTTGTTGCTATGTTCGCTTCCGGAGCACCGCTTTGGCTGATCGTGGGAATGACCTTGCTGATTAATGCCCGACATATGGTCTATGGCCCGAATCTGGCTCCCTTATTACCGGCGAACAAGAAATCGGTGCTGCTGATGCATGGCCTGACCGATCAGATTTTTGCTCTGGCATTAGCGCGACTACCTCACATTCCACAGCCGCAACGTGAAAGCTGGTTTAGCGGCGCTATGTTACTGGCCTGGTTCAGCTGGGTTGGCGGCACCGCCGCTGGGGCTCAAATGGGCGAGACGCTGATTGCTCAATGGCCGTTTCTGGCCAAAGTGATGCCATTTGCTCTGCCTGCTCTGTTTCTGGTGTTGCTGGCACCACGGTTTACTTCTCGCCAATGGAGCATCACCCTGCTGATCACACTGGCCTGCGCGCTGGGGCTGAAGTTGGTCGGCTGGAGCAATGCCGCCATTCCGGTTGCTGCAGCACTGGGCACCTTGCTGTATTACATGATTGATTCACTGAAGCAAACACGGGGGTGATATGGAAACCACGGTTATTCAAACGGTTACTATTCAGCAGACATTGTGGCCTGCCTTGCTGCTGATTGCCGCAGGCACCTTTGCTATGCGCGCGGTGCCTTTTATCTGGGTACATAAACATCTGGCGAAACAGGATGGCAGTAGTGCTTTGCCACCCTGGCTGGGAATTCTTGGTTCCTGCACCACCGCGGCGTTATGTGGTATATCCATGGTGCCCGGCGATCAGGTACTCAGTGATCATAGCCTGACGGCCTGGCTGGCAACCGGCTTAGGAATTCTGGCAACGTTATTGGTATGGCGTAAAACCCGGTCGATGGGATTACCGATTCTGGCTGGCGTAATGGCTTTTGGAATAGCGTTGATGATACCGGCTTAGGTGGTTAAGCCGGACAGCGGCGTTTTTGCCCTTGCTGCACAAAAGAGACAAAGTCTTCCAGCCGCATGGGTTTGGCGAAGTAATAGCCCTGAATCACCTGACAGCCATAACTGTTCAGAAACAACACCTGCTCTTTATTCTCGACCCCTTCCGCGCACAACGACATGCCCAGACGTTTTGCCATTTCAATAATGGTCAGAACCAGAGCGTCGTCGCGGTGTGAAGCACCGATGTTATCAACAAACTGTTTATCAATTTTGATTACATCAATCGGGATTTTGGTCAGATAACTCAGGGATGAATAACCGGTGCCAAAATCATCCAGCGCCACCTTACATCCCAGCGCACTGACTTCATCAAAGAATTTGTTGGCGACCTCCAGGTTATCGAGGTACGAGTACTCGGTAACTTCAAACTCCACCATGCCACGGGGAATGCCGTATTTCAGAAACGCTCCTTTGATCACACCCACCAGGTGGTACTTCTGTAAATCAATGGCCGACAGATTGATTGAAACCGGTAATTCGATCTTTGCCGGAAGCAGCACGTCGCGGATATCCAGACACACTTGCTGAATCACCCAGCGAGTAATGTCGGTAATTTTGCCCGAGCGTTCGGCAATCGGAATAAACTCTGCTGGAGACACAGTGCCCAGCGTGTCACTGTGCCAGCGGATTAACGCTTCGGCACCAGCCGGTTTACCGTTGGCGGTGACCTTGGCCTGATAATGCAGATGGAATTCATTATTCTGCAGGGCCGGTACAATGGCATTGGCAATATCCACCTGGCGCTGGTGCTCCACCATCATCACCCCATCAAATACACTGAAGCGCGATTTACCGCGGTGTTTGGCATCATACATGGCGATATCGGCATCACGGATCAGCTCACGAATATCCTGATACTGCTCACACTGGCGGGCAATACCAATGCTGGCAGTAATACGCACTTCCCATGAGCTGATGGTGAATTTTTGTGCCAGACCACTGACAATCGCCGCCGCCAGTGTATCCAGCTCCGTTCCTGCTGCATCGTGCTCCAGCAACATCAGAAATTCATCACCACCATGACGGCATACCTGCGCGTTGACCGGTGCATAAGCGGTTAAGCGCCCGGCAACCCCGGCTAATAATAAATCTCCGACTTCATGGCCTAAGGAGTCATTCACGCCTTTAAAACCATCCAGACCAATAAACATCAGGTCGTAAGACTTCTGCTGATCAACAGCCGTATCCATCCGTTGCTGTAAACAGTGGATAAAATATTTACGGTTCATCAGACCGGTCAGACTGTCGTAGTTTGCCAGGTGTTCCATATCCGCTTTACGGCGTTCCAGCAGCGTCACATATTCTTGCTTAGCCTCGGATTCTTTGCGGATTTCTTCCATCATATTGTTGATATCATCCGCCAGTGACGACACTTCGTAATGACCGGTTAACGGCACTGTCAGATTATAGTTTTTGCTCTTCTGCACCCGGCGGGCAAACTCAGACAGGTGTGTTAACGGCGCTAACCAGCGATTACTTAACACCGAAAACACCAGCATTAATAACAGCATCACAGCAACCGCAGTTGGCAGGGTGTGTATCAGTAAGCTGTGGGTGCTGTTATCCAGTGGCCCCTGAAAATCATTCACAATCACCAGATAGCCCAGCGTGGCAACCGGGTCACCAATACGTTTCACCACCCGAACCGAGCCGGCCTGATGATGAATGCCTAAGGTATAAGGTGGCTGATCACCTATCCGAGTCCGTTGATTTTCGGGTAATGCCTGCTCAGAAGCCCCGAGGTAAAAGTCCACTCGTTGCCAGTTTGCATCATATACAGCGGCATATTGAACGTGCTCGTAGGGGACGAGCTGAAGTAATAAGGTTTTTAGCTGAAAGAACTGATCATCCTGCCCCAGGATAGAGACCAGATCGGAGGCCATATTGTCACTCAACGCATTGAGGTCACTTTCCACATAATCAGCATACAACTGGCGGTGCTCGGTCAGTGCCAGAGAAAGCACCGACCAGGTAATCACACCCATAAACATCAGGCTGAGCAGAACCACCGCCGTTCGGATGCTTTTAATCAGCATAAGGCTCCCGTTAATTCAACATCTCTGCGGATACTGGCTATAATTTGTCAGCACCATCAGAACATTAACTACATAAAAACAATAACCACATAAGAACAGTAACCATATGGATATGTTCACCATGCCTGCTCATTGCACGGTATTCAAGCCAGTCAGGGCCATTAGTCTGATGATTCTGTTGCTGGCATCGGTTCACAGTACGGCGCTGGAGCTCAGTGAGCAGCTGGATGTCTCTGGTTTTGCCCGGGTCATTGCTGGCTACCTCGATAGTGAGGCCGATAATCTGAATGGTTATGAAGATGATCTCACTCTAACCGAGCAATCGTTAATCGCTCTGCAACCCAGCTATGCCTTCTCCGACCAGTTATCCATTACCGGACAGTTTCTGGCACACAGTAATCCGGAGCGTGAATCCGGCACCGAGTGGCTGTATGTGTCGTACCAACCGAGCAACCACTGGCAGTTGCGTGCCGGTAAAATGCGTACCCCTTTTTACACCTACAGCGACAGTATTGATGTAGGTTATTCCTACCACTGGATCACACCGCCGCTGCAGGTGTATAACAATTATCTGGTTCCGACCTTCACCGGTGTCAGCGCTGCGTATAACTACGCCGGACGTCATTTTGCCCTGCACCTCGAAGGATTCTATGGTCATTTTGATGGTGAAATTATTCAGTCCGGCAACCGGGTAGATATCAAAGCTGATGTCGAAGACCTGCGTGGTATTGCAGCGATCTTGTCGAGCAACAACCTCAGTTTGCGACTGTCGTATAACACCGCAATCAATAAAACCGATGTGCCTCAATTGCATCCTCTGCAGCAGTCGCTGCAACAGACCGGATTCAGCAACAGTGCCCGCTCTCTGGATGGCGATGGCCGGGCAAACTTTTATCAGGCAGCTCTCAGCTACGATCATCTGAGCCACTTCCTGAAACTGGAGTGGACCCGGGCCGAAACTGAGCTGGATCTGGCGCCCTCGCTAGATGGCTATTACCTCACCGGTGGCTACCTGAGCGGCGACTGGACCGTGCATTTTACCTACGCCGCCAGCGCTTATGCCGATGTTCAGGCACAACAGGAGCTACAGCCGCTGCGCAATCAACCCGGCAATCCGCTGGCTGAACTCAGCCGGGGGTATTATCAGATTTTTGACTCGGTTCCGGATGGCAGTCTCGATAGCTACACCCTCGGCACTCGCTGGGATGTACGCATGAATATGGCTCTCAAAGCAGAGGTCAGCTATTTCACTGAAACCAGCCCCCGCAGTGGCTTTTTTGGTACCCGCTTCACGACTGGGGCACCACAGGAGCTGGACAACAAACTGAATGCCACCTTGTTACAGGTGGGCTGGGAATGGGTGTTCTGATGTTGTGGCGACAGGCCCTGGCCTCAGCTCTGCTGTTCTCTGTCAGCTTTCATCTGATGGCCACCGGTCATGCCCAGCGAGACCAGACCCAACAAAGCCGGGATGCGGTGCCGGGCGATGACGGCCTGATTGTGGTCAGCCAACACACACACGGCGGATTGTTATTAACCCGCGAACAGGTGCGTAATTTATTTATGGGAGCATCGTTAAGTCATAACCTGACGCCGATTGCCCTGCCACCGGGGAACCGAACCCGTTCGTTATTTAATGCCAAAGTGATTGGTTTATCAGAGTCCCGGATTCAGGCCTATTGGGCACAACTGAAATTTACCGGGCGGGGCAAAGCCCCCAAAGAAGTGGATGACGAGTCAGCGTTGCTGGAGTATCTGAAGCAGCATCCGCACAGCGTCGGGTATTTACCCGCCGCTACGCCATTGCCGGAGTCGATGCAGATTATTTTTTCACTGGACGCTGCCAGCCACTAACATTACGTTGCTTACCACGAGCCACGGCCAGTTCGCCGTCGGCTACTTCTTTTGTTACCACAGAGCCCGCTGCCACGGTGGCATCAGCACCGACCTTAACCGGAGCTACCAGTGATGAGTTCGAGCCAATAAAGGCGTTGTCGCCAATTTCGGTTTTAAACTTGTTCACACCGTCGTAATTACAAGTGATGGTACCGGCACCGATATTGGCATTCGCACCAATCTCAGCATCGCCGATATAGGTCAGATGGTTTACTTTGGAACCCGGGCCAATCACGGCCTTTTTCACTTCACAGAAGTTGCCCACTTTGGCACCGTCGGCCAGCTCTGCACCGGGACGTAAGCGCGCAAACGGCCCGACGGTACAATCCGCAGCCACGTTAGCCTGATCAATCAGGGAGTGGGATTCCACCTGAGTAGCGGCGCCAACAACGGCGTTCTTAATCACGCAGTAAGGGCCAATATGAACACCATCGGCCAGTGTCACATCACCTTCAAACACACAACCGACATCAATACGGACATCCGCACCCACCGTCAGTGAACCACGGATATCAATACGCGCCGGATCGGCCAGAGAAACTCCCTGACGCATCAGCTCATCGGCTTGCTGGCGCTGGAAAACCCGCTCCAGTTCGGCCAGCTGCAGGCGATCATTGACCCCCTGCACTTCGTACTCATTGTGTGGATGAATAGCACGTACAGCGACGCCATGATCCACCGCCATGGCAATAATATCGGTCAGGTAATATTCACCCTGAGCGTTATTGGCCGACAATTTGGGCAGCCATTCGTTTAATAAACGTGCTGATACCGCCAGAATGCCGGTATTCACTTCGCGGATCTGATGCTGCTCGGCAGTCGCATCTTTATGCTCAACAATCGCCTGAATGTTATCGGCGGCATCACGCACAATACGGCCATAACCGCTTGGATCGGCCAGCTCGACCGTTAACAGTGCCAGATTCTGCCCTTGGTGAGTTTCATCCAGCAGTTTTTGTAAGGTGTCGGTTTGAATCAGTGGCACATCGCCGTATAACACCAACACGGTTGCCTCAGAGTCGACCTCCGGCATCGCCTGAGCCACAGCATGACCAGTGCCTTTCTGCTCGGTTTGCATTGCCCAGCTGACGTCAAAACCACGGATTTGCTCACGCACTTTTTCAGCACCATGACCAATCACCACATGCTGTTTGGCCTCACCCAATTGCGCCGCACTGGCTAATACATGTGCCAGCATGGGCTGACCCGCCAGTGGGTGTAATACTTTAGGCAGATCCGATTTCATGCGCGAACCTTTGCCCGCGGCGAGGGTAACAACAGCCAGTGTCATGGTAATTCCTGAAGTCTGTGAGAAAGGGAAAACAACAATAGCGGCCATTGTAGCCCGCCACGGTTGTCTGTCTAGCACTGTACTTTTCTATCTAACTCAGTGCTTTTCTGTCTATAACCGCACTCTGTTGGTTAGAACAGATGGCGTCGATTTAAAACGCGGCATTCCACTGCTCATCAATATCCTCCAACAGATCAAGATACTCATGCTCAGTGATGCCTAAATGTTCAAAACAGCGGTCTTTGATATGTTCCCAATCCGTGGTGTCGTGGCGACGCTTGAGATTATTCACAATGTTATCAGCCACTTTCAGGGTGGAGTACACCATTTTGGCGTAGGAGTCCTGTTTCTGATCGAGGAAGTCCCTGGCGTGGTGCTGCAACACCACCTGACAAATATCCCGCGGAATGGCCCAGGCCGAGGTAATAAAATAGCCCACAATGGCGTGATTACTGGCATAACGCTGATCTTCCAGCTCCACCAGCTGAATGTCTTCACGCTGGTTAGCTTCCACCAGCGTATCGCGATAATCCGGGTACTTCATACTCATCGCGGCAATGCCACAATCGTGGAACAAGCCTGTGGTGTAGAGGTTTTCCGGTGGAATTTTGTGCTCAATATTTTTACCGATATACACCATGGTATCGGCCACCAGACTGGCGTTATCCCACAAGCGTTCAAAGCTGATGGCCGCTTCGCCCTTAAAGCTCTGCTTGATCAGGATACCGGCCACCAGCGTCGAAACGGCATTAAAACCCAGCAACATCACCGCCTGCTGAATATCGCTGATCGCGCGATTCATACCAAACGAGGGCGAGTTAATGGTTTTCAGGATCGCCGATGACAAGCCCATATCGCTGGCGATCACCTCGGATAAGGCAGCCATATCGGGGTCGTCCTGGGCGCAGATACGCTGCACATCGGTTAATACCTGGGGCTTGGAAGGCACATTAAAACCGCTTGATACGGCATCAATCACTTCCTGAGAAATCTGAATCATAAACGGGTCACTGAAATCTATACATGACCCGCCAAGCTTAGTTCAGAAATGACAACTGTTAAGTAAATATATGTGTCAATTGTACTGTTCTTGACTCACTTCAGATTCCGTTTCTGAAAGCGGCTTACACCGCCTTCAGCATCACCAGTGCAAAGTACTGGTTGTCGTCAGTCCAATAGGTTTCCAGTTCAAACCCGGCCTGCCGCGCCATCCACTGCAATGATTCAACCCGATATTTGTAGGAGTTCTCGGTATGTAATGACTCACCTTTGCGCAGCACCACGGTGGTTCCGGCAATGTGCACCATCTGATCCACTTTACTCACCAGGTGCATTTCCACCCGTGACTGGCTTTTGTTCACCAGTGCCTGATGCTCAAACAGGCTTTCATCAAAGCTGGCGCTTAACATACGGTTCAGATGGCGTAACACGTTTTTGTTAAATTGTGCGGTCACACCCTGAGCATCGTTATACGCGGCGTGCAGAATGGCCTCGTCTTTATCCAGATCCACCCCCAGCAAAAAACGACCGTCATCACCAATGGTGGCACGTACCCGGCGCAAAAATGCCTGCGCTTCCTCCGGCATAAAATTACCCATGCTGGAGCCCGGGAAAAACGCCAGTTTGTTACTCGCCTGCTCTAAAGACCGGGGCAGTTCTACTGGCTGGGAATAATCCACACAACCGGCATAAATACTTAACCAGGGGTAGTCATCCAATAGCCGCTGGGAAGACGCAATCAAAAAATCCCGGCTGATATCCATCGGTACATAACAATCCGGCCTTAGCGCTTCCAGCATCAGACGAATTTTAGTACTCGCACCACTGCCATATTCCATCAGCACCGCACCTTTACCCACACGCTCGGCAATGTCGCCGCCGTATTGTTTTAACAAACGGATTTCGGTGCGGGTGAGATAATATTCCGGCAAGGTGGTGATGGCTTCAAACAGCTGAGAACCACGTTCATCGTAAAAGTATTTAGCCGGCAGTGTTTTTTGCGGCTTAGCCAGCCCGGCCAACACCTCGGTTTTAATATCAGCAGCGGGGGGATGATCATCAAAAAACTGCAGTTGACTGTTTTTCATTCGATGTCCTGTTTGTTATTGGTATTGCGAACACACCATGTGATCAGCGGGCTAAACGAATGCCGGTAAATTGCCAGCGTTCATGGGGATAAAAGAAATTGCGGTAAGTTGACCGTACGTGATTGACCGGCGTTACACACGAACCACCGCGCAACACCATCTGGTTACACATAAACTTGCCGTTATATTCACCCACGGCACCGGCCGCCGGAACATAACCTGGGTACGGCTGATAAGGGCTGGCCGTCCATTCCCAGCAATCACCAAATTGCTGCTGTAAACCATTACTCTGAGTAATGTCTGAGGTACCAAGTGGCCGAGGGCTGAAGCGCCCGGCATCGGCAAAATGCCCCTGAGTAGCATCCGCCTGAAGAGCACTGACTTCCCACTCGGCTTCCGTTGCTAACCGGGTACCCGTCCAACGGGCATAAGCATCTGCTTCGAAGAAAGACACATGGGTGACCGGTGCATCCAGCTCAATAGCGCGTTGACCATTAAGGCTGAACTGCTGCCATTCTTGTTCAAAATGTTTCCAATAGAGCGGCGCAACAATGCCTTCACGCTGTACCCAGGCCCAACCATCGGATAACCAGAACTCAGGCTGCTGATAACCACCGGCATTGATAAATTCCAGATACTCTCGATTGGTTACCAGACGCTTAGCCAGCGAAAAGTCCTGCAATAACACATCGTGGCGCGGGCCTTCATTATCAAACGCAAAGCCGTTGCTGGCTTTATGGCCGATGCGGTAAATACCGCCGTCAAACGCCAGCCAGTCGTTGGTGGGACTCTCAGTTTTAGCAACGGGGGATGGCAATGCCTGATAGACCGGCTGCATCGGGTTAACCGACCAGCAATACAGCAGGTCAGTCAGCAGCAGTTCCTGGTGTTGCTGCTCATGATTCAGCCCCAGCTCAATCAAGGGTTGCAGTGATTCAATCGCCAGCAGTGCCTGCATATGGTGATCAATGTGGTGGCGATACTGTAACACTTCATCCAGTGACGGGCGGGAGAGCAGGCCGCGCTTTGCTCTGGGATACGGCTGGCCGATACCGTTGTAATAGCTGTTAAATAAGTGCCCGAATTGGGGGTGAAATTCCTGATAGCTCTTAAGGTTTGGCTTCAGCAGAAAGGTTTCAAAAAACCAGCTGGTGTGGGCCAGATGCCATTTGGCCGGGCTGGTGAAGTCAGCCGCCTGCAGTTCATAATCGGCGGCTTGTAACGGCTGACACAGCGTCAGCGTCTGCTGGCGAACGGTGGCAAAGTAATCCGCCAGACCACCAGTTAAGTCAAAAGTGGGCGCCCCAGAAGACGGGGAAAGAGGAGAGGCAGCAAGCGTGCTTGAGTCCATATCGGCTCCGGATCAGATGAGAATCATCCTTACCCAATGTGCCGATGCCACACAAGAATAACAAGACAGAAAAAAGAATTAGTCTTAGTCAGCCAGGCAACGCACAAACCGCTGGGTAAGATCAGCAATAAACTCAGCGTAGCCGTGCTTTGTCACAGAAATATGAACACCCAGCGGATCAAGTTCCCCCAGGCGAATATCCAGCCCACGGGTCACCGAGGTCACCAGCGCCGGAGAAAATTGTGGTTCACTGAAAACACACGCCACATCACCCTGCGCCAGTTGGCTACGCATGGCATTCAGACTGCGCAACCCGGGCTTTTGTTCCGGAGACAAGGTAAATGACCCCAGTTGGTTAAGCTCAAAATGCGCCACCCAGTGATCATAGGCCTGATGAAACACAAAAAAGCCTCGGCTGCGTAATGGCGCCAACAGCTGTTCACTGCGAGTCAGCTGCTGGCGGATTTGTGTTTCAAAATCACTCTCGACTGCCAGCGCTTTAGCCAATTGCTGTTGCGCGTTAATCGCCAGCTCAGGGTTCAGCCACCAGTGGGCGTCGTGCTGGTGAATCTCGCTATCGTTATGATCCGCTGCATCGTGATGATGCGCTGGAGCGGAAATATCAATCCAGATTTTATCCGGCCAGCGCTGGGCAAAGCGCGCCAGATACGGCTCACTCTCAGCTCCACCCCAAAGAATAATATCGGCCGCCTGCACCCGGCGAATATCCGATGGCCGAAAGGCAAAATCGTGTGGTGTTGTTGTCAGTGGCACCAGGGTGTCGACGTTATCGGCAACAGATGCCGCAATTAAGGCTAATGGGTGGACGCTGGCAAGTACTCGCTGTTCATCAGCAGCAGAAGCAGAAGCCACCAGGACAGAAAACAAAAAAGCCAGTAGCCGGAGGGAATTGATCATTTGTTCGGGAGAGTTTGTGTCGTAGAATTGCAACATTATAACCTATTATGCCGCAAACCATGACCACAAAATCCCCCGCTGCCGCCACGCAACCTGCAAATGTGTACACTCCGCACGACCACCATGCCTGTGTTGATGGCGCGTTACAAACGGCGAAACAGCTGTGTGCCAGCGAAGGAGCACGACTGACACCCATTCGTCAGCGGGTACTGGAACTTGTGTGGCAAAGCCATAAGCCGGTGGGCGCCTACGATTTATTGCCCACGCTGGCACAGGAAGGGTTTAACTCCGCACCACCAACGGTGTATCGCGCGCTGGATTTTTTACTGGAGCTGGGACTGGTGCATCGCATTAACTCGCTGAATGCTTTTGTTGGCTGCTCTCACCCGGGTGAATCACACCCGAGCTGCTTTTTTGTCTGCAACCAGTGTGGTGAAGCACAGGAATTACACGCCAGCCAGATTGAGCAGGTCAGTGCTCAGGTGGAAGCCATGCTGGGCGTCAAAGTGCAGCAGCAAACCACCGAACTGATGGGCCTTTGCCCACGTTGTCAGGGTTAAGCCGATGCTGTTACAAGCATCCGGCCTGACGCTGCAACGCAGTCATAAAACCGTACTCGACAACATCAGCATCAATCTGGAAGCTGGTCGCATCATTACCCTGATTGGCCCCAACGGCTGTGGTAAATCCACTTTGATCCGGGTGCTATTGGGGCTGGAGCAGCCGGATAGCGGCACGATTCAGGCTCAGCGGCGCTTACGCGTGGGCTATATGCCACAAAAGCTGAATCTGGATGCGCGCTTACCGCTGACCGTTAACGGCTTTCTGAAGCTGGCTAAAGGAGCCAGCAAACAACAGATCGATTACTGGCTGGAGCGGCTCAATATTCAGGGCTTACGCTCGTTATCGGTACACGGTTTGTCCGGCGGCGAGTGGCAACGGGTGTTACTGGCTCGGGCGTTACTACTGAAACCACAACTGCTGGTACTGGATGAGCCGGTGCAAGGGGTCGATGTTCAGGGGCAGATGGAACTGTATCAACTGATTCCACAGTTACGTGATGAACTCGGTTGTGCGGTACTGATGGTATCGCACGATTTACACCTGGTGATGGCCGCCACCGACGAGGTGATCTGCCTTAACGGTCACGTTTGCTGCTCAGGCCACCCGGATCAGGTCAGTGTTGATCCGGCCTACTTAAGTCTGTTTGGTGCCGCATCCGATCAGCAACCCACCATCGCCCATTACACCCACCATCACGACCATCATCATTGTCTGGATGGTCATTCGGAGCCGCTGACCAGTTCGACGACTCATAAGGAACATCATGGCTGATATCTTGTTCGACCTGTGGTGGCTGACACCGCTGCTTACCGGGGTCTTACTGGCGACCATCACCGGCCCGTTAGGCAGTTTTGTAGTCTGGCGCCGTATGGCTTTTTTTGGTGATACGCTGGCGCACGGTGCCTTGCTGGGGATCACCTTTGGTGTGCTCACCGATATCAACCTGACGCTGGCACTGGCACTGAGTTGTGTGATTCTGGCGCTGTTGTTATTGCCGCTACAAAACCGCTCACAGCTGTCGGCCGATACCCTGCTGGGCATTGTGTCGCACAGTACACTGGCAATTGGTTTGGTAGCACTCAGCCTGGCCGATGGCATTCGAGTCGACCTGATGGGCTACTTATTTGGTGATTTATTAGCGGTGGAGATCAACGATTTGCTGTGGGTAGCCGCCAGTGTCGCCGTCTTATTCAGCTTAATAGTCAGTAACTGGCAAGGGCTGTTAGCCAGTACCGTTAGTCCTGAATTGGCAGAAATTGATGGTTATCCGGTAAAGCGGTTAAACATTCTGCTGGTATTAATGCTGGCCTTAGTTGTGGCGTTAGCGATGAAGATTGTTGGTATTTTACTGGTCAGTGCCTTGCTGGTGATTCCCGCCGCCACCGCCCGTAGCTTCGCCCAAACGCCACAACAAATGGTGGTGATCGCAGCCATCAGTGGTTGTGCTTCCGTATTGCTGGGCATGTGGGCCTCGTTCCAGTGGGATACCCCGGCAGGCCCAAGTGTGGTGGTAGCGGCTGCCGGATTATTTGTTTTGAGCCTGGTGAGCCCGAAAAAGGTCAGCGTTTAACGCTTCACCAAACTCTCTAGCAACGGCACCATGCGCGTCGACCCGTGCGGTGGAGCGATGTAACCCCGATATTGCCAATCCGGGCTGACCAGCGCGATATTGGCGGTATGATCCATCAGGTAAGCCATGCCATTATCGCGCTCAACTTTGGCGTAAAACGCATGCAGCTGCGGAGTAATGGTTTTCAGCGACATTTCATTGCCGGTAAAGGCTAAAAATGCCGGGTTAAAATAATCCATATAAGGCTTCATGGATTCTGGCGTATCACGCGCCGGATCAACCGATACCAGAATTACCTGCAGTTTCTCCTGCACTTCAGGCGGCAGTTTTTTCCAGCTGCGGCTCAAATCCGCCAGCGTAGTAGGGCAGATGTCCGGGCAAAAGGTATAACCAAAAAAGATCAGCTTCCAACGATCGCGCATGTCATTGTGAGTCACACGGTCGCCATGCTGAGTGACAAATTCAAACTCACTGATTGGCAGTGCTTTAGGAAATAACAACACGCCTTCTTGCTGCCAGATTGCGGCATCTGCCATTTGTTGTTTTACGCTGAGCCCTACACCCGAGAAAAGTGCGCTAAACAACAGCAGGAACAGTACAATTACGCCCTTCATAACATCATCTCAACTTATAAAACCCTGTTAATCATAGCTGCGGAGTATAACAGCGATGGCATCTGCCGCCTTGGCCAATCAAACATCTGTCACTGCGACACAAGGTCGCATCTGGGCGCTGGCCTGGCCGATTATGCTCAGCAATATCACGGTACCACTGCTGGGGCTGGTGGATACGGCCATCTTGGGTCACCTGGACGATGCCTTGTATTTGGGTGCAGTCGCGGTGGGTAGCCAGCTGTTTATTCTGCTGTTCTGGAGCTTCAGCTTTCTGCGTATGGGAACGACGGCATTAACCGCCAGAGCCAGTGGTGCCACACAATTACAGCCAACCAACGATCAGCGTTTACGTCAGCTCCAGCTTGGGTTATGGCTGCTATTACCTTTGATTCCGTTGGTGATGGCGCTTGGCTGGTTACTCTGGCCTCTGGTGCTGCCGCTGATGACGGATAACCCGGATATCCAGCACGGAGTGCAACAATATTTATCCATTCGTTTATGGGCCACACCGGCGGTATTAGGGCAGTACGTGCTATTGGGCTGGTTTATTGGTTTGGGGAAAACCCGGATTCCATTGATCCTGCTGACGGTTAGTAACCTGATCAACGGGGTGCTGAATTATCTGTTTGTTTTCCAGTTAGGTATGACTGCCGACGGCGTCGCACTCGGCACCGTGATTGCAGAATACAGCGCACTGATTCTGGGGCTGGTGTTTGCCGCCCAACAGGGGCTGCGTTCATTGGGCCAGCGCCCGGATTGGTTGCAGTTAAAGCCCATGCTCAGCATCAATCACCACCTGTTTGTCCGCACTCTGGTGTTGTTATCCAGCTTTGCGTTTTTTACCGCCCAGGGAGCACAACAGGGCGAGCTGATTCTGGCCGCCAATGCCGTGTTAATTACCTTGCTACTGTTGATTGCGAATGCCCTGGACGGCTTTGCCCACGCCGCCGAGGTGCTGGTGGGCCAGAGCTTAGGCGCACGCCAGCCAACTGAAATACGCCGGGCCATCCGCCTGACCGGTATCAATTCACTGCTGATGGCGCTATTGCTGAGCATCGTGTTCTGGCTGGCTGGCGAGCAGCTGTTCCGTTTATTAACCGATAACCCACAACTCATTCCGGTGCTGGAACACTATCGCTGGTTTTTATTTCTGCTGCCGTTAGCCGGTATGCCCAGCTATTGGCTGGATGGCATCTTTGTTGGTGCTGGCCTGAGCCGGACAATGCGAAATGCTATGCTGGCTGCCGTTCTGCTGGTGTTTTATCCACTGTGGTGGCTGTTCGACCAGCTCGTTATGTTAGAAGACCTCCATATTTTAGAAGACCCAAATCTTGGCTTATGGCTGGCTTTCTACGGGCTGACTCTGGCCCGCGCCGCCTTTATGATTAACAAATTTTTGACGCTTTACAAAAAACCTGAAAAATTTTTGTAACTTAGCTAGCGAGAGCGTCAATGTTTACTATACTTCCAATTGTCAGCAATAAATAACGATGTAAATTACTGATTTTATTAGATATTTTTTAAATCAGTTTTTTAGATCAAAACCATATGAATGACGTCAACTTTGTCACTTGTCGGGAAAAACTCAGCCATTATGCTGTGACCTAAGCAATCACAAAGTAAAAGCAGGCCGATTTGATCGAAATTTTCACCCGTTTTTACGGCGGCCTTTTGACTCTCAGACGGATATAGATAAGGCAGGACGATGGAAGCAATTCAACAACTGATCGACAACGCGATTACTGCAGAAGCCAGCCACCAGCATTTACATCAGGCTCTGTCTGGCAAATTAGAACACGTCGACCGTTTGGTGCAGTTACCAGAAGACCAGGCGGCAGAAAAACTCCATGAGTTTGTGGTGCGCTACATTCAGAATGTCCCCACTCTGTTAAACAGCCTGCAATCCGCCGCCTTAGAAGTGGGCTTGGTACAGTATGTTCAGCCAGTGATTCGGGTTGCCAGTGAGTTTTTTACGGCACCAGCACTGGCTAACCGTGCAGGTCTGGCGGCCCTGATGGGGCAAGCCTATCTGGCGATGCGTTTATTTGAAGAAGTGAACGAAACCTATGTATTCAAGGTGGGCCAGCCACTGATTCCGATGGATATGATGATGTCGAATCTGATTATCCACACCCTGATTGGTGAACCATTTGCCAACGATCTGGACGTGATGGTGACGGAAGCCGTTGAGCAGTTATTGTCTCCGGCGTATCAGAGTGACGACTTCAAAGCCTTTATGAGCCAGAAAGAAGCCGACAACCTGGTGCATATCTGCCGACAGATTCCTTGTATGTCGGCTGAAATGGGACTGGCCAGCCAGTTTGGCTAAAGCCTAATGACCAGCCCCAATGGCTAATTCTTAACGACTAACCGCGCCGATCTTCTCTGAGTGCTGCCATCACACCCGCAGTTTGTGGCAGCACATCACGCCATAAACGAAACGCTTCAGCAGCCTGCTCCACCAACATGCCCAAACCATCAATCACTTTGGCAGCGCCCTGATCCAGTGCCCACTGATTAAATACCGTGGTTTCCGCGCCATACATCATGTCGTAGCTAACAGTGTTGGCCGTGATACTGGTTGGCGGAATCGGTGGTAACTCACCCGCCAGACTGGCAGAGGTGCCGTTAATGATCAGATCGAATTCACCCGCCACTTCAGCAAAACCACAACCACTGATACATCCCAGATCAGCGAAGTCAGCGGCCAGCGCTTCGGCCTTACTGACGGTGCGGTTGGCAATCACCACCTCAGCCGGGCTCTGTTCCAGCAGCGGCTGCAACACACCGCGTACCGCACCACCGGCACCAAGAACCAGCACCCGTTTACCGGCGATTGTGACCTGCTGATTAACCATGATGTCACGCACCATACCAACGCCGTCGGTATTATCCGCCAGCACCGACCCATCATCCTGTCGAATCAGGGTGTTCACCGCCTGTGCCCGCTGCGCCCGGGGGCTGAACGCATCGGCATAACGCCAGGCGTTTTCTTTAAACGGCACGGTGATATTCAGGCCTTTACCACCACGACGAAAAAAGTCGTCCACGGCGGCATCAAAGCCATCCAACGGTACCAAAATCGCAGAATAAAGCAGATTCTGGTCGGTAATTTTGGCGAATGCGGTGTGTATCTGGGGTGATTTGCTGTGGCCAATCGGATTGCCCATCACCGCGTATAAGTCCGTCATACTCGTATTAACCTTCACTATCTGACGGGTTAAACCCAGTCTTTATGTGGCAAGAATTCATCGTACAAACGCGCTTCCGGTGAGCCGGGTTCCGGCTGCCAGTCGTAGTCCCAATGCACCACGGGTGGCAACGACATCAGAATGGATTCGGTACGACCGCCGGTTTGCAGGCCAAAAATGGTGCCGCGATCAAATACCAGATTGAATTCAACATAACGGCCGCGACGATACAGCTGGAACTTACGTTCACGCTCACCGTAGGCTTCGTCTTTACGCTTAGCCACAATCGGTACATAGGCGTCGATATAGCCATCACCTACCGCCTGCATAAAGGCAAAACTTTTATCAAAGTTCAGCTCGCCATCCCATTCGTTCATATCATCGAAGAACAGACCACCAACACCGCGGGTTTCGTTACGATGCTTAAGGAAGAAATAGTCATCACACCACTTCTTGTACTTTGGAAACGCCTCAGCACCAAAAGGTTCACACAAATCTTTGGCGGTCTGATGCCAATGAACCACGTCTTCTTCGTACGGGTAAAACGGCGTCAGATCGAAGCCGCCACCTATCCACCAAACCGGCTCTTCACCTTCTTTTTCGGCGATAAACAAGCGCACGTTGGCATGAGAGGTTGGCACATACGGATTTTTAGGGTGAATCACCAAAGACACACCCAAAGCCTGAAAGCTGCGACCGGCCAGTTCCGGGCGGCTGGCCGTGGCGGAGGCTGGCAGTTGCGGGCCTTTAACATGGGAGAAGTTCACACCGCCTTTCTCGATCACAGCACCATCGGCAATCACCCGGGTGCGGCCACCACCAGTTAGTGACAGCGAGCTGTCATTCGGATCACGCTCCCAGGCATCTTCGACAAATTGAGCCTGACCATCCTGAGCTTCTAAGGCCGTACAAATACGATCCTGCAGCTCCAGTAAATAGGCTTTAACTACGTCAACATTAACGCGATTCGCTTGAGTCATTTTGAGTCCTGTCTACCTCAGAATCCGGCCATCGAGTGTGCGAATCTGAGAGGGTTGTTTCTGGCCGCCAAGCTGGCCGGGTAATACAAAATCGACAACATCAGAGCCTTTCAGACGTTTGATAGTTGACGGAGAAAAATACTGACGCAGCTGTACCAGCGTGCGGGCCGGTTCATGTCCTGCCGGATTGGCTGAGGTCGACACCAGCGGGCCTGTAACCTCACATAAGGCGCGTACCTGCGGGTGAGCGCTGATACGCACCGCCAGCGTGTTGTGTTCACCACGTAGTAGCGCTGGCACGTGCTCTTCACACGGCAGTACCCAGGTCACCGGGCCAGGCCAGGTGACATCAACCTGCTGAAAGTCTTCAGCGGAAAGCGGCAGCAGGTAATCGTCCAGCTGATCCAGCGACGCCGCGACCACCAGCATACCTTTTTGCCACGGGCGTTTTTTAATATCGAGAATCCGCTGAATCGCGTCCTCATTGGTTGGGTCACAACCCAGGCCCCAAACGGCCTCCGTGGGATAAGCAAGCACACCACCTTGTTCAACACAACGACGTGCCTGTTGCAGATGCCAGTTATTCATTGATAAAAGCAAAAATATAATGATGAACAGAAGCGGAACACTACCCCAAGGGGCCATCAGCGACAAGCTTATTTCAGGCGCTGATAACCGCCGGGAACCTGAGTGATCCAGCCCGCCAGCTGCAGCTCCATCAACTCGGGTAATAACTGCTGCATATCGAGGCAGCCACGAATGGCAATCAGATCCGGACTGGTGGCGGTAAAATCAATATGTGTCACCAGGGGTGGAATATCCGGTAACTTCAGAGTAGGCATCGCCAGGGTCTCGACGCTGGCGGCGGAACTGAAGTCGAGGGTTTTCTGACGAGACGGCTTATCCCCGGTTAACCCCAGTTCCAGCAAGATATCCTGACTGTTCTGCACCAGATAAGCACCATCACGAATCAACTGATGACAGCCATGGCTTACCGGATTACTGACCATCCCCGGCAGCGCAAATACTTCCCGCCCTTGCTCCGCTGCCTGATGGGCGGTGATCAGCGAACCACTTTTAACCGCCGCTTCGACCACCACAGTCGCCAGGCTCAGGCCGCTGATAATACGATTGCGTGAGGGAAAGTGGCGCGACTGCGCCTGGGTACCCGGCGGGAATTCGGATAATAACAAACCATCCTGCATCACCATCTGAGCCAGCCCGAGATGGCGCTGAGGATAAATCACATCCGGGCCACTGCCCATCACCGCAATGGTTGAACCCGCAGCAACGGCACCCTGATGGACATAACCATCAATGCCCATCGCCAAGCCACTGACCACCGTCACACCGGCTGCTGCCAGTTCCTGAGCCGTTTGTTGCGCCCAGCGAGCACCATAGTCCGATGGATTACGGCTGCCAACCATGGCCACCATAGGCTTGGATAAACAATCGATATTGCCGTGATAATAGAGAAGGGTCGGCGCATCTCGCAGGGCTGCCAGCGCCGGAGGGTAAGGGTCAACACCAGCCAGTAGCACACCGTAGTGTTTAAACTGACGCCAGTTCTGCACCACCTCAAAACCGTCCAGCAAGGAAGCATCCGATTGCCAGCGCTGTGCCGCTTCGGGCTTTAACCCCATCGCCACCAATTGCTCAGGACTGCAATGTAATAAGTCACCCGGATGAGAAAGTTGCTGGCGAATATCACCCAGTGTCACCCGGCCAACACCGGGAATTTTGCTGAGTTTCCACCAGGCTTTTAACAGCTCTTCCCTGAGCATAGCGACCTCCCTGGTCTAAGGTGTTACAAACCGGTCAGTGACCCGCAGTGGACTGGTTGCACGCATCACCAGTGCATAAGACAATTTTTCAAACGTACGGAACACCATCAGGGTACCGGCACGGGTATTTGGTAGACGGACTTTTTCACCGGCAATTTTGTCGTAAACCACATTGCCCGCTTTCTCAATCAGTAGTACTGAACCCGGCTCAACACCATCACGATCACCGCGGTTAATCACCACCACATCAAACTGGCCCACCTGAGTGACACCACCGGATACCGCCAGAATTTGACCAGTGACATCCTTGGATGGTGGCTTAGGGTAATAACGGGTAATCAGTTCACGGTCTTCGGTTTCTAACAAGCGGTCACCGATATTCACATTCTGGGTAGTACGCTCCAGCAGCAAGGTCATGATATCGCCATCAACGGCATTCACTCGTGCCAGACCCACTTCCAATGCTTCAAGACCCAAAACTTCTTTGGTTTCCGGATCGCGGTATACCTGTCCCTGACGGAATACACCGTAAGCCGCCGCTGGCTCGTCGCCATAATCGCCACGAGCATACACACGATTACCAGAACCCATGATCAGATGACCGTCATCACCGGATAAAATACGGGGAGCAGCCGCCAGCTCATCGGTTTCAACCACACGGTGGTCGCGCAGAAAACCACGGATGGCATCTAAGGGTATGGCCGGAATCGCTGATTCGATGGGTTCAACCCGGGCGGTTGGCTGGAGCTTCACCGTTCCTGGTGACAACTTAACCGTACGGCTGGCAACACCACGCTTCATCACCGTAGCTTTGGTTTCGCCATTAATGGTCACCAAACCAATAACATCACCCGGGAAAATCAGGTGGGGATTTTTAATCTGGTTGTTCTGATACCAGATTTCCGGCCACTGCCAGGCATCATCGGTATAACGTTCGGCAATATCCCACAAAGTATCACCATCCTTCACGACATAACGCTGTGGCGCATCGGATTTAACCTCCAATGCAGCCGCGGTAGCCGAAACCGATACCAAACCGGCAAAGAGAAGGCGCTTTAAGG
Source organism: Bacterioplanoides sp. (assembly GCF_965226395.1). GTDB lineage: Bacteria > Pseudomonadota > Gammaproteobacteria > Pseudomonadales > Oceanobacteraceae > Bacterioplanoides. Next base: position 1,725,357 of record NZ_OZ245358.1, on the reverse strand, counting down.
TTTTGCTCATCCTGTATTCCCTTTATTATTAGTCGTTGGCGACTCATAGTTCACTCATCAACGCAGTGTAGCAAGTGATCGCCGTTGTTTTCTATAAGCAGTTCACGAACACGAGCAGTTTACGAACATATCGGGATTAAAACCCCAAAGCGTTATTTGCATTGATGAGTCATTATGGCCTTACTTCCTATTTTAGAATTTCCCGATCCCAAACTTCGCACCGTTGCCCAGCCTGTTGCCGAGGTGGATGAGCGCATCCGCAACATCGTCGACGATATGTTTGAAACCATGTACGACGCCCCCGGCATTGGCCTGGCAGCCACTCAGGTGGATGTTCACGAGCGCATCATCACCATCGATGTATCGGAAGATAAAAGCGAGCCGCTGGTGTTTATTAACCCGGAAATCACCGTGCTTGAAGGTGAGCCGGAGTCGATGCAGGAAGGTTGCTTATCCGTTCCCGGTTTCTACGAAGAAGTGACCCGCATCGAACATTGCTTAGTCAAAGCATTGGATCGTGATGGCAAAGCGTTTGAACTGGAATGCCGCGGCCTGCTGGCAGTGTGTATTCAGCACGAAGTTGACCACCTGGAAGGCAAGCTGATGGTGGATTATGTGTCGCCGCTGAAGCGCAAGCGCATCAAAGAAAAACTCGACAAAAAACACAAGTTGGAAGCGCGTCGTAAATAAACGACGCCCAGCCCCCCCAGTCAGAAAGAACCTTATGTCTTTAAAAATCGTTTTTGCCGGGACACCGGACTTTGCCGCCGTTCACCTGCGTGCCTTAATCGACAGCGAGCACGATGTGATTGCCGTTTACAGCCAACCCGATCGCCCGGCTGGCCGCGGTAAAAAGCTGCAACCCAGCCCGGTCAAACAAGTCGCACTGGAGCACCACATTGCCGTGTACCAGCCGCTGAACTTTAAAGACCCGGCCGATGTACAGCAGTTACAGGACCTGAACGCCGATGTGATGATTGTGGTGGCTTATGGCTTACTGCTACCACAACCCGTACTGGCAGCGCCCAAACATGGCTGCCTCAACGTGCATGCTTCTTTATTACCGCGCTGGCGCGGTGCGGCTCCGATTCAGCGTTGCATCGAAGCCGGTGACAAGCTCACCGGCATCACCATTATGCAGATGGACATTGGTCTGGATACCGGCGATATGCTGCACAAGGTCACCACCGGCATCAGCCTCGATGACACCGGCGGCAGTCTGCATGATCGCCTGGCCGACATGGGCCCGAGTTCTCTGCTGACAACTCTGCAGCAGCTGGAAGCCGGTGAGTTACAACCCGAGCAACAGAACGACGCTCAGGCCAACTACGCCCACAAACTGAAAAAAGAAGAAGCCTTGCTCGACTGGGCACAAAGTGCAGAAACCTTAGCCCTGCGGGTGCGTGCGTTTAACCCGTTTCCGGTGGCGTTTACCTTATTAGGCAATGACCGCATTCGGGTGCTGAAGGCCAGCGCACTGGAAAAAGTCACGCAGCTGCAACCAGGCACCATTGCCAATGTCACGGCAGAAGGGATTGAAGTGGCGTGTGCCGACGGTGTGTTACGTCTGGAGCAGATTCAACTGGCGGGTAAAAAAGTCATGATGGTTGCCGATGTCATTAACGGTCAGCCGAACCTGTTCCAACCTAACTACGTGTTGGCGTCTGAACTGTGAAGCAATTATACGGTAAGGCATCGTCCACTCAGATTTCAGCCCGTTATGCCGCCACTCAGGCGCTGTTTCAGGTTATGTCCGGGCAATCACTGAATCAGGCACTGCCACCGCTGGAGGCCCGGGTCAGTGATGATGATCGTGGTTTTTTGCGCGATTTAGCATTAGGCAGCTGTCGTTATTTTCAGCGCCTGAATGCCATTGCCAAGATGCTGTTAAAAACACCGTTTGGTGAAGAAGATCAGGATCTGCATGCGCTGATGGTGATTGGTTTATACCAGCTGGAAATTCAGAAAAAAGCGCCCCATGCCGCGGTTCATGCCACTGTTGATGTCTGCGAAGAGATGGGCAAGGGTTACGCCAAATCGGTAGTGAATGCCTGTCTGCGCCGCTACGGCCGTGAGTACGAAAGCCTGACCGCACCACTGGAAGATAATCCTGTCACCGCCACCAGCCATCCTAAATGGCTGCTGAAAATGATGAAAAAAGCCTGGCCGGAGCACTGGGCTGAAGTGTTTACTCAGAACAACCAGCGCCCGCCATTATGCTTGCGCGTGAATCAGCGTCATGGCTCGCGTGAAGACTATCTGCAACGCCTGCAACAGGCTGGTATCGAAGCACACCCGGCAGAATTTGCGCCCTTTGGTATTTACCTCGCTCAATCCTGCGACGTAACTCAACTACCCGGTTTTGAAGATGGTGATGTCAGCGTTCAGGACGAAGCGGCGCAATTAGCCTCACTGATTCTGGCACCGCAGCCGGGCGAAAATATCCTCGACGCCTGTGCTGCACCTGGTGGTAAAACCTGCGCACTACTGGAAGCCGCAGACTGTGCGGTCACCGCACTGGATCTGGAAGCATCGCGACTGGAGCGGGTGGAAGAAAACCTCGAACGCTTAGGCCTGTTTGGTAACGACACCGGGCTGTCTGCCAGTGTGGTGTGTGCTGATATGGCAAACACCGACGAATGGTGGGAAGGCCAGCAATACGATGCCATCCTGCTGGATGCACCGTGCTCAGCGAGCGGCGTGATTCGTCGCCACCCGGATATCAAATTATTACGCCGCAGCGCTGATATTGCTCAGCTGGCCGACGTACAGGCGCAACTGCTGAATACTGCGTGGGATTTATTAAAGCCCGGTGGCCGTTTGTTATACGCTACCTGTTCGGTGTTACCGCAGGAAAACAGCGATCAGATTGAACGCTTTATGGCTGACAAGCTTGAGGCAAGGCAGGGAATCACGCTGCAAGCCTTAAATACTCAGCTGACAGGTCTGGACAAGCTGCCGGGAGTGGCCTGTAATGCCGGACAGCAACTGTTTCCGCAGGAAAACGGTCATGATGGTTTCTTTTATGCCTTATTGGTGAAGGGTTAGAAAGTGCGATGAAGCAGAGCCACAGACAAACCATGACAAAACAGCAGGATAGCTGTTTTGCACAGCCGCAGGCTGCCCGCCAGGGTGATGTACAGGGACGTACATCATGAAGATTATTATTTTGGGCGCAGGCCAGGTGGGTGGCACATTGGCTGAGAACCTCGCCAATGAACAAAACGATATCACCGTGATTGATACCGACTCCAAACGCCTGCGGGAACTGCAGGATCGGATTGATATTAAAACGGTAAAAGGCCGTGGCTCGTATCCTCAGATTCTGGCCGATGCCGGGGCCGATGACGCGGATATGCTGGTGGCTGTCACCAACTCAGACGAAACCAATATGGTGGCCTGCCAGGTGGCGTACACCATGTTCCGTACGCCCACCAAGATCTCCCGTATCCGTTCGGCCGCTTACCTGAAACAAACCGATTTATTCCGCAACGATGCCTTCCCGATTGATGTATTAATTTCACCTGAAAAGGTGGTTACCAATTACATCAGCCGCTTATTGCAGTACCCGGGAGCACTGCAGGTACTCGACTTTGCCGATAACAAGGTGCAGCTGGTCGCAGTCAAAGCCTATTACGGTGGCCCATTAGTTGGCCAGGATGTAAAAACCCTGAAAACTCATCTGCCCGATACCAATGCCCGGGTGGCGGCGATCTTCCGTCGTGGTCAGGCGATCGAACCAACCGGCTCCACCGTAGTGGAAGCCGACGACGAAGTGTTCTTCGTCGCTGCTAAACATCACATCAAAAAAGTGATGAGTGAGCTGCGCCGTGCCGAAGATTCCTACAAACGCATCATTATTGCCGGTGGCGGTAATATTGGTTATCGCTTAGCTAAGCAGCTGGAGCGTGATTATCAGGTTAAGCTGATCGAATATAACCACGACCGCGCTCAGTTCCTCAGCGAAAAACTGGATCGCACAGTGGTATTGCTGGGTTCTGCCACCGACAAAACCCTGCTGGAAGAAGAAAACATCGAAAACACCGACGTTTTCTGTGCACTGACCAACGATGATGAAGTGAACATCATGTCGTCTTTGCTGGCGAAGCGCTCCGGTGCGCGTAAAGTGATGACACTGATTAACAAGTCTGCCTACGTCGATCTGGTACAGGGTGGCATGATTGATGTGGCGATTTCGCCCCAGCAAGCCACCATCGGCTCGTTATTAACCCATGTACGCCGGGGCGATGTGGTGAATGTGCACTCGCTGCGCCGGGGAGCGGCGGAAGCGATTGAAGCCATCGCCCATGGCGACCAGAGTTCATCCAAAGTAGTGGGCCGCCCGATTCACGATATTCCTTTGCCTCCGGCCACCACCATTGGTGCGATTGTGCGTGGCGACGAAGTGATTATGGCCACGTCCAAACTGGTAGTTGAGTCCGACGACCATGTAATTTTGTTTGTGATGGATAAACGCCACATTCCCGATGTGGAGCGCTTATTCCAGGTGGGGTTAGGGTTCTTCTGATGCATTTTAATGTGATCGCCCGGGTGCTGGGCATCTTCCTGATGTTATTCAGCCTCACCACCTTGCCCCCCTTGCTGATTTCCATGTGGTTTAACGACGGCGCCACTCAGGCCTTTGCCTCGGCACTGCTACTGACCTTTGGTATTGGCTTTATGAGCTGGCTGCCGGTACGCCATGTGCGTCATGAATTACGCACCCGCGACGGCTTTGTGATCACCGTACTGTTCTGGCTGGTACTGGCCTTTTCCGGCACTTTCCCGTTTATGCTGGCGGAGAATCCGGGGCTGAGTTTTACCGACGCCTTTTTTGAATCCTTATCCGGCTGGACCACCACCGGTGCCACCGTAATGACCGGCCTCGATGAGTTACCACAATCCATTTTGTGGTATCGCCAGCAGCTGCAGTGGCTAGGCGGTATGGGGATTATTGTATTAGCGGTAGCCGTATTACCTATGCTCGGTATTGGTGGTATGCAGCTGTTCCGGGCCGAAACCCCGGGGCCGTTAAAAGATTCCAAACTGACACCGCGTATCACCGAAACCGCCAAAGCGCTATGGTACATCTACCTCATGCTCACCATCGCCTGCGCACTGGGTTACTGGATTGCTGGCATGAGTGCCTTCGACGCCATTGGTCATGCGTTTGCCACCGTCGCCATTGGTGGTTTCTCCACCCACGATGCCTCACTGGGTTACTTTAACAGCCCCGCGATTGAGATGATTGCGGTGTTTTTTATGCTGGTGTCATCACTCAACTTTGCTCTGCACTTTTATGCCTGGCGCAATCGCTCGCTGGGGCATTTTCTGGCCGACTCCGAACTGAAGTTTTTCTTCCTGGTGATTATTGGCGGTATTTTGCTGACGATCCCGGCGCTGTATTTAACCAACACCTATGACTGGCAGGACTCCCTGCGCTACGGCATTTTTGAAGTGGTCTCGGTCGCCACCACCACCGGCTTTGGTACCGCCGACTTCTCAGTGTGGCCGGTCTTTCTGCCGGTATTGCTGTTTATGATGGCCTTTATTGGCGGCTGTGCCGGTTCCACCGGCGGCGGCATGAAGGTGATTCGTATCCTGTTAATTTATAAACAAGGCACCCGGGAAATCCGTCGCCTGATTCACCCCAATGCCATTATCCCGGTCAAGATTGGCAAGCAGCCGGTGGCCGAACGGGTGCTGGAAGCGGTGTGGGGCTTCTTTGCCGTTTATGTTCTTACCTATATGGTGATGATGCTGGCTCTGTTAGCCACTGGTTTAGATCACGTCACCGCCTTCTCCGCCGTGGGCGCTTGCCTGAATAACCTTGGTCCCGGATTGGGTGAGGTAGCCGCGCATTACGGCAATATCAGTGATGCCGCCAAGTGGATTCTGTCACTAACCATGTTGCTGGGCCGTCTTGAGATTTTCACCTTGCTGGTATTAATCAGCCCGGCATTCTGGCGCAGTTGATGACAGCCTGATATCACCCTCTTTTTAGCAGAGCGAAACTTTTCTCCGGCAGAGCTTCTAATATAAACCATTGAGTTATACAGAAACCTGCCGGAGACGCTTATGACCACAGAGATACTGCTGGAACAAAGCCTTCTGTTGAGTGGCCTGGTATTAGCTGGTTTGCTGTTGTGTCGGCTCACACCACTGGATGCCACCTTAAGCTGCTTAATGACCGGCTTAATAGCGTCTTTCCTGTTACCACTCACCGGTTTTGATACCGGCTTACGTGCCGATAATATCCAGCCGCTGATCTTTTTTATTATCCTGCCGTTGCTGATTTTCAGCGCCGCCTGGCATATGCCAACCCGCTTGTTTGTGCGCTGGCTGCCGAGTTGTTTTTTATTGGCCAGCATAGGGGTGATCATCTCAACCGGATTAACCGCGGCCGGTTTATTTTATGGCATTAATCATTCGGGATTTCCGTGGCTGGCGGCATTAACTGCCGGAGTCATGTTATCCGCCACCGACCCGGTGTCGGTCGGTGCTCAACTGAAACAGGCGAGTGCCAGTGAAGATCTGCAGATTGTCTTTGAAGGAGAAAGTTTATTAAACGATGCCAGCGTTGTGGTGCTTTTTGGAGTGCTGCTGAGCATTGCTCAAAGCCAAACAGCAGTCGCACCATCGGCGGTATTGCTGAACTTTGCCACGGTGTTATTGGGCGGTGCAGTGGTTGGTGCGGTGTGTGGCTGGCTGGGGGCGGAGCTGGCGAAACTGCTGAATCAGCAAGCCGGACTCGAAGGCGCTGCTACCTTAGTGCTGCTGATGGTGGCCTTTACCAGCTTTTATATTGCTGAACACCAACTGCACGTTTCCGGCATTATGGCGGTTTTACTGGCCGGATTAATCGCCAAACAACGCTGCGACCAGCAGGATTTCAGCCAGCACTTTCCCAATGCGCTGAACTGGCTGGAGATCTGGCTGAATGGTCTGGTGTTTGTGCTACTGGGGTTGCTGGTTACCAGCGAGATGCTGACTCACCAATGGCTGGCGATTGTTATTGCCATCGCCGCTTGCTTAGTTGCCCGGATTGTCAGTGTGGCGCTGGTGACAGTTTTGACCATGCCCCTCAACGCCAGACTTAAGCGAGCCTGGTTACCCTTGTTAAGCTGGGGTGGGGTGAAAGGGGCCATTGCTATTGCGCTGGCCCTGTCGTTACCGGTGAGTCTGCCGTACTGGTGGACAATTCAGGCGATGGTATTTGGGGTGGTGCTGTTCTCGTTACTGGTACAAGGCAGCACCTTCGGCCAGTTGTTAAAGCGTATTGATAACGCTTGAGGTTAAGTCGTGCTCGGCTCTGGAAGGGTTAAGGCACCTTGGCCACTTTATAGGGATTCGGCTGCCCTTCGGGCTGACGCTTAAAGCGCTTATAGGTCCACTGATACTGCGCCGGGCAATGTTCGATACAGCGGGCAATCGAACGGTTCATTGCAGCAGCGGCCTGCTCCAGATCCGCTGAATAAATTTCCTCATCGGGTTCGATAAAATAGATCTCAAACCCTTCGCCATGCTCCAGTCGTTTGGCAAAGGCAAACAAGGCTTTGGCCCCGGTGCGCTTAATCAGATCCAGTGGCATCTTAGGTGTCAGCGCCGTCTGTCCCATAAAATCGGCAAACACACCACCAATACGTTTTGGTTCCTGATCCGGCAATACGCCCACCAAACGTTTGCGCTTCAGCGCCACCAGCAAGGCTTTAACGCCCGAGGTATCCGTTGGCACCAGGCGGCTTCCTCCGGCCTCGCGACGGCTGATCATCCAGTCATTAAAGCGCTGATTGCCGGTTGGTTTGTACATCGCCGTCATTTCATCGCCTAATGATGCAACATAGGTATTCACCAGCTCCCAGTTGCCTAGGTGCGGGGCCAGCAATAATTTCCCGCCATCATGGGCCATCAGCTCATCGTAGCGTTCTTTGTGATGAACCCGGCGAATCAGGGCCGCGGCTTTCTCCGGCGCATAGCCCCACATCGGGCCGGTTTCTCCCAGTACCTTGCCGGTTTCAATCAGGGTATCGGTTAACAGTTGCTGGCGCTCGGCGGGGCTCAGATCCGGGTACACCAGATCAAAGTTCACCCGAGCCACTTCTCTTTCCCGGGTACGGCGCAGCAACAGCCATTTTCCCACCAGCGCACCCACCGACTGGGCAACAGACAGTGATGCTTTGCCTAACAAACGAATCAGGCTAATGGCCAGATAACCCAGAAAAGAATCCACAACACACCTCAGTATTACTTGTTGCCCGCAGTTTAAGGGCTGATCGCTGCGGCGCAAGTAGAAACAGTCTTGCCATACGCCGCTTCCAAGTACAGGGCAGAGAGCAAGGCCGGGCAGTTATCCGCTGCCCAACGGGTAGTTTTCCCCCAGCCTGCTAGACTCACAAGAGAGACTTTGGGCCGCTTATGATTAATCTGGAAAACTCCTTAAAAGATAAACGCATCCTGATCGTTGATGATCTGGTTGAAGCACGCAGTGCGTTAAAGAAAATGATGACCACTCTGGGTTGCCAGCATATGATACGGCCACCGATGGCCGTGAAGCGTCGGCGTTTATTCAGGAGCAGTCTTATGACATGGTGTTTTCTGATTACAATCTGGGCAAGGGCAAAGACGGCCAGCAGGTACTGGAAGAAGCACGTTATACCAATCGTTTAAAGGCCACCTCGCTGTTTGTATTGGTAACCGGAGAAAATGCCGTCGATATGGTGATGGGAGCACTGGAGTACGAACCCGATGCCTATATCACCAAACCTTTTACCCTGAATATGCTGCGCGAGCGCCTGACACGAATCCTTAATGTCAAAAACCAGCTGCGGGCCATTAATCAGGCGATGGACGCCGGAAAGACTGAAAAAGCCATCTTACAGGCTGAGTTACTACTAGCCGAACAACCCAAGCTACTGATGCCTATCACCCGTATTCTGGGCAAGTTATACATTCGCCAGCAGCGCTTTAACGACGCCATTAAGGTGTATTCTCAGTTGTTGAATGTGCGCTCGGTTTCATGGGCGCGGCTGGGGCAGGCGATTTGCCTGCATCATCTGGGTGACTCTGACAGTGCTCTGGCATTGTTAAAGCAGAATCTGCAAAAACATCCGATGTATGTTCAGTGTTATGACTGGGCCGCGCGGATTTTGCAGTCGCTGGGGGATTATCCGCAGGCTCAGGAGCAGCTGGAAAAAGCCATCGAGATTTCCCCCAAAGCGGTATTACGACAAATAGAACTGGGCAAACTGGCCTGTCAGAATAAGGATTTTGTGGTAGCCGAAGCCGCCTTCGAACAAGCCATTCGCCTCGGCCGCCATTCCTGTTACAAGAGTTCGAAAAACTACCTGCAGTTCGCTCACGCGGTGCAGCACCACATCACCGACGACCACAGCCGTGCCAATAAAAACCGTATCGACAAAGCCTTCCGGGTGATTGAAGAATTACGTCAGGACTATGCCGGTGAAACCGAGGTGATGTTTGAAACCAGCATTGTTGAAGGCAAAACCTATGTCAGTACCAACAACAGTGATGGCGCACGACAATCGGCCAACCGCGCCGAAGAATTGCTGGATCAGATCGAGCAACCGGATGCCAATCAGCAGTTGCTGATGACCGAAGCCTATATTGATACCGGCCAGCATGTAAAAGCCAAAAAGCTGATGAGAAAACTGAAGGCCGAAGGGCTGGATGACAATCACAGCCAACGACTGAAAGACCTTGAAGGCAATCTGAACGAGGTTGCCATTCGTGAATACACCGCCGATCTCAACAGTCAGGGGGTAGAGGCGTATGAAAAAGGCTTATTAGTCGAAGCCATTGATGCTTTTGACAACGCTACCAGCTATGAAGAGGCCGGTATCAGTGTGCTACTGAATTCAATTCAGGCCAAAATCAGCTACATCGAAGACCAGAAAATGGATATCGCCCAGCTTAAGGACTGCTATCAGTTGTTTAAGCGCATTGGCCCGATGGGGGAGAGCGACGAGCGCTATGCCCGTTACAACAAGCTGAAACAAACCTATGGTCGATTAAAAAGAGCGGCGGGTATATGAAGCTCAGCCAATTACAGGCCGCCGTGGTACACGATTTAAAAAATCAGCTGCAATCCTTACTGGATTTTGAACAGCAGGCACTGAGCCGGATTCCGCCCGAGTACCATCAGGAATTAACCCCGATTCTGCAACGCACTAACCGGCTGAAAAACGACTCCCTACAACTGATCGCGCTGTATCGCTTTCAGGAAAGTCAGCTGCCGGAGAACCGCCTGCAGGAAGCCGCTCATTTTCCGCTGGACGATGCCTGGCCACGCGACACTATCAGTGATGCCATTGAAGCCACCAGCCTGCAGTTTCCATCCATTACCTTTCACAATAATAGCGATATCGACTGTCAGGGGTTTTATAACGAAACCCTGTTGCAACTGGCATTGGTAACGTTAATTACCAACAGCGCTCAGGCCGGCGCCAAGGCGATCTGGTTTGACGCGACGGAGACCAATACTGGTCTGGAAATTAGCGTGCGTGACAACGGCCCGGGCTTTGCCAGTGAAGTACTCGACGGTGAAATCAGCAGCACCAAATCGGACATGGGTGGGCTGGGTTTGTTCTTTGTTGAGCTGATCTGTCAGTACCACCAACAGGGCGAAAACAAAGGCCGTCTTCAACTGGCGAATTATTCCTCGCTCGATCACCCGCTTGATGGGACTGGTAATCCTCCGGCTGACGGAGCTGAAGTCAGGCTGTACCTACCTTGAAGAAGCAATTGAAAGTGCGCCTGAAAGCAAGACCTTAGCCCTGTTAACACCCCGCTCTGCACTGCTATACTCTCGACCCTCTAAATTCTCGAATAACACCTATCATTCGAGAATCTTCAAATGATTATTCATCAAAGTTATTGAAAGAAGGTCGAGCAGTGTCTGAACCAAGCCGCCACGATATTAAAACCTTCCAGGGCCTGATTGCTGCCCTGCAAGAGTTCTGGTCCGAACAGGGCTGTGTTATCAACCAACCGATTGATATGGAAGTGGGCGCCGGCACCTTCCACACCTTCACCACTTTGCGTGCTATCGGCCCGGAATCCTGGAACTCGGCTTATGTTCAGCCATGTCGTCGCCCAACCGACGGCCGTTATGGTGAAAACCCCAACCGTCTGCAACACTACTATCAGTTTCAGGTCGTGATGAAACCATCGCCGCTGGATTTTCAGGAGAAGTATCTGGAATCCCTGCGCGTCATGGGTATCGATACCAACGTCCATGATGTGCGCTTTGTTGAAGACAACTGGGAATCGCCAACGTTAGGTGCCTGGGGTCTGGGCTGGGAAGTGTGGCTCAACGGCATGGAAGTAACTCAGTTTACTTACTTCCAGCAGGTCGGCGGCTTAGAGTGTTATCCGGTGACCGGTGAGATCACTTACGGCCTGGAACGTATCGCCATGTACATTCAGGAAGTGGATTCGGTTTACGACTTAGTATGGTGTTATGGCCCGGATGGTTCCGCGGTAACCTACGGCGATGTGTTCCACCAGAACGAAGTGGAAATGTCGACTTACAACTTTGAACACGCCGACGTTGATTTCTTATTCCAGTCGTTTGAGCAATATGAAAAAGACTGTGCTCGTTTAATCGAAGCTGGTCTGGCACTGCCAGCTTACGAAAAAGTATTAAAAGCCTCCCACGCATTTAACATGCTGGATGCCCGTCACGCTATTTCCGTGACCGAGCGTCAGGGTTATATCCTGCGTGTACGTACTCTGGCTCGCTCTGTGGCTGAAGCCTACTTCCAATCCCGTCGTGCTCTTGAGTTCCCTCTGGCGCCTGAAGATCTGCGCAAAGAAGTGCTGGCATTAGCCGCCGCTGTAGAGAAAGAAGCCGCTGAAAAAGCGGCGAAAAAGGCAGCCAAGAAAGCAGCTGCGAAATAAGAGCGAGGGGAATTGAAAATGAGCACAAATACAAATGTAACAAACAGTTTCCTGGTGGAATTAGGTACTGAAGAATTACCACCCACTCAGCTGAAGAAACTATCCGATGCCTTCACAGCAGGTATCGAAGACGGCCTGAAAGAAGCGGGCTTAGCAAACAATATCGACGTGACATCGTTTGCCTCACCTCGTCGTCTGGCAGTGGTGGTCAACAACCTGGCTGACAAACAAGACGACCGCGATGACGTACTGTGGGGCCCTCCAGCCAACATCGCTTTTGATGCCGATGGTAAACCCACCAAAGCGGCAGAAGGTTTTGCCAAAAAGGCTGGTATCGACCTGGCCGACGCCAGCGAAGAAAACGGCAAATTAAAAGTCTCTCGCCGTATCGAAGGCGCTGCCACGGTTGATCTGTTAGCAGGCATTGTTCAGGGCTCTCTGGATAAATTACCGATTGCCAAACGTATGCGTTGGGGCTCCAGCCGTAACGAATTTGTGCGCCCGGTGCAGTGGTTAGTGATGCTGTTTGGTGAGCAGGTGGTTAACGCCGAAATTTTAGGTGTTACTTCCGGCAACCAGTCCCGTGGTCACCGTTTCCACGCCAATCAGGACATCACCATCACCTCCAGCGCGGATTACCAACAAGCCATGCGCGATGCGTATGTGATTGCCGATTACAACGAGCGTCAAGAACTGATTCGCCAACAGGTAACGGCCAAAGGTGCAGAGCTGGGTGGTGTTGCCATCATCGACGAAGACCTGCTCGATGAAGTCACCGGTCTGAACGAATGGCCAACCGCACTGGCAGGCAAATTCGACGACGACTTCCTGCGTGTACCGAGTGAAGCGCTGGTGTCTTCGATGAAAGAACACCAAAAATATTTTCATGTGGAAGACAGCAACGGCAAATTGCTGCCCAACTTTATCACCCTGACCAATATCGAATCGAAAGATCCACAGCAAGTGATTGCCGGTAACGAAAAAGTGATTCGCCCACGTCTGGCCGATGCCGCTTTCTTCTGGGATACCGACCGTAAACAATCGCTGGAAAGCCGTTACCCAAAACTGGAGACCATGGTTTGGGTGAACAAGCTGGGTACACTGAAAGACAAAACCGATCGTATCGTTGGGCTGGCGGATAAAGTAGCCAGCGCAATTGGTGCCGATAACGCATTGGCTCAACGTGCCGCCAAGCTGTGTAAGACCGACTTATTAACCGACATGGTGTATGAGTTCACCGATTTACAAGGCATTGCAGGCACCTATTACGCTCAGCACGATGGCGAGCACGCCGACGTTGCCGCAGCGATGCAGGAACAATATATGCCAGCCTTCGCGGGTGACGAACTGCCTGCGACTCAGGCAGGCTTATGTGTTGCCCTGGCTGATCGGATCGACAGCCTGGTTGGCCTGTTTGGTTTGGGCCAGATTCCAACCGGCTCGAAAGACCCGTTTGCTTTACGCCGTGCGTCTCTGGGTGTACTGCGTATTCTGGTGGAGAAAGACATCAACATCGACTTAGGTCAGTTGATCGATTGGGCACTGGAATCTAATTGGGAAACCGCGCCAAAAGCCGAAACCAAAGCCACTCTGATCGACTATATGCTGGAGCGTTTCTCAGCCTGGTATAAAGACGAAGGCATTGCCACTGAAGTGTTCCAGTCAGTACGTGCTTTAGGTTTAAGCAACGCGTTAGATATCAACAACCGCGTACAAGCGGTTAACAGCTTCTCCGCCATGGAAGAAGCCCAGGCACTGGCAGCAGCCAATAAGCGGGTATCCAATATTCTGGCGAAGAATGGCGGCGAGTCTGTTGTAGCTGACGTTAACGAAGCTCTGTTAAGCGAAGAGGCAGAAAAAGTATTGGCTGCTCAGGTTGCGGAAAAACAAACGGAAGTTCAGCCGCTGTTAGCCGACGCCAAATACAAAGAAGCTTTGGCTTCTCTGGCTGGCCTGCGTGATGCGGTTGATGCCTTCTTCGATAACGTAATGGTGATGGCCGATGACGAAGCCGTTAAAAACAACCGTCTGGCGTTACTGAAACAGCTGCAAGGCTTGTTTATTGCCATTGCGGATATCTCGCTGCTGCAGCAGGGTTGATTGCATAGCAAGGCTGATCAGCACCTTTAGCCACACAAACAAAACCTCGGCCAGTATCCACTGCCCGAGGTTTTTTTATGGCGCAATTCAACTCCTATCAATGAGGCGGTAGCGGAGTTTCTCAAGGTAGTTAGTACACCTGATCGTGATCTCCGATATCCACTAACACGATGCCTTCTTCCGTGATCTCAAAGTACAGGGTGATGCGGTAACGCATATTAATGGAGACAGATGAGAGGCCTTCCAGGCGACCACTCAATTTATGGAGTCTCAGTGACGGGTGGAGTGGGTTGAGAGTGAGTAACTCCAGCGTTTTCTGATATTGACTGCGTATTTGTGGATGCCGCTTTAAGAATTTCTTCGCCCGTTTGTTATAGCTGTCTGAGAACAGCAGCCGGTAAGTCACAAATCCTCATCCATACGCTTCATGTGTTGTTCAACGCTTTCAGCCTGATAACGCCCGGCAGCGATATCTGCTTTGGTTTCCTGCAATGCAACTTCCAGCTCATACTCGCGGTACTTTTCGTATTCTTCAATGTCCAGAACAACATAGCGGTTTTTGCCACGCACGCTGATGATGGCTTCGCCGGTTTCAGAAACACTGGATTCAATCGCACCGATGCCTTTGGTTTTCAGCTCATTGGCAGTAATGCTTTGCATGTTGAACTCCTGAATACTTTAAATCGTACGATTAATCGCATTGTATATCATCCTCTCCAGATCGGTATGATTTTTATAACCGCAGGATAACAATACCGTAAACATCACCAGCCGTTGCAAAAGCCTGCCGCCGCACAACAAATTATTACTTAAAACCAACAAGCTTTGTTTGGTGCCAGTCTACACTGTCTTTGACTGTTTAATCACGACGGGAAGACTTTATGAAATTCAATCACTGGCTCCTTGCTGCATTACTCTCAACCAGCCTGGTTGGCTGCGGCAGTGACGACGACAATGATACAAATCCAGCTGCTCCACAAACGCCCAATGGTGGCAATGTTGATAGTGGCGATAGCGGTAATGGTGATAGTGGCGATGATGGCATTGATGAAGCGCGGCTCAATCAGCTCTTCCCTAAAACGACTCGCGTATTTGGTATCACCTTAGCTGGCAGTGCCACAACTCCCGATGACAAGCTATTACATGCCGCCAATGTGATGGCAGAGTATCTGGATAATGACGAAGACGGCAACGCAGATAACCAGGCCGTTGTCGACCAGCTGGTACAATCCAAAGCCCGCCTGTTGATGGCCGCTGATGGCGATGAACTTGAGACCTTATTCCGTCAGTTGTTCGATATTGCCGATATGGGTTCATCGGAAGACGACGATGATAGCGCAGAAGAACCCGAAGGCGGTGATGCCATTCAGGATCTGCTGGCCGATGAAGTCAATCCGGGATCAGCCGGTGGTCAGTTTGATGGCACACTGGAAGAAGTATTACATCTGATTACTCATGTGGGTTACGCTCAGGTGTATCCGGACGTATTTGGTGAAGAGCCGGATTCCGCCATTGCCGACGCAATGGACGCTGCACGTGGAGGTCGCTTCTTAGAGCTGCCGGATTCATATCCAAACGATGCCTGGTACACCTATGACGACGATACCTGTGAATACGATTGTATGGTGACCGAGTACACTTACTGGGCGCTAACTTCTGTTCTGGGTGCACAACAGTTTAACGGTCGTCTGGAGCAAATTCAGGATGAGTGGCAGCTGAATACAGCGGATCTGGTGCGCACTCGTGATGCCGCGGTTTACAGCATTTTAACCAATGACCAGTACAAACTGCCGACTCAATTACCAGATGGCCAGTATGCCGCTAGCCAGTTTGAAGTGACCAACTCAGCCGCAAACTGAGTACACCTCCGTCACGATAAAGCAGCCGCTAACGGCTGCTTTTTGCCTCTCTACAGCTTCATATTCCTGACACATTCAGCAAATAATCTAGGCGCTATTTACGGCCAACAGGAAGATGACCGATGCTGCAAAACAAAAGGACTCTGTTAACACTGATACCGGTAGCACTATTAACAGGCTGCGCCTCCTCAAAGCTTGGACCCGAAGCTAAATACGTTTCTCTGACTCAAGGCGAATCAGCGCCACTGCACGTATCCGCAACCTTTCGTCCGGATCTGTGCAGCGATTATCTGGGCTATCTGGTTTTTTCTGTGCATAACCCCGGCAGCGATTGGAAAGAGTTAAATAACCTCAGCCTGACTTTCCCGTACGGCGCCTCGAGCCAGTTTTCCCCCGTTGGCGGTAAAAACTTGTTGGCCTGGGCTGACGCTCAATCTCTGAAAGAACAACGTGAAACACACAACGCAGCAATGGCACGCCTCGCGGTACAAACGGTCTCTGCCGTCGCTATTGTCAGTAGCGACGATCAAGATGTTCAGTCTGCCGCGGCGGCAATGTATCTGGCCGAACGAACCAATAATAAAGCAACAGAGATCAGCCACTCAGCTCAATCTGCATCAGCGCCAAAAGGTCAGAAGTCGAATCATATTTTGTCGCAACAACTGGTTATCCCGCCCAAAATGGATCGTAGTTTCTGGGTATTGCTGTCTGTCAACGAGCAAGCACCATTGATGAGCTGGGTCAGCGCCCGCTACCTGGATGAAAACCAGGTGGAACAGCAACTGGTGGTATCTCCATCGAAACAACACTTGTGCCATTGGCAAAAGCACCGTGTTGATTATCTGGAGAGTTGGGCACGCAAAAGCGGCATGAAAGAATCGGAGTTTCCGAAGAGCAAAGCCGGGAATTCCCAGCAGCGTTATCAACACGCTGTTGAGCTCGAAGCTGAATATCAGAAATCAGTGCATATTGCTGAGTTTTGATATTCAGAATAAAACAGACATAAAAAAACCGGCCAAGGCCGGTTTTTTTATTCGCGTAAACAGAGAAGCTTAGTGCTTACCCAGTTTTTCACGAATCTGCTGGATAGTACGCAGTTGTGCTGCGGCCTCGGCCAGCTGAGTCAGCGCACGGGAGTAATCAAAGTCTGCACCCTGATTTTCCATGGCTTTCAGTGCGTGTTCTTTGGCTTGTAATGCAGCCGCTTCGTCGATGTCACCAGCGCGAACAGCGGTATCCGCCAGAACAGAAACACAATTGGGCTGTACTTCCAGATAACCGCCAGAGACGTAAACAACCTCTTCTTCACCGCCTTGTTTAACAATGCGGATTGGACCAGGTTTCAGCGGAGTCAGCAGTGCTGTGTGGCCAGGTTCAATACCCAGATCACCCAGTTCACCGTGAGCTACTACGCGTTCTACCAGGCCAGAGAACAGGTTCTCTTCGGCGCTGACGATATCGCAGTGGACGGTAATCGCCATAGTCGTATCCTCAGTTAGAGAGGCGGCTCGCTACTCAGTGAGTTGTGAGCCGCCAGCCCAATTACATGTTTTTCGCTTTCTCAACAGCTTCGTCGATGGTACCTACCATGTAGAACGCTTGTTCTGGCAGTTCATCGAATTCACCGTTCAGGATGCCGGAGAAACCACGGATGGTTTCTTTCAGAGACACGTATTTACCAGGCGCACCAGTGAAGATCTCTGCCACGTGGAATGGCTGAGACAGGAAACGCTCGATCTTACGTGCACGGGCAACCAGCTGCTTATCTTCGTCAGACAGTTCGTCCATACCCAGAATCGCAATGATGTCTTTCAGCTCTTTGTAGCGCTGCAGTACACCTTGAACGCCACGCGCGATGTCGTAGTGTTCGTTACCGATAACCAGTGGATCCAGCTGACGAGAAGTAGACGCCAGTGGGTCAATCGCCGGGTAGATACCTTTAGAAGCGATGTCACGAGACAGAGATACGGTAGAGTCCAAGTGAGCGAAGGTAGTCGCCGGGCTTGGGTCAGTCATATCATCCGCAGGTACGTATACCGCCTGGATAGAAGTAATAGAGCCAGTCTTCGTGGAGGTAATACGCTCCTGAAGTACGCCCATCTCTTCTGCCAGAGTTGGCTGGTAACCTACCGCTGAAGGCATACGGCCTAACAGTGCAGATACTTCGGTTCCCGCCAGGGTGTAACGGTAGATGTTGTCAACGAACAACAGTACGTCTTTACCTTCGTCACGGAACTTCTCAGCCATGGTCAGACCCGTCAGAGCAACACGCAGACGGTTACCTGGAGGCTCATTCATCTGGCCGTAAACCATGGCTACTTTAGAGTTTGGCTTGTTTTCCAGGTCTACAACACCGGATTCAGCCATCTCGTAGTAGAAGTCGTTACCTTCACGAGTACGCTCACCAACACCTGCGAATACAGACAGACCGGAGTGTGCCTTCGCAATGTTGTTAATCAGCTCCATCATGTTTACGGTTTTACCAACACCGGCACCACCGAACAGACCCACTTTACCACCTTTAGCGAATGGGCAAACCAGGTCAATTACCTTGATACCGGTTTCCAGCAGGTCAGTGGAGTTTGATTGCTCGTCGAAAGATGGCGCTGCACGGTGAATAGAAGCAACTTCTTTCTCACCGATAGGACCACATTCGTCGATAGGACGGCCAAGCACGTCCATGATACGACCCAGAGTCTCAGTACCTACTGGTACGGAGATAGGACCGTTTGTGTTTGTTACAGGAAGGTCACGTTTCAGACCTTCTGTTGAGCCCATTGCAATAGTACGAACTACGCCGTCACCCAGCTGCTGCTGAACTTCCAGAGTAGTTTCAGTACCATCAACGGTCAGGGCGTCGTAGACCTTAGGTACACTGTCGCGTGGGAATTCCACGTCGATAACGGCACCGATGATCTGTACGATAGATCCGCTCATTTTCGGTTCCTCTTAATCTTAAACCTTGAATCCCGGGCTTATACAGCCGCGGCACCGCTTACGATTTCTGAAATTTCCTGAGTAATTGCTGCCTGACGAGCCTTGTTGTAAAGCATGTTCAGGTCGTCAATCATGCTGCCCGCGTTATCGGTAGCGTTTTTCATCGCTAACATACGTGCAGCCTGTTCACAGGCGTTGTTCTCAATTACACCTTGGTACACCTGGGATTCTACGTAGCGAATCAACAGGCCTTCGATAATCTCTTCAGGCGCTGGCTCGTAGATGTAACCCCACTGGCGTTTCAGGGAATCGTCTTCTTTCGCCTTCAGTGGCAGTAACTGCACTGAAGTCGGCGTTTGGGTCATGGTGTTTACAAAACGGTTATAAACGATGAACAGACGATCGATTTTACCTTCGTCGTATGCGTCCAACATTACCTTAACCGCTCCGATCAGGCTGGCTAACTCAGGCGCATCACCCAAATGGGCTTTTGCCGCTACTACGTTGCCGCCAAAACTGTTGAAAAACAGGCCGGCTTTGGCGCCGACAGCACAGAAGTCAACTTCTACGCCTTTGTTTTTCCAGTCCTGAGCTTCTTTAGCGACGGTCTTGAACATGTTGTTGTTCAGGCCACCACATAAGCCACGGTCGGAAGACACCACGATATAACCAACACGCTTAACATCGCGGTCTTGCATATAACGGTGACGATATTCAGGTGCAGCATTCGCCAGGTTACCAATCACATCACGGATTTTATCCGCGTATGGACGGCTCTGTTGCATGCGCATCTGAGCGCGACGCATCTTACTTACAGCCACTTTTTCCATAGCTGAAGTAATTTTCTGCGTGCTTTGAACACTCGATATCTGCTCTTTAATCTCTTTTCCGACTGCCATAAGACTGTCCTACGTTTTCTTAGTGAATCCAGCTGGCGCCGGGGTAATCAGCGCCAGCACCGGACTTACCAGGTCTGAGTGCTTTTGAATTTCTCAATCAGCTCTTTCAGACCGGCAGCGATATCATTGTTGTAGTCGCCTTTAACATTGATCTGGTCCATCAGCTCTTTGTATTCGCTGTTGGCATAGCTCAATAAAGCGGCTTCAAACGCCTGAATCTTGTTCACTTCAACGTCTTCCAGGTAGCCTTCAGTAGCAGCAAAGATAGACAGACCCATTTCAGCGGTCTTCATCGGAGCGTACTGGCCTTGCTTCATCAGCTCGGTTACTGCACGGCCGTGTTCCAGCTGCTTACGGGTTGCATCATCCAGGTCAGAAGCGAACTGAGCGAATGCTGCCAGTTCACGGTACTGAGCCAGAGCCAGACGAATACCACCGCCCAACTTCTTGATGATCTTAGTCTGGGCTGCACCACCTACACGAGATACCGAAATACCGGCGTTCATTGCAGGACGGATACCCGAGTTGAACAGGCTGGTCTCCAGGAAGATCTGACCGTCAGTAATCGAGATCACGTTGGTAGGTACGAATGCAGATACGTCACCACCTTGAGTCTCAATGATTGGCAGAGCTGTCAGGGAACCGGTTTTACCTTCAACACCACTTACGCTCTTAACGTAGTCAGCGTTTACGCGACAAGCACGCTCCAGCAGACGGGAGTGCAGGTAGAAAACGTCACCAGGGTAAGCTTCACGGCCAGGAGGACGCTTCAGCAACAGGGAAATCTGACGATAGGCCCATGCTTGCTTAGTCAGATCGTCATAAACGATCAGAGCATCTTCACCACGATCCAGGAAGTATTCACCCATCGCACAGCCAGCGTATGGTGCCAGGAACTGCATAGCAGCAGGATCGGCAGCGCCAGCAGCAACGATGATGGTGTGATCCATCGCGCCGTGTTCTTCTAATTTACGTACTACGTTAGCGATGGTTGACTGCTTCTGGCCAACAGCTACGTAGATACACTTAACACCCGTACCTTTCTGGTTGATGATCGCGTCGATGGCCATCGCAGACTTACCAGTCTGACGGTCACCAATGATCAGCTCACGTTGACCACGGCCGATTGGCACCATGGAGTCAACGGCTTTGTAACCAGTTTCCAGTGGCTGGTCTACGCCTTGACGTGCAATTACGCCAGGTGCAACGCGCTCAACCGGAGCAGAGGTGTTGGTTTCGATCGGACCTTTACCGTCGATTGGGTTACCCAGTGTGTCGACTACGCGACCCAGCAGAGCTTCGCCAGTCGGTACTTCTAAGATACGACCAGTACATTTAGCGGTCTGGCCTTCAGCCAGAGACTTGTATTCACCCAGAACAACAGCACCTACGGAGTCACGCTCCAGGTTCATTGCCAGGCCATATACGCCGCCTTCAAATTCAATCATTTCACCGTACATGGCGTCAGCCAGACCGTGAATACGAACGATACCGTCAGATACAGATACGACGGTGCCCTCGTTCTGGGCTTGTGAAGTCACATCGAGATTTTCGATGCGTTTTTTGATGACTTCACTGATCTCAGATGGATTCAGTTGCTGCATGCATCGTCCCTCAAACTAGGAGTTCATCGCTTCGGCTAACTTGGACAATTTGCCAGTTAGCGAGCCGTCAATTACCAGGTCACCGGCACGGATGATCGCACCACCGATGAGAGACTCATCGATTTCGCTGCTCATACGTACTTCGCACTTCAGCTTGGCTTTTAAAGACTCAGCCAGCTTACTTTGTTGTGCGTCGGTCATTTCAAACGCGGTAGTAACAACAACGTCTACCGTGTTTTGCAGTTGTGCCTTCAGCTCTTCAAACAGAGCCGATACTTCTGGCAACAAGCTTAAACGCTTGTTATCAGCCAGAACGGCCACCAGGTTTTTGGCTGCTTCATTCAGCTTGTCGCCACATACGTCTAACAGCGCTTGCGCTTGCTGTTCAGCAGTCAGAGAAGGGTGCACCAGGATCTTAGCCAGATCCGCATCCGCTGCATAAGCAGCCAGCACGCTCAGGTCCGCAGACCAGGCGTCCAGTGCATTTTTCTCTTGTGCTTCAGCAAACGCAGCTTTTGCGTATGGCCGAGCGAGAGTTGTTAATTCAGCCATGCCAACCTCGCTTACAGTTCGTTAGCCAGTTGATTCAGCAGCTCTTCGTGAGCAGCAGCGTCAACAGACTTTGCAAGGATTTTGGCTGCGCCAGCTACTGCTAACTCAGATACCTGAGCACGCAGCGCTTCTTTAGCACGGTTCGCTTCCTGAGCTACTTCTGCCTGAGCAGCAGCAACCAGACGCTCACCTTCAGCGCGGGCTTGTTCTTTGGCTTCGTCAACGATTTGGTTAGCACGCTTGCTAGCCTGTTCGATGATTTCAGCAGCTTTTTCTTTGCTCTCACGTAACTGGTCAGCGGCTTTCGCCTGTGCCAGTTCTAAATCGCGAGCAGCGCGGTTAGCTGCGTCTAAACCATCTGCGATTTTCTTTTCACGTTCCGACATAGCGCTGGTCAGTGGTGGCCAGACGTATTTCATGCAGAACCAGACAAAAATCGCGAACGCAATCAATTGACCAAGGATGGTCAGATTCAAGTTCACGGCGATTACCTCTTACGAATTCGTTGGAGTAAGTGATTAAAGGAACACGATCAAAAGATCGTGCTCAGATTAACCAGCTACAACGAAGATCAGGTACATCGCGATACCAACACCGATCATAGGCACGGCGTCTAACAGGCCAGCCATCAGGAAGGTTTTGGTTTGCAGCTGAGGACCCAGCTCTGGCTGACGCGCAGTACCTTCCAGCAGCTTACCGCCCAGCAGAGCGAAGCCGATACCAGTACCCAGTGCACCCAGGCCGATCATGATTGCAGCAGCAATGTAAACGAGTTCCATATGAGACTCCTAAAGGTTTAGTTAAGTAGTTAATTAAAGGGTTAAATTTGTCTGTTAATTACGCTGTTAGTGATCTTCGTGAGCCTGAGACAGATAAACAATCGTCAGAACCATGAAGATGAACGCTTGCAGCGGAATCACCAGAATATGGAAGATTGCCCACGGCACGTTCAGAACCCACTGAAGGTAGAACGGCAGCAATGCAATCAGAATAAATACCACCTCACCCGCGTACATGTTACCGAACAGTCGCAGTGCCAGAGACAATGGTTTAGTCAGCAGACCCAGAACTTCCAGGAACAGGTTGAACGGGATTGCAATCGGGTGATTGAACGGTGTCAGAGACAGCTCTTTGGCGAAGCCACCTACACCTTTAACTTTGATGCTGTAGTAAACAATCAGCAGGAATACGCCTAACGACAGACCCAGCGTGCCGTTTGGATCGGCCGTTGGAACAATTTTGAAGAAAGGCAGGCCAGCCGCGTGGGCAATGCCAGGAATAATATCAACCGGAACCCATTTCAGTGAGTTCATCAGGAATACCCAAACGAAGATCGTTAAGGCTAATGGGGCAACCAGTGGGTTACGACCATGGAAGGTTTCTTTAACGGTGCCATCAACAAACTCAACAACGGTTTCCACCATGTTTTGCAGCTTGCCCGGGATACCGGAAGTGGCTGCTTTGGCGGCCTTGCGGAACAACCAGGCAAACAGCAGACCCATTGCCAGAGACCAGGCAATCGAGTCAACGTGAACGGCCATAAAGCCCATATCCTGAGCTTCTTTACCGCTCAGCGCCATGGTCCAGGTGTCCTGAGTTAATTCAGTTTCGTTGCCGTCTTTATCAGTACGAACATAACCTGCCGGCAACTTGCCGTAGGTGAGATTGGTTAAGTGGTGCGAGATATACTCTTGGGAGTTACCAGCCATTGTTCACTCTCAATTCCAAAGGTTTAAAAATTAGTCATTCTGGCTGAGGCTAAGTGCCCCAGCTGCACTGTCATAAACGCGATAAACAATGCAGGAACATTCAATGGCTCTACTCGCACAAATATCACTGCAAAACTCAGTGCGGTAAGCATAAATTTCCAGGCTTCTCCCTGGTAAAGCGACTGAACCACTTTGTCAGCCATACGTGCTCCGGAATAGCGGAATGCGCGCCAAACAAAATACGCGCTTGGGATGGCACAGGTTAAGCCGCCCAACAGCGCTGATTTAGCCGCTACATCACTATGAATCCAGGCAATTGCGGTTGCTAAAAGTGTCAGGCCAAACTGTACAACAATGAGTTTGTACACCGCCTTGCGAGGAAAAATCGATGACACACACGCCTCGCATCACTTTAAAAATTCACGGTTTATGCAGAAAACATCACACTGCATAAACAAAACGCCAGCAACGCCCAAATTTAGAGCGCCGTGATTATATGGGCTCGACCCGGAGGCATCAACCGAAACCATAAGTTATGGCTCGATAATTAGTTTCATTTGGTAAATGTGCGCCATTCACAGCATGAATGCTCAGTAAAAACATCCGTTATTGGGTACCGCGCAAAAGAGCAACTAAGATAATATCCGACTATTACTGTCAACTATTTATGACACAATGATTAATAAAGCTGTTTTGTTTGCGTTCTTTTTTATGGCAACTCTGATTGCGCATTCAAATCCGATCGAAATCACCGTTGCCGGTACCGTGAACCAGCCGCCTTATGTTCTTAAGCAAGGTGGCGGTCTCTCTCGTGACATCTGCGATGCGCTGAATGAAATACAGTCTGAGTATCAGTTTGTTTTTCAGGCGTTACCGTCAATTCGAGCGCGCCATCGGATCAACCATGGTGAAATACACATGATCGCCATGGCGAACATTGCCTGGAGCTACGATCGGCAGGTCGTTGGCCATTCAGACAACCTGCTTTATGTGGAAGATAAATTTTTCGCCCGCCGTAACGTGGCACAGGATCAAAGCTACTTTGATAAGGCCGGACAAGAGCCAACCGTGGTGGTGAACGGATTTCGCTATAACTTTCTGAATTTTGAGAGTGATCAGTCAACACTCAGAGAGCAGTACAATACCAGCACGGTTAATGATGAGTTTGGCGTGATGCGCATGGTACTGAACCAGTACGCTAATATTGGTGTGCTATCCAGCACCAGTCTCAGCTATTACCAAAGCCTTTACCCAACGCAGACCAAACAGCTGTTGATCTCAGATAAAAGCGACAGCCAGTATTACCGTCACTTTCTGATCAACCAATACTCTCCGATCAGCATTGATCGCTTTAATGAGCTGATTCAGCAACTGAGAGCGTCCGGCAAGCTGCAACAGATCTTTGCACGCTACAACCTGGTGCCCGCGCAGCTGCATACTCAGTAAGGTGTAAACACTCGACAAAGGCCATCTAAAGGAAAGCCTTCTCTCGCTACTCCCGTATAGGTTCACTCAGATCTAATCGCCATTCAGGAAAAAGTTGTCTCATTACTTTTTCGGCATTATAAGGGCGAGATAACACGCCCCGCTTTTCTATAAGCCTTCGAAAAGACTCGGGGGTTTGGTCAATATAGTGTTGCTTAGCTTCATCAATAGAGTCTTTATTTATCGTTATTAACTCAACAATAGCATGAGCTAATTCTCTGCCGGATTTATCAGTCTTCTGAGCATAACTTTCAGCAAATTTGATCAACTGTTGCTCCTCTTCTTCAACACACCCCGTTCTAGCAACAATTTCATACGAGAATAACAAATCAGCAGCATCTTCCTGCTTCAGCTCAAGTGCTGCTAATTGCTTAATAAACGATGGTGGTAGCTCTTCTTTAGACCACTCACCGCATTTCTTCGCTCTGTCCGCGTATGAACTAAAAAGAGCATCTAAATCAGGATGTTCTGAAGCATTACCCACTTGGACGCAAAAAACTAAAAATAAAGTAAGAATGAACTTCATTTTGCCTTACATCCTAAATAGATTGCTTTCCAGAACTGCTTTTCAGGCCCCGAGGATACTTTCTCCCTAATCAAAAGTGCTGTTTCTTCAATTTTGTACTTTCTTATCTGCTCAACAGAAGAGAGTGCTTTAGCTAGAGCAACGAAATCTGAGCTGTATATATTATATGATGCTTCCAACGGTTTTTTGGTGGAGAAAATCGTCACCAATACACCTCCGCTAGTCATTCCTTCTATAAAATTTGCGGTTTCATTGATTCGGCGAATGGTTTCAATGGCTTTCTTACTATCAGAGCCAAACTCAACACCATGAAGGGTTGGGCATTCCATATATAAATCCTTTTAATTTTTTCGTAATAGCTAATGATTTTTAATATTTGGCGATAAGCGGTCAAGCTTGTTACTGAATATGCCTTAAGATGCCGTCCAGCTCGTCCAGATTGGTGTAATTGATCACCAGCTGGCCTTTGCCTTTAGCGCTGTGTTTGATCGCAACTTTGGCACCCAAACGATCACCCAATAAACGCTCCAGACGCTGAATATCCGGATTGGCTTTGGCTTGCTCAGCATTCTGATCGCCCCCGTTTTGCAGGCTACGCACCAGCGCTTCGGTCTGACGGACAGTCAGCGCACGAGTTACTACCTGAGCGGCGGCTTCAGACTGGTCACTACCTTGTAAACCCAGCAGCGCACGAGCATGACCCATTTCAATATCACCGTGCTCCAGTAAGCGTTTCACATCGTCATTCAGATTCATCAGGCGCAGCAGGTTAGCCACCGTCGCGCGGTTTTTCCCCACCGCTTCTGCCACTTCCATTTGCGTGAGTTCGAATTCGTGCTGTAAACGATACAGCGCCGTTGCCTCTTCCATCGGATTGAGGTTTTCACGCTGAATGTTTTCGATCAGCGCCATGGCGATGGCGGCTTCATCCGGCACATCACGAATTAACGCCGGAACCGATTCCATCTGCGCCAGTTGGCAGGCACGCCAGCGGCGTTCACCAGCAATGATTTCGTAGCCAGGGGATTCAGGCGTACCACCAGCAAGCGGGCGAACCACAATCGGCTGCATCAGGCCCTGAGCTTTGATAGAGGCAGCCAGTTCTTCTAATGCTTCCGGTTGAATGTCTTTACGCGGTTGATACTGGCCTGGCTGAATCCACTCAACCGGCAGGTGTGCCAGCTCGCCGTCTTTGGCTTCGCTGGCAACGGCCGTTGCTTCTGCCAGTTCAGGTTTTGTACTAGCAACGTCTGACATTGCGCCATCAGGCATTGCATCATCAGGCTTGGGCGTTGATTCGCTCGCGACTTCAGCCGGCTCAATCGCCACCGCTGCTTTTGAGCTGGCCATCAGGGCATCCAGCCCACGTCCTAATCCGCGTTTTTTCTTCGACATTCTTCTTTCTTTCTAATCAATTACTTATTACGGCGATTCATTTCGCCAGCCAGCGCCAGATAAGCCACCGCACCCCGGGAGTTTTTATCGTACACCAGCGCCGGTAAACCATGGCTTGGCGCTTCGGCCAGACGGACATTACGCGGAATCACAGTGCCGTACACTTTGTCACCAAAGTGCTCGGTTAATTGTGCTGATACATCCTGAGTCAGGCCATTACGAGGGTCGTACATGGTGCGTAATAAACCTTCGACTTCCAGCTTCGGATTGATGCTTTCTTTTAAGGATTCGATGGTTTGCAGCAACGCACTCAGGCCTTCCAGCGCGTAATATTCACACTGCATTGGAATCAATACGCCCTGAGCCGCTACCAGCGCATTCAGGGTCAGCATATTCAGCGAAGGCGGGCAGTCGATCAGGATATAGTCGTAATCCGGGCGCACTTCACCCAGCGCGTCGCGTAATTTACTCTCTTTGCGGGTGGCATCCATCAACTCCACTTCCGCCGCCACCAGATCGCCATTGCCCGGCAACAGGTCGTAGCCGGCCGGCTCGGTAGCCTGAATCGCAGCCGCCGTGCGGCAACCACCGGTTAACACATCATACAGAGACAGTTCCAGATCGTGCTTATCAATGCCGGAGCCCATAGTGGCATTGCCTTGTGGATCAAGATCCACCAGCAATACCCGGCGCTTGGTGGCGACCAGAGAGGCCGCCAGATTCACGGCGGTGGTTGTTTTACCCACACCACCTTTCTGATTGGCTATCGCCAGAATTTTACTCACAAAGTATTTCCTTAAGCAGGCACAATCCGCAACAGATGACGTTCGCCATCCACACCCGGGACATCCAGTTTGAAGCTTTCCACGACCTTAAAGTCATCCTCAATGGCAGCAATTTCGTCATCGGGGTACTGACCTTTCATTGCCATAAAGCAACCGTGCTCAGCCCGTAAATGCTGACACCAATGGGTCATATCATAAAGAGAAGCGAAGGCCCGGCTGACAATCATATCGAAAGGCTTGGGCGGATGATACGCTTCGACCCGATCGTTCACTATGGTGACATTGTCGAGGCCCAGCGCCGTTTTTGCCATAAACAGGAAGCGGGTTTTTTTGCCGTTACTATCGAGCAGCATAAAGGCTTTATCGGGATTCATAATCGCCAGCACAATGCCTGGTAAACCCGGGCCGGTGCCGATATCCGCGATATTGTTGGCTTCCTGAACGTAGTTATTCACCACCAGGCTATCAAGCAGATGCAGCGGCACCATTTGTTGCGGATCGCGGATTGCCGTCAGGTTATAGGCCTTATTCCATTTGATAAACAGCGCCAGATAATCACTCAGCTTGCTCAGCTGCTGATCGGTCAGGCTGATGTGCATCGCTTCAGCGCCGCGGGCAATCTGGCTGGTCAGGTGTGCCATTGAGCTGTTGGGTTGCCCCATGGAGGCCGACGTAGTCATGAAAGTCTCGCTCAAATACAAGGTGAAAAACGTGCGAGTTTATCACAAATCCGTATCTGACGAGTGGTGCCGGTGTTTTCCCTGCAGAGAAGGGAGGTCAGCCAATCACCACCAGCTGACCTTTTACAGTAAACATTTTCGCGTCTGCCGTTACCATCTGAGACTCCACTTTAAGCATCTTGCTTTTGCTGGTCGTCAAGGATGATTCTTGCGTCATCATGTCAGATTTAACGGTCGTTGCGCTGGATTTAACCGCCAGAGTATCGGTTTTGATATCAAGCGCACCAGTTTGTTTGATACGAGTTGGTGCTTTCAACGTCAAAGAAGTCTGTCCACCCACGGTACTGCTCAGAGAACCTCCGGTTTCTCTGACAACCGACCCTTTGATATTACTGTTGAGGTCACCACTGATCGTATGAGTTTCTGTGCCGTCATGCTGAAAGGTGTAATCGCCCTGCAAGGTGCGTGATATATCCCCTTGTTCCGTTCGGGTTTGCTTACCCACTCGCTTGTGAGTCAAATCACCTTCAATATCGGTGGTCTCATTACCTTTAAAAGAATGTTTACGTTCACCCTCTTGTTCTGTGGTGATGGTGCCCTTTGTCGCTGAGACATGATTGCCTTCTTGCCAGAAAAACGTATTGCCACGTGTTTTTTCAATCAGTGCCTGGTCGTCAGGCTTAACGGCGAAGCCGTCGAGGTTATCCATACGCGCAATATTCAGAGCGGTTGAATTTTCCCGGTAGCGGCCGCCGTAATGAAATTCTTTGTGCAGGCCTGTCATCCCCGGCCCTTGTGCCCAAACCGTCGAAGTACCTGATAAATAATGATACTTATGACCAAACTCTTTGGTCACCAGGCCGTGATTTTTGGCGCTATCGCCCGTGGTTTTATCACTGACCGGCTGATCACTCGGATAGAGCATGTCGTCTTTAATATCAAACCGGTTCTTGCCCTCGGCAACGGCTTGTTCATCAGTATGGTATTCGGTGTAGTGCTGACCAAAGTGGAACGAACATTCTCGTCCGTAATAGTAGTTATTACTGTCAATAAACGAATACAAATCGCCGTAACGGCGATAGATGTGCTGCTCACCTCGGATTTCATCGACATCTTTGCCAGCCTTTACGCCGTCAAAATCAAGCTCCGCAAACGGAAGCCGTTCAACCTTGTCGTATTCAAATTGTGATGAAATATGCAACGATTTACGTGATTTAGCAGTCTCGGTGTACAACATGCCATCGGTTATCAACACTGCATGATGAGGGTTCTCATGGGTGACGGGATATCGCAATGACTGAGAATTCTCTAATGCCCCCATAATATAGGGACGATCGGGATGACCCCAAGTAAAGCCGATTTTTACTTCTGTGCCGGGCACCAGAGGAATATCAGAATGGTTTGAACGCGCTGCACTTTGTGCCATCCGTATCCAGTGCGACACATTATTTTTAGCCGTACTGGAGGATTTTCCGGATTCTTTCGGTAAAAAATCAAACACCACCTGATAACGTCCACGCTCATCGCGCTGCGCTATATTGCTGTCTTCACTGGCCGAATAAACGCGCGCGGTTGCCGATACAGCCGTTGGAATGTCAGTGTTGCGTTGTGGGCGGAACTGAACTGAACGCGGAATCGCCTGAAACGAGCATTCATAAAAGGGTGCCCCTCCCTGCTCACTACCACGGGCACTGTTATCCAGACCAGAGCCCATGTGGGAAACCTCCAGTACCAGTAACTCCATAACCTGTTTATTGTGGCCTTCCACTTTAAGAATAAAACCCGGAGCCAGATTCGGAATACCAGACGTGCCGAGATAAACAACACCTCGGCATTGCAACTCTTCCAAGCGAATGGTGGCAATTTTATTCGCTTCATCTTTATCACGAACACCCTGGCTGACCAGCCGAACACAGCCTTTTTTGCCGTCGATCTTTCCGGCAGTGCCTTCTATATAAGTACTGGCTAATTCCGGGTTAACATCAGCAACCACCACACCATCAACTGTACTGTTCACAATTTTGCGCAATGAACGAACACTGTCGTAACTGATGGAAGGACGGTTCAGCTCATCCAGAGTTACCGTGCGGGTGATAACTTCTTCATAGTTAGTATCGTCAGCAAACACTAATTGGGTGTTAAGGTCATGATTGAAGTAGTAATAAATTCCCCAATACTCACTCAGGCGCGATACAAACGAAAAGTTTGATTCAGCATACTGGCAAAAAAAGTCTCGCTCAGGGTACGTTGCCGTTGTTGCTAATAAATAATCCAGTTGAATGTCTTCGCGAAGCTCTTCATCCAGAACTTTATCAACCGTCATATGGGTATAAATATCGTACGATAAGCTGTGCTGCTGACGGGCCAGTGCCGGCATCATTGTGGCGCGATAAAAACGATGGGTAGATGAGGTATTGAGAATTTCTTCGGCGGATTCAATCACTCCGCGAATGCTGTAATCATCCGGACGATTACTGTCATCATCGGCGAGTACGGTAAGCATGGCATCGGAATTGGATAAACGTTCCAGATCGACGGATGTACCCAATTCGACTTTGAACTCCAGCACGAACCAGAACAACGAAGAAATGGCTTCTTCGCCGGAAAAGCTGATTAACTCAAGTTCTGTTGCATAATCCTGTGTCGAAAAACGAAATTCGGGACAAGCCATCCTGTGTTCCTCCATAATTCAGGGCCTATACGGCAAACCGTTGAAACTTTCCTTCAAGCTAGGCTTCCATCGTGCGACACGATTTCCGTCGCATTAGTAATGCCGCGACACTATAAAAATATTCAGGTTGCCTGTCTATTGATATTGAAAACCGTCGCCATGATACCGATAATCAGCAGCCGTAACGTGACCCACGTAAATTGAAGCTGTTCTAAGGAAAGACAACGCCATGTATTATCAGGTGAAGGATCTCAATGAAATTGCCTGGCACGAACTTGAACGAATTGAATCCCCCACCCGGGCCAGCAACCTGGTACAACGCAACAGTAATATCCAACTGAGCTCTGCGGTAAACCGGCTGGTAGGTGATATTTACCGGGATCGCAAACGCTCACATGTTGGCGAAACGGCCCGTAATCAAAAACTGATTAACTGCCTTAAAAGTGGCACCTGCTTTTTACTGTCACCTCCAGGGCATACCCTCCAGCCAGTCATACGCCTTCAGGCCAAAGTAAACGCGCAAAACACCCAGGATAACGCCTCTGTTGATCTCGATAGTCAGATCATCCTCACGGTATCGGATCAATATAAAAATGCCTTAAAGATACTGCTTGCAGGCACACCACGCCCTAATATGACGGCCAGTGTCAGTAAAGCGAAGGCTAAGACTCAAGAAGACAAATCCTCAAACCCCCAAAGCCAGCCCAAGCCAACCTACGACCTGGTTATTAAAGCGCACTACGAAAACGCACCGCAGGATATTATTCAAACATTGCCTTACGAAGTTGTACTGTCTGATGGCAAAACACGTAGCGGCACATTAAACGGTGGCTGGGCCAGAATCCTCAACGTACCTAAAGGCAAAGTAGAAATTACCTTTGGCTACCCCAATGCAGAGAAAGACCTGCCAGGGGTGCGTCAGGAGCTGTCTGATCTGATTGATCAATACCTGAACGAACTCAAACAGCAAAGCGCCAAACTGGACGCCGCGCTGGGGAGCGAGCCCCTTGCTATGCAAGGCCTGATTCTGACCGGGGCTTTTTTTGATGGCTTATTTTCTACGGCCAAAGATGCAGGAGAAACCATTGGTCAGCTGGCAACAGACCTCCGCGACGAAGTCAAAGTCAAATTGAATGAATGGAAAGATACTGATGTAAAAACTGAGATTCTGGAAAAGGTCGAACAACGTAAAGACGAACTGACCGCCTTTCTTGCAGAAGTCGACGACGCACGTCTGGAAGCCGAAAATGCGCTGAAGAAAGGTTATGTCAACCCTCTTAAAAAAGAACTCGAAAACCTGGTGAGCTATGGTCACGATAGGGCCAGTGAGGCCTACGCATATGGACAAAGTAAACTGGGTAAGTTGCAACAAGCCTACGACCGTTATGTCATCCTGATCGAAGATTCTGAGATTAAACAACTGCTCATAAACCTACCCGAACGTTATTACGACTCCCTGCCCAAAGTCGTGGTTGCCCAGGAAGCCGGTGGGTTTGGCCTGAGTTTTGTGCTTGGCCTATTAACCGGGGGCTTAGGCGCCGCCGCCAGTATCTCTGTGATGTTAGCCAGCAAAGCCAAGTTGGTACGCAATATCGCTAATAAGTTTGAAGAAGTTGAAAAACTGCTGACCCAGAAAAAACTCACCCTTAAAAATGAAGCTAGCAACGTCAGTGATCCTGGCGACAACCCGTTTGATCACGGCTTTACAAAAACCAAACCGAAAAAGGTTGATGAACAAGAGAAGAAAAAGTGTGATTTTTGTGACAAGCCATACAACGCGAAATGCCCAATGGCAAACCCAAAAATGAACTACCCAAGTGATACTAAAGGATCAGGCTCTGAATTAACTCAAAGTATTATTGCAAACCCCAATAATGATTACAGTAAAATTGAAGATCATCCTTGGTATTTTCAGCGTAAGCAAGGCAGTGTTAATCGTCGCTCTTTAGAAGCTCATCACTTAATTATTTCTGAATCTATGAAAAACCCAGATTTAAAGGAAGTATGTGATCAATTTGGGTATAACATTAATCATCATAAAAACGGTGTATTACTTCCATACTATATGGATTTGGCATGCCATCTGGGCGTTCCTCTTCACCGGGGATCACACAAAAAAGGTCAAAGTGATATTGTAGATCCTAGAGGAACAGATGAAGATGTTTATCTTAATTACCCAAGAGCAGTAAAGGAACAAGTTGACTCTTTGCTAAAGACAGTCAAGCGTGGTAAATCATGTCAGGTGTCTGGAAATCCAAGAAAAGACTTTCTCAATAAGGTATCTAAAATAAGCTTAAAAGTTTTCAACAAAATTAAGAAATATGAATGGTCTATCAGTGCTGACGGTTTCGATTACCAAAAAAATTCTAAAGTAGGCTGTGGGAATGTCTTGAAAATAGGTGCTAAAAAATCTGATTCTAGATGCAATCATCGTAATGAAGGGGGAGAGCACCAATTGCAGCATAGCAATGGTAAAGCCATATCAAAAAACCAAATATCTATACTAGAAATAGGATCATGACAAATGGAAGATTTAAACAATGAATATTATATGCTTTATCCGGATAACAACCCTAATTATCCAATGATTATAGCCAGCTTAAGGCCAAATTCTATTGAGTCATATGTCACCGGAAAATACAATTTGGCCATTCTTCGTGATGACCCTATGCCAAAAAAACCACAATATGTCGATTATCATTCATCTGGATCAACTCCAGTTATTTCTAAAAAATTTGTTGATGCATTATCTGAGTTAAATATTTACGGAGCTCAGATATTAAAGGGGACATCTGGTGATGTAATCGAAGAATTAAATCTAGATTATTACATGCTCCATGTTTTTAATTTCATCAATGCCATGGATATGAATATTTCAAAAATTGACTATGATGATATTCTCGACACCGTTGATAGCGTTGAATCTTATAGATTAGATAATGAAAAACTTAAGAAAATTCCTCTTGAAAAGAGACTAATATTTATATTGGATGAGTATCCTGTATTTTATTTGTTTCACAAATCTGTAGTTGACCACCTTGATACGTTTGATTTAAAAGGCCATCGATTTATTCCAGTTACAAAGTGGAACGATAACGCTCATTTTAATTAATAAATAATTTTAAGTTCTTTAAAAAATAGATTTTATATGGGCTGGTAGTTCTACCAGCTCTACAACCCCCAAATTTCTTCGCAACACACCAGCTAGATCATGAGCGTGATAAAACGCTTTACCGCAATCAAATAGAAAAAAACTACAAGAAAGAAGGCAAGCAATACCCCGAGCAACATCCTTGGTACGACGGCCACAATAGCTTACAGATTCACCATGTAATTGATATTAAAGCCGTAGAAGATAGAGGCGATCTATTTAAGCAGTTTGATTACAACATTAATCACGATCATAACCTGGTGGTACTGCCCGGGCGAATGGACCTCGCCTGTCGGCTGGGTGTACCACTGCATTTAGATGGGCATGAGAAAGGCCGTGCTTTTGGTGATGATGAGAACGACAAAAAAGTTAAAGAACTGGCAAGCCGTGAGCAAGCCTCAGATAAGGGCTCTTACAAAACACAAGTCGTTAAGTTTGAAGAAACGTTTAAAACCTACCCTTTTATGACAAAAAAAGAATTGCGGGGAATTAACTGATTGATTGAATCCGGCAAGCTTTGTTTTGATCGCTCTGGTAAGCCGTTATCTGAGAAGGAATCAAAAGTACAATTTAAAAAGCAAATGTATGTAATCAGTGAGACCATATTAGAGCGGATAGAAACTTTTGTTTGGACAATTAACCGGGATGGCCGAGATTATCGCCCTGGTAACCTATGTGGCTGTTCAGGTGTGAATACCATGGGTGAAAAAGAGAAAGTCCGGGGGAAACATTGTGATCTAAAACACGGTCGTGACTCATTGAAGAAAATAAAATCATTAACAATGGGTAAATAATATGAAATACGATGGTATGTATTATACGTTGGAAGAAAATTTTTCTGAAACTTCTGAATTGGAGTGGGTGAATAATAAATACAGAATAGGTAATTTTGATAAATATAAAAAACTTGACCCGCCGAAAAGTATATTAAACCTTGAGATCGAATCAGATGATGACCGAAATCCACCGGTGATGGGTGACTTCGCTTCTGTTATTCATCATGTTTGGAGCCAGCGAGCCAGAGATATTATTATGGAATTGGCTTCTTATCGTATTCAGATGTTTCCGGCAAAGATCACTAAAGGCGATCATGTTTTTGAACATTATTATTTCATGAACTGCTTTGATGAAATTCCAGCGATGCATAAAGACCGATCAGATTACTCATTAAGCCGTAGTGGTTTAACCTACTTTATAGAATCCTTATCTTTGGATGAAAATGTACTGGATCAGATTCCCGAAGATCAGCGTATGATTTTTGCGTTAGAAGAAAAAGCGGCTTATTACCTTTATCACGAAAAAGTAGTTAACGCACTGAAAGATATCAGTGCAACTGGATTCAGTTTTGTAAAAGTTAAAGATTGGATTATTGGGTCGGCTTTTGATTGATTCATATATCTGAAGCAAGGATGCTCTTTAAAAAAATGGATTTTGAAATGGGCTGGTAGTTCTACCAGCTCTACAACCCCAAATTTCTTCGCAACACACCAGCTAAATCCAGCATGGGTGGCATGAGCGTGATAAAATGCTTTACCGCAATCAAATAGAAAAACTACGAGAAATAAAGACACATTAAATTGGGTGTTGATGGTAAAAGCATATCAAAAAATCAAACATCTATACTAGAAATAGGATCGTGACAAATGGAAGATTTAAACAATGAATATTATATGCTTTATCCGGATAATAACCCTAACTATCCAATGATTATAGCCAGCTTAAGGCCAAATTCTATTGAGTCATATGTCACTGGAAAATACAATTTGGCCATTCTTCGTGATGACCCTATGCCAAAAAAACCACAATACGTCGACTATCATTCTTCTGGTTCAACCCCTGTTATTTCTAAAAAATTTGTTGATGCATTATCAGAGTTAAATATTTACAGGGTTCAAACATTAAAAGGGACAACAGGCGATGTCATCGAAGAACTAAAACTAGATTACTATATGCTCCATGTTTTTAACTTTATTAATGCAATAGATATAGAAAAATCAGTAGTTGATTTAAGCAGTAATTCCAAGCGTGTTGTAGATGTTGAATCCTATTCGTTAGATAGTGAAAAACTTAGTAAAATACCAATTGAAAAGAGACTTGTATTTATATTGGATGAGTATCCTGTATTTTATTTATTCCATCAAACTGTCGTTGACCACCTGGAGCAATACGATTTAAAAGGGCATCGATTTATCCCTGTTTCAAAATGGAATGATGACGCTCATTTTGATTGAGAAAGGCAATATAATTTAGTTCTTTAATAAAATGGATTTTGCCTATTCGCCGGGATTACCAACCTGATAACCCCTGCGGCTGCTCTGGTGCCGATCTTCTGACTAAGCATAAAACCAAGACCAAAGTACGAGGAACCAAATGCCCGGATGGGCGAGATCATGGTTTTAACCAACAACGGCATACATTGAAATTAGGGCATTAATATGAAATACGATGATATTTATTATATTGCAATCAAAACGCCTCCCAGGGCCATATTTGCTTTCGCTGATGAATGTGAAGAGGAAACTGACGAAATTTATGCTTTCGGTCCGGTAGAAATAAAGAATACATTAACCATGGAGCTGGCAAAGCCCATTCCAAGAAAGCTTGCACTGAGTGACTATCATGAAGCTGGTCAACCGGTATTCAGTAAGAAAATGGCCGATATTGTCAAAGATGGTTTTCTGGGAATTAATCAATTATTTTATGCCGAATTAGTGCATAAAGGTATTA
Organism: Bacterioplanoides sp.; assembly: GCF_965226395.1. Lineage (GTDB taxonomy): Bacteria > Pseudomonadota > Gammaproteobacteria > Pseudomonadales > Oceanobacteraceae > Bacterioplanoides. The sequence continues at coordinate 1,688,358 of NZ_OZ245358.1, read as the reverse complement.
CCTACCCGGATTTTTATGTCTTTAAACCCAATATAGAATTGGAAATAATGCATAAAGGAAGATCCAGCTTTACCTATGAAAGTGAAATGTATTTTGTTGACAAGCTCTCTCTGGATGAGAATAAGCTGGATAAAATGGAAAAAGAGCAGCGTTGGATTATTGAACCGAAAGAAGAGCCTGGGCATATTCTTTATCACGAAGAATTAGTTGAGAAGTTTAGGGAAGCGGAAGTTACTGGTGTCCGCTTTGTTAAAGTAAGTAACTGGAATACCGGATCGGCTTTTGACTGAACTCGTTAAGCCGGGCGACACTGTTTGTATCGCCCGGTTTTTTAGTCAGTAATCAATCTGACGTTATTGCACGCCACAGCCTGCATTCTGGCTATGGTTACAACCGGAAGCATCAATATACTGCTGGGTCGAGTATTCGCTCAGTGGCAGCTTCTGCAACGACTGATTATTAGCCGTTAGCCCTTCCACGTAATCAACAAAGCCCTGGGCGTATTCGGTAAAGGTGTCCACCACGTTGCTGATACCCGCGAAGGTGGTGTAACCGTCACGGCCCGCTGCAATAAAGTCATTGGTTACTACGGTATACGTCGTTGAACTGTTAATAGCAGCCCAGCTACCCGATAAGCGGGCGTTAATTTCCAGCTGACTGATACGGCTACCGGCCGCCTGGCTCATATCCACGTGATAGCGCAAACCTGAAGCATAAGGGTAAGAGCCGCTGGAGCCGCCATTATCGGCAAAGTTGGTTAACGCATCTTCCAGAACCGATTTAATCTGAGCGCCGGTCATTTCCAGTGTCACCAGGGTGTTCGAGAAGGGCAGCAGGGTAAATGCATCGGCAATGGTGTAATTACCAGAAGCCGCATCCACCCGAACACCACCGGCATTCTGAATGGCAACATCCGCCGTTGGGGTCACGGTTAAGAAGGCTTTGGACACAATATTCGAGATATCACTGCCGTTTTCATAAGTGTCTGCCACATCACACAGCGTCGAGCGTCCCTGGCCCGGAATACGCTCTAAGCAGAGGTTTTCCGCTACACTGCCAATCACTTGCTGGGTCAGTTGACCGGTCTGATCAGAGAAGCCTTGTAATAAACTTGCGGTGGCGGCATCGGCATCAATCAGAGCAACTTCCGGCTGTTGTGCTAATGCCGCTAATAATGCGGCACGGTCGCTGGCTTCTAACAGACGATCATCGTCATCAGCAAACTCGTATTCAATCTCAGCATCGTTTGCCACCGGAATAATCGGTTGGCCGGCACAGGATGTCACCACACCGTTGGCATCAAACTGAACCGTCAGCTCACCCAGCACTTTGGCATATTCCCAGGCCTGTACCACACATGCGGTATCGCCATCGGCATTGATCACAGTGGTTGGGTATTCACCCACCACATTCAGACCCATGGTGGTGATGTTGTCGCCACCCAACAAAGAGTGTGAATCGCCACCCACAATGACATCCACACCTTTCAGGCTGCGTGCCAGAGCAACTTCGTTGGCGTATTGATAATGGGTTAACAGGATGATTTTGTTCACCCCGTCTTCAGTCAGCTCATCAATAAAACGCTGGGCTGTGGTCGCTTCATCCAGAAACTGCGTACCGGCATCCGGTTGTGACGAGTTTTTGGTTTTACCCGCGATGTCGATCCCAATAATACCGACGCGCTCACCGCCACGTTCAATCACGGTATAAGGCTGCAGGAACTCCTGGTTTCGCAGCGCAGAATCCTGTGCTGGCACCACGTTCGCGGCCAGCACCGGCGTGTTACAGCTACCAGACGATAAATCCGTTAAGAAGTCGGCCAGGCCGGAATCACCGTCATCAAATTCATGATTCCCCAATGCAAAAGCATCGAAACAGATCTGATTCATCATGGCGGCATCAGCTTCACCGGCAAACAGGGTGTAAAAAAGCGTGCCGCTGATGGCATCACCTGCGTGCAGTTTCAGTACGTGTTCGGCCTGCGCTTCACGCTCATCAATCAGTGTTTTTAAGAGTGGAAAGCCACCGGTCGCGGATAATTCTACGTTGCTTAGCAGGGCATTGTTGCCATCCCGGGCTGTGATGGCAGACGCCTGTTCCGACGTCAGTTCGATATCCAGAGAGTCCGGCTCTAAGTGTGAGTGGTGATCATTAATATGCAGAATGGTTAAGTTCAGGGGTGCGGGCTCCTGATCGTTATCATCGTCGTCATCACTGCCACAGCCACTCAGCGCCAGAGCCGCCATGGTTGCGGCGGTTATTTTGTACAAAGCCTTCATCACTTGCTCCATTGGTTCTTTGATATGGCAATCAAAGTAGGCAAGCAGTAAGACAGAGCGATGACGCTAAGATGACCAGCGGATGACAGGCTTCAGTAATACCAGCGCCATTCCAGCTGCCAGCTTCGTTGCCAGGCAGAATCCAGGTTCAGCAATTCCGCTTTGGCAACCAGAGCAGAGTGCTGACCGCTGAAAGTGTGGTCGATCGTCCACAAATGCAGTCGTTTTCCATCCGAACGGAGTTGTGGTTTGTAACTGAAGCGACTTTTCATATCCCATATTTCATACAAATAACCGCCGAGTTCCGGCTGCAGGTAACTGAGCGTCTGTGTTGGACCAGCTTCGACGCCCGCGTTGAGTAACGCATACAAGCGTACATCCGAACCAAGGGCTTCGGTCATCCCCAAACCACCCGACATACTGAAACCGGTATTAGCTTCCAGGTCTTGGTTGTATACCGGCTTAAAACCCAGTTGGAAATGTCCGGACAGACCGCCAATCAGGCTATCCCGTGGAGTGAGTGAAGCGGCTGAATAAAGTTGCCAGCGATGCAGTTGTAACGCTTTTTTACTTGGAGAAAAACGTAATTCAACATCGTTCAGTCGTAATTCATTTTCCCCGAAGTATTCGCGGTTATCGTCTTCCAGCGTATGCGCTGCAGGCAGCCAGCGAAATGTTAGCCACGACTCGTCACGATAATTAAGCCATCCACCAGCAAGTTGGCTGTCTCCGGGGGTTTTTAACGGAGAGCGATAAGCATCAATATCCAGAAATAACGCTTCCGTTTGGTAATCTGCTAACGCTTGTTTCTGTTTTTTGTACTGCGCCAGAGACAGCTCGGAATGATGCCAATCATAGTCCAACAGGGTTGTACTGAGTTGTTTGAATAAAAAGCGTTGTTCGGGCTGGTGAATATCCGCCGGGAGTTTCCCGTTCTTGCGGAATTCGGAGGCAGCCTCTGTCACCTGAACACCAGTCGTCTCATTCAGCATACGAATCTTCCATTTATCAGCGGGAGTGACTTCCGTGTGTTTAACCAGTCCGGATTGGTTAACAATCTTAGCCAGATCCAATGGTGACACAATATCCGGAGCTGGCAGATCAGGCTGGACGACGCGCAGAATATCCAGCGATAAAGTGGCGCAATTGTGTTCATCAAAAAAGTAGTCGAGCTGCGGATGCTTTAGCTCCCAGAGATGTGCCTGCAACAGACGTTTTTGTGACTCGTCTAAATCCAGAATATAACGCCAGACATTGCGTTGTTCTGTCTGATTATAAAAGTCGATATAGCTGTTTAATGGTTTAACCAGAAAATACCCATCTTTGCCAACAACAACCGTCTCCCAGATAACCTTTAACGGGTTATAGGAATCCAGTTCGGTAAAAAAAGAAACGGCATGTCGAGTATATTTCCCATCAGAGCGAACGCCAGATATTGAGAGCATGCCATGCCCCATCATGCTATTGGGGTTGGTCAGGTTTTCGGAGGCATAAACAATACTAATATTATCGATAGGAGCCTTTTCTAGAAATTGCTGATAGTCAGAGCAAACCGGAAAAAGAGGGAGTGCTTCGTATTGCTTCATCAGCTGATAACGAGCGGGAAAACGGCAAATTGAGTCGGGTTGCTGCAGAAATAAATCAAGCGTCAGCTGCCACTCTTGCTCAAGAGAGAAATCGTTCACCGACAATAAAAACAGCGGATCAGATATCAGCGGCTTATCATGATTAAGATGCAACAAGGCCTGCCATTGCAGCCTGGCGGAATCCGGCAATGCTAATGACTGGGCACTAAAGGCAATAAAAAAGGAAGCTAATAAGCTTCCTTTTAGGATCGACATAACAATATTACTGACAAGAAACTATGATGTTATCGTCGTAGGTCCACATCTTATCGGTCGCGGAGTCAGTCGTAGAACCGAATAAACCACCGCTCAGGATATTAACCCAGAAAGCACCTTCAATTTTTTTGTTGGCCGCTGTTTGCTTAGCACAGCCTTCAGTTGAAGTGCTGACAATTTTATCGGTGCCATCTTTCTTAAATTGTACAATGCCTGGTACTGTATGCTCAGTGCCATCCACAGTAACCTGAATCTCTTTCCCGTTAGAAGTGGAAACGTTTACTGCTTTAGTGTCCTCAGTCAAAATCGAGGCACAACCAGTCATCAGGGTTGCAGCACCCATTACTGCTACTACTTTCTTCAAAGACATCCTTTATGATCCTTTTAGTAAATTATCATTAGCCATTCGTGGCGAGCTGCAGTATGCCAAATGAAACAATCTTATCCAATAAAAAGATTAATCGTTCATTCAACTTGTAATGTCATTGATGGTGAATTGCCAGTTTGATTACCATCGCGTGATATCGCTATGGTTATGAGCTTAACAACCCCTGGTCACAACAAATTCATCCTGATCCAGATTGGTCAGATGGTATTGTGCCTGCTGCAGAATATCCGTGGCGTTACGACGCTGGCCCAAACGGGTCAGCAACTCAGTAAATAACAGATCTTCGGCATATTGGGCGTTTAGCTGCTTGTCTTTGCTATCGTCCAGTTCGGCTAATAGTTCTTTAACCAGATGTAATTCGCCACTCATCATTTCTCTCCCGTCATACGACTGTTGCTGTCAGTATGGCGGACATAAAAAACCCGGTTTTGATACGTATCAAAACCGGGTGATTCAAAGCAGGGCGGATATGCCAGATATCAGGTCGTCATCTGACTCGCCAATTTGCGCTTCTTCAGATGAATCAGAATCTGGCTGATCGCCGCCGGAGTCACTCCGGAAATGCGCGACGCCACACCCAGTGTTTCTGGCTGTACGGTTTGCAGCTTTTGTTTCACTTCGTTGGATAAACCACCAATGGCATCGTATTCAAGATCGGTTGGCAGTTTAGTATTTTCGTAGCGACGCAGTTGTTCGATTTCTTCCAGTTGACGGGCGATATAACCGTCGTATTTGGCCTGGATTTCCACCTGCTCGGCTACCTGAGCATCTTCTACCGCTTCACCTTTTAAATTAGCGACCTGTGAATAATTCAGGCCCGGGCGCTTCAGCAGATCGTGCAGGTTATATTCACGGGCAATAGCCGCTTCACCCATTTCTTCCAGTTTTTTCGCTTCGTCAGTACCGGCCTGTACCCAGGTGGTTTTCAGACGTTCGGCTTCACGTTCGATGCCTTCTTTTTTGGCAGAGAAGGCCGCCCAACGCTCATCGTCGACCAGGCCTAAATTACGGCCGACTTCGGTCAGACGTAAATCAGCGTTGTCTTCACGCAGTACTAAACGGTATTCCGCACGGCTGGTGAACATACGGTATGGTTCTTTGGTACCCATGGTGATCAGGTCGTCGACCAGTACACCAATGTAAGACTGGTCACGGCGTGGAATCCAGGCGTCTTTTTCCAGCGCCCGTAAGGCGGCATTGGTGCCGGCCAATAATCCCTGAGCACCGGCTTCTTCATAACCGGTTGTGCCGTTGATTTGACCCGCAAAGAACAGGTTGTTCACAAACTTGGTTTCCAAACTGTGTTTCAGATCCTGCGGATTAAAATAATCGTATTCGATCGCGTAGCCCGGGCGGGTTATATGGGCGTTCTCAAAGCCTTTCATGCTGTGGATTAAATCCAGCTGCACATCAAACGGCAGCGAGGTGGAAATACCGTTCGGATATAACTCGTTGCTGTTCAGGCCTTCCGGTTCAACAAAGATCTGGTGGCTGTCTTTATCCGCAAAACGCATCACCTTATCTTCAATCGACGGGCAATAACGCGGGCCAACGCCTTCAATCACCCCAGCATACATAGGCGAGCGATCAAGGTTGTTACGGATAATGTCGTGGGTCTGCTCGTTGGTGTGGGTGATGTAACAGCTGACCTGTTCCGGGTGCTCATCCACCGAACCCATAAAGGACATCACCGGCAGCGGTGTATCACCCGGTTGTTCCTGCATTACGGAGAAATCGACACTGCGACGATCAATCCGCGCCGGAGTACCGGTTTTTAAACGACCAACGTTAAACGGCATTTCGCGTAAACGCTGGGCCAGTGCAATCGACGGTGGATCACCAGCACGACCACCTTTGTGGTTTTCCATACCAATATGGATCAATCCACCCAGGAAGGTACCGGCCGTCAGCACCACGGTGGTGGCGTGAATACGCATATTGGTATTGGTCACCACACCACAAGCGGTCGAACCCACACCATCACCCTGAACAATGAGGTCGTCACAAGAAGCCTGGAAGATATCCAGGTTATCCTGATTCTCAACGATGTTACGAATGGCAGTGCGGTACAAGGCACGATCAGCCTGAGCGCGAGTGGCACGAACCGCCGGGCCTTTGCGGCTGTTCAGTGTACGGAACTGAATACCGGCCTGATCCGTTGCCCGTGCCATGGCGCCACCTAAGGCGTCGATTTCTTTCACCAGATGGCTTTTACCAATACCACCAATGGCCGGATTGCAGGACATCACGCCAACGGTGTCGGTGTTGTGGGTTAACAGTAAGGTTTTACAGCCGGTACGCGCTGCCGCCAGAGCCGCCTCGGTACCCGCGTGTCCACCACCAACCACAATCACATCATACCGAACCGGATAATCCACAACTCACCTCAAATCTTGTTGTTTGCGCTCAGCTTTACTGCTGCTGCATAAACCCAGCTAAGCGAAAAGGGCGCGCATTATATCAGGACTCACCCCAATAGGGCAGAGTGCTGAGCATTTTTTAACCAGCCAAGTTATCCACTTTATCCACAATACGTTTTTCATTGTGATTTTATTTCCTAACAGAGTGTTCTTATTTTTAATATTTATAATAAAAACAAATACTTAGGATGTTTATAAAGCTGTACATAATTGTAGATAAGTTATTATTCACAGCCTATGTCTGGGTTTTATCCATAAAAAAACCCAGGCTTTGCCCGGGTTTTTTGCAGCTATATCACAGGGTTTTCAACAGTTTCAGGGATTCGCATTATCCTGCGGGAGCATTCCCGGCATCGCCGTTACCTGCATCACCACCAGCGTCTCCGTTGCCCGCATCACCACCGGCGTCTCCGTTACCCGCATCACCTCCGGCGTCGCCGTTGCCCGCGTCACCACCAGAGTCGCCACCACCGCTGGCATCCGCCGGTGGTGTGAAGGTCATAAACAACAACGAGTTGCTGGCACGGAAATAAAACTCCAGATCACCATCGCTGTTAAAGCCAGCAAATCCGGGCACTTCTGATTCATTAAATGCCGGGCAATCTTCACGTTCGCTCAGGGTCGCGCGATATAAATTGAAGTTGGTGTCGATGGTGGTTAACTCACCACGAAAGATACAACCGGCATTGGCGGAATCGGTGGATACACCGGTGAAAATCACTCGCTCTCCGGCTCGGGTAGTCACCAGCTCGTAATTGGTTGCGGTCCATTTACCGGTTTTAATCAGCGCCGATAACGGGCTGTTGTTTTCCCAGGTGCCATCACGGGTTAACAGGATATTGCCGGTTGATGTGCCATCGACACTGTAACCACCGAACAACGAGTCATCCGTCGCTTGCAGGCTTGAAAGCTGAGTATCCAGCTCATAATCCGCCTCGTTACCATCGGCAATAAATTGTTTGGCGGTTGAATCGGAATCGGTATTGAGGGCATATGCCGTCAGATCGGCAATCACGGTACGGTTACCGGCATTGAGAACAATATCACCGTAATAACCATTGTCTGCATCAAGGCCATAGACATTGCCGTTGTAGATCAGGACCCGCAGGTCCGTTGTTTGATTGAACTGCCCGTTCCAGAAACCGCTTAGTGAAGCCGTTTGATCGGTAATGGTTTCGCCCTGATCATTAACGATTTCGTCGTCATCGTCTTCGGCAATACAGCCCGTCAGGTTGATGGATAAAGCCAGGCACGTTGCCAGGGTAATCTTTCGCACGTCAAACTCCGCTCGTGAATGTTGCTATTAAAGATAGCAATCGGCCGAAGTTTTGCTGGCTTTAGAGGGAATTAAAGCTCCCGGTATAAAGAAGCGATATCAATCTGATACCGCTTCATTTGTTATCAGCCGTTAAATCTGCGTCTGATAACTAGGAGTCCTGATAGCAAAATCATGAAACCCCAGTTTAAAGAACCAATCATGGGCTCTCCATCTGATCCGGATGATTGAGTATCAGCACCATCTTCTGCACCGGGAGCCGGTTCTGGCTCAGGAGTTGGCGCCTGATCGCTTGTTCCTGCTAAGAAGTCTTTGAATACCGGATAACTGGCCAGAAACAAATCAATGACATCCAGCTGTTGATCCGTATTCTCCAATGCCTGTTTCAGGTCACCTACGGTAACAATATCCGACGCAGAAAAAGCCGAAGCGATATTTTTCAGCTGACGAACCATGCCATCGCGGCCCAAAGAAACGATGCGTTCATCCGATGAAGGGCCACCTTCGCCTAAAACAATATCGCCATTAGCACCGGCATTAATCTGGAATAAGTTCTGACGTTGATAGTCCAGCTCTTCCGACTCAGTACAGGTATACATCGTCCAAAAGCCCTGGGTCACAGAAGCCACTTCAATGATAGGTTCGCCGTTTGGAATAACCCCGTTAAACTGCACTGTGTCATTATTCTGGACCACATCACAAATCGGTGCTGGCACTGTACCGTCACTCAAAACATCACTGGTTTCACATTCCACCAGATAGCCTTGCTGAGGGACAGTTGTCGAAGCAGGTACTAAAATTGGCTCACCGGCCGGGATAAATTCATTTTCTATATAACCACCATCAAAGATTGATCCGTAGCCATCGCAGATGGGTTGACGCTGGTATCCATCAGAAACACGGATTTCTGACTTCTCGTTGTTTAACGCCTGTAAAAGAAAATAAGACCCACCACCATTGGCCGTTGAATTGAAGGTCATTTCCCAGCGTTTGCCTAATTTTTCAGCAGCTGATGCATCATCAAAATTAATTCTCAGATTGTTCTCTTTTAAGCGTAAGACATCATTACTGAGCGCCTGATCTCCGTTATTTCTGGAGAAGTCTTCACCATTAAAACAATCCAGTCCAATACAAGCACTGCCAATCACGGTTTGATTTTCTTGTATTAGCTGAGCAGACCTGGCCAGTGTCACATTCAAGGTTAACAGTGCCACTAAACCGGCAGCCGGTATTTTTGTAATTATCATGTTCTTCCTCCTCAAAGTTCATTGAGGCGGGTAAGAATCGTATCAATTCGGGCGTTGATGGCGTTTACCGCAGCATCCATTTGCTCCTTGGTTACCGCATCAGAATCAGCTGTTCCTTCAGCGACATGAGTAATACGGCGTTCCGCACCTTCAGCGCCAACAGATATTGCACCATCAACCAGCTCAGAACCGGCCCCCAAAGCAACACTGCTGTTATCCCCTGCTGAGATTTTTAATACAGATTGCTGACTGGTTTGGTCAATCAGGTAGAAATAAGGTGCATCTAATAATGACTCACTGGTGATACCCATCAGCCAATCATTGGTCGGGAAAGCAGCCGTATTACTGGTATCAATAAAAGAAATCCGCGGGTCGTCTGCTTTCAGACGTAATGTATCAAAACCAAAATCTTCAGTGTCAGTACAGGCGTCACCAACACACTGGCTTCCCTCAACAATCAGGTCATCGATAACTACCTGATCGGCGATCGAGTTCAATGAACAAAGTGCTAAAGCACTTACTGTTGCTATTTTTATTTTGCGAAACATGGTTTTAATCCGGATTATGAGAATTAGTTAATCAGTCATAAATCAATATGAACAACTGATTACTGATCAGAATCCGTACAATACAAAAGTAGGATATTACCGTACAGATAAAATCCGAAACAATTGCTTACAATCACTTACCAATGCAGAAGCTACCAAAAATCTCACCCAACAGGTCGTCAGCGGTGAATTCACCAGTGATTTCATTCAGCGCGTGTTGTGCCATGCGCAGGTCTTCGGCCAGTAACTCACCGGCGGCCATGCCTTCCAGCTGCTGACGGCCAAAATCCAGCGCTTCCTGAGCACGGTTTAGCGCATCAATATGACGACGGCGGGCGAGGAATCCACCTTCAGAAGCGGCTTCAAATCCCATCACGTCTTTCAGGTGCTGGCGCAGGTCATCCACGCCCTGGTTGTGTTTCGCCGATAAGGTAATGGTTGGGAAATCCCCGGTTGTGGATAACCCCATGCTTTCTTCTGAGATATCCGCCTTATTACGGATCACGGTTAAACGCCCAGAGGCCAATAGTGAATCCGTCTCTGAGGCTAATCCCTGTTCATCATACAAGGCATGCAACAGGGCTTTAGGGTCGGTTTCGTGAGTGGTGGAATCAATCATCAGCAACACCCGATCGGCCTGCTCAATCTCGGCCCAGGCACGCTGGATACCAATACGTTCCACTTCATCCGGCGCATCGCGCAAACCCGCGGTATCAATGATGTGCAGCGGCATGCCATCAATATGAATATGCTCTTTTAAAACATCCCGGGTGGTACCGGCAATATCGGTGACAATAGCCCGCTCCTGACCCGCTAAGGCATTCAGTAGTGAGGACTTACCAGCGTTAGGCCGCCCAGCAATGACGACGTTCATGCCTTCCCGCAATAGAGCACCCTGATTGGCTTCCTGCAGCACCGATTTTAATTCACCGTCAACTGTGGATAACATAGTGGAAACTTTGCCATCCGAAAGAAAGTCGATTTCTTCTTCCGGAAAGTCGATCGCTGCTTCCACATACATCCGCAGATGAATCAGCTGATCGAGCAGACTGTGTACTTTGTTCGAGAATTCCCCCTGCATCGAGCGCAGCGCACAACGAGCGGCTTGCTCAGAGGCGGAGTCAATTAAGTCAGCAATCGCCTCAGCTTGGGCTAGATCCATTTTATCATTGAGGAAGGCGCGTTCTGAGAACTCACCCGGGCGCGCTAAGCGACAGCCTAACGCCACCACTTCTTTTAACAGCAGATCCAGCACCACCGGGCCGCCATGGCCTTGCAGCTCCAGCACATCTTCGCCAGTAAATGAGTTCGGATTGGGGAAATACAAGGCAATGCCTTCGTCCAGCACCGTGCCATCCGCAGCGGTAAATGGGCCGTAGTGGGCGTAGCGGGGTTTTGGCTGAAAGCCGAGAATCTTTTCTGCCACAGTGAGTGCCAGCTCACCGGATACCCGAATAATACCAACGCCTCCGCGCCCGGGGGCGGTGGCAACAGCGGTGATGGTGTCCTGATGAATGGCATGTTCTGACATAAGAATTCGCTTGAGTGTGTCGTGTTGGTTTTGTCTGAGTGACCGTCTATCGCAGGGATGCGATAGTCGAGTGTACAGGGACGTATTTACCACGTGTCACGTGACAAATCGAACACGAAACACTTTTTCCAGAGAAAAGAAAACCCCGATCCGGCATTTCAGCACGCGACACGCTGCAAGTACATCCATGTAGGCTCTTCGATGGCATCCATGCCATCGGAGGTCGCTTAGCTAAAACACCCAATCGGGGTTTTATATAACAGTTAATAATCAGCTATTTTCAATCTGCTTAGTGATCACATACTGCTGCGCAATCGACAGAATGTTGTTCACTACCCAGTACAGTACCAGGCCAGCCGGGAACCACAGGAAGAAGATGGTGAAGATGATTGGCATAAACTGCATCACACGCGCCTGCATTGGGTCTGGCGGTGTTGGGTTCAGCTTCATCTGAATAAACATCGAAGCGCCCATGATCAGCGGCAGGATAAAGTAAGGATCCATCACCGACATATCTTCAATCCACAGGAAGAACGGCGCCTGGCGCAGCTCAACGGATTCCATCAGTACCCAGTACAGCGCAATAAACACCGGCATCTGTACCAGAATCGGTAAACAGCCGCCCAGTGGATTGATCTTCTCTTCCTTGTAGAGCTTCATCATCTCCTGGCCGAGCTTCTCACGGTTATCACCGTAGCGCTCTTTGATTTCCTGCATCTTCGGCGCGACTTTACGCATATTCGCCATCGAGCGGTAAGACGCCGCCGACAGCTTGAAGAACGCCAGCTTAATCAGAATGGTCAGGAAGATAATCGCAACACCCCAGTTACCCACAATGTCGTGGATGTTATCCAGCAACCAGAACAGTGGCTGAGCCACCCACCATAACCAACCGTAGTCGATGGTCAGATCCAGATGTTCAGCAATTTCACCTAAACGCTCCTGGTCTTTCGGGCCAACGTACAATTGCGCACCCACTTCACCCACAGAGCCCGGTGCTACTGTAGTAGGAGCACTGTAGAAACCGAATACATTGTTGCCTTTAACCTGACGACCATTGTAGGTGTGCGGCTGATCCTGAGCAGGAATCCAGGCAGACAGGAAGTAGTGCTGCAGCATTGACGCCCAACCACCTTGTTCAACAGACTTATACGGACCATCAACCAGATCATCAAAACCAATCTTTTCGTAACGGTTTTCTTTGGTGGTTAATGCCGCCCCCAGATAAGACTGCATACCCATCGCATTACCCTCAGACGGGTCGGATGAGTTATCACGCTTCAGCTGAGCATAGAAAGTACCTTGCCAGTTCTGATCTGACGTGTTGTTGATGCGGTAAGTCACGTCGATCAGGTAATTACCCGGCTTAAAAGTAAAGATTTTCTCGACGGTACCTTTAGCGGTTTCAGTCGTCAGAACAACCTTCAGCTCTGAATCACCTTCAGCAAGCTCGTAGCTGTTCTGAGCAACGCTGTATAACGCCGGACCTTTGGCATCAACACCGTCTTTACCCAGCAGACCACTTTGAGCCACATAAGTACGACGGTTGTTTTTCTCCATCAGCACAAACGGCACGTCTTTTTGTTCAATAGACGCCGGATACGCTGGCAGCAACACCTGAGTGACTTCACCACCACGAGGATCAATGGTGACCTGTAACACATCGGTATTCACAGTGATCAGCTTGCCATCCGGCACTGCCACATCAATGGACTCCGGAGCGACTTGTGGTGCATCCACATCCGGGATATCACCATTGTCAGCACTGACAACACCAGCTTCCACGGGTACCGGCGCATCCTGAGTTTCAGAAACCGCCGCAATCGGCGCGTTTGCCTGAGTGTTCTGACCGTAGTCATCATTCCAGGCAAGAATTAAAAAATAAGTACTAATGGCTAAGCCAATAAATATAACCGTACGGCGGATATCCATGATCAGGCTTTCCGTTGACAACAGTGGGATTGAGGGTTGGGTATATCAGGTACCGGATCGACGCCATGGGAACCCCATGGGTGACACCGGAGCAATCGCTGTAAGGCTAACTTACCACCGCGTAATGCACCATAACGACGAATAGCTTCATCGGCATAAGCAGAACAAGTGGGGTAATAACGACAACGACTGGGAAATAAGGGACTGATTGCGTAGCGATAGAGCGCAACAAAAGCGAGCATAAATCGGGCGATAGGGTTAACGCCGTTTTTTACGTTTGCCGTTTGATGGTCTGCCATGGGATGGGCGCTTCAATCTGAACCAAAGGGCGTCAATCATCTCACGTATTTGCTGGTTGTCCAGCTCAGTGATCCCGGAACGGGCCAGTATAACAAAATCGGCGGCAGGCAATTGATGCTGATTTAACCGGCAAGACTCACGAATAAGTCGTTTAACCCGATTACGTTGCACCGCATGCTTGATTTGCTTCTTTGCCAATACAAAGCCAATTCGCGGATGATCAAGCCCATTCGCTGATGCAAGCAACAGCAACTGGGGGGTACTTCCGCGTAATTCGGTGTTATCAAAAACCCGTTTGAACTCGGCTGGTTTTAATAAACGCAGTTGCCGGGAAAACTCAAACTCAGGCATCAATAACAATCGTACGGAAGTAAACGGTCAATTAAGCAGTCAGAACGTGACGGCCTTTTGCACGACGACGAGCCAGAACCTGACGGCCGTTTTTAGTAGCCATACGAGCACGGAAACCGTGAGTACGCTTACGCTTTAATACGCTTGGTTGAAAAGTACGTTTCATAATACTGTCACTTTAAATTTACGGTTTGTATTTCACGGCTTAGCAGCCAATGAAAAGCCAAATTTTTGAGGGCGGCAATTGTATGAGAAAGGCAAACCAATAGCAATGGTGAATTTTTGTGCAATTACACAAAGTTTGTGAAAACGATTGGATCACTTTTCCGCTGGGTTCTGAATAAGAAAATATGAATGAATATGTGTTGAAGGAAAGAAGAGAGAAGTTCGTTATTATTATTTCTTAAGGCCTCAATTTTTGTGGAAAACATAAAAAAATCATTATAAAACAATAGCTTACTGGAATTATAAGTCAGGTATTAACTGCGTTTAAGCTTAGGGTTAACTGGGAAAATCCGGTGTATTAAATGGCCTGTTATACACAGTGAGCCGGGTTGTCAGGGTTATCCTCAATTCGGTGCTCAGCTTTTCAGTGGGGTTATAAGCGGGTTTATCCACAAGAATTCGGGCTTTTTTGATTTAACCCGCAATCTCTGTGGATAACCCTGGCGGTCTTGGGTACACTATGCGGCTCGCTTAAAATTTGAATATTGAGGTTGCCGTGACAGGTTTATGGCAAGACTGCCTGGGTCAGTTACAACATGAACTGCCCGCTCAGCAATACAACACATGGATCCGGCCTCTGGTGGCCAGCACGGATGACAATGGTCAGTTAAGCCTGAGTGCGCCTAACCGCTTTGTGAAAGACTGGGTGAAAGATAAGTACCTGCAGCGGATTCAGGAAATCCTGTCTGAATTAAATGGCGGCCGTATTACTCACGCTGAGATTGTGGTGGGTGAGGCTCGCCCTATGTTTCAGCGTCCGGCAACGCCACCACCTGCCCGCCCGGCACCACCACCGCGTCGGCCCAAGCCGGCCGTTGCTCCACCCGTGGTTAAAGAAGAATTTGCTTTTGCTCAGCCCACCAGTACAGCCGGGTTTGAAGCAACGGATTATTCGCAGCTGGAACACGCTCCTTCGATGGCCGACAGTGCACCGCAGCAAGGTGATTTACTGGCTGGTGATGGCCGTGGTTTTGATATGCCGTCAGCACCACAAATGGAGTCAGCGCCTAGCATGCCGATCAGCAGCGCTCCTTCTTTTGCGGCAACACGTTCTGCACCGGCTAAGCCTAAAGCCAAGCGTGAAGTGCAGGTAGAAGGGGGCTTACAGCATCAGAGTTTCCTGAATACCAACTTTACCTTCCAGAGTTTTGTTGAAGGTAAATCGAACCAGCTGGCTCATGCCGCAGCGCGCCAGGTGGCTGAAAACGCCGGTGGCTCGTACAACCCCCTCTTTATATACGGTGGTGTGGGTTTAGGTAAAACTCACTTAATGCACGCCGTGGGTAACTATCTGCAAAGCAAAGACCCGAATGCCAAGGTGTTGTACGTGCATTCCGAGCGCTTTGTGCAGGATATGGTGAAAGCGTTACAGCTGAACGCCATCAATGAATTTAAACGTTTTTACCGCGGCCTGGATGCGCTGTTAATTGACGATATCCAGTTCTTCGCCGGTAAAGAACGCTCCCAGGAAGAATTTTTCCACACCTTTAATGCCTTGTTAGAAGGCGGCCAGCAGATGATTCTGACCTGTGACCGCTATCCAAAAGAAATTAATGGCCTGGAAGAGCGCCTGAAAAGTCGTTTCGGCTGGGGTTTAACCGTAGCGGTGGAACCACCGGAACTGGAAACCCGGGTTGCGATCTTAATGAAGAAGGCCGAGCAGAGTAATGTGCACCTGCCAGACGACGCTGCTTTCTTTATTGCCCAGAAAATTCGCTCCAATGTCCGGGAGCTGGAAGGGGCACTGAAACGGGTGATTGCGAACTCGCATTTTACCGGCAGTGACATTACTCTTCCTTTTATTAAAGAATCACTAAAAGACCTGTTGGCTCTGCAGGATAAACAAGTCAGTATCGACAATATTCAGCGAATTGTGGCTGAGTATTACAAACTGAAGTTGTCTGATTTATTATCTAAGCGCCGCACGCGTTCCATTGCCCGCCCACGACAGGTGGCGATGGCATTGAGCAAAGAATTAACCAATCACAGCCTGCCGGAAATCGGCGCTGCGTTTGGTGGTCGTGACCACACGACAGTTTTGCACGCATGCCGTAAAATCAAAGAGTTACAGGAAACGACTGCAGACGTTCGTGAAGATTACAAGAACTTACTGCGTTCACTGACAACCTAGATCTGAGTGGAGAACCATGAAATTCGTTATCTCTAGGGAAGCCCTTCTGCGCCCATTGCAACTGGTAGCCGGCGTAGTGGAAAAACGCCAGACGCTGCCGGTACTGTCCAACGTGTTGTTGGAAGTTCAGGGCCAGCAGCTGTCTTTAACGGGTACAGATCTGGAAGTTGAACTGGTTGGTCGCGTCACGCTTGACGAGGTTGGCCAGGAAGGTGAGATTACTGTACCCGCGAAAAAGCTGATGGATATCTGCCGTTCCTTACCGGACGGTGCAGAAATTACCATCGAGCAGGATGACCAGCGTGTCAATGTACGCTCCGGTCGCTCCCGTTTTACCTTATCAACGCTGCCTGCGACCGAATTCCCGAATGTGGAAAACATCGCCGGTGAGCAGCACTTTGTGCTGGAGCAGAACAAGCTGCGTCGTGTGATCGATCGCACCAGCTTTGCCATGGCTCAGCAGGACGTGCGTTATTACCTCAACGGTATGCTGTTTGAAGTAACCGCCAATGGTTTACGTACGGTTTCTACCGATGGTCACCGCTTAGCAACGGCCCACGTTGAAATGGCTGGCCCGGATACTGCGCAGCAAATCATTCTGCCGCGTAAAGGCGTGCTGGAAATGGCTAAGCTGCTGACCGACCCGGAAGCCAGCGTTTCTCTGGCGCTGAGCACCAATCACCTGCGTGCCACCACCGAAAACTTCACCTTCACCTCCAAACTGGTAGACGGTAAGTTCCCGGATTATGGCCGTGTGATTCCGAAGAACGGCAGCAATGTGATGCTGGCGGATCGTCAGGAACTGCGCTCAGTATTTGCCCGTACCGCCATTCTGTCGAACGAAAAGTACCGTGGTGTACGTCTGGTACTGGAACCGGAACTGCTGAAAGTGTTCGCCAACAACCCGGAGCAGGAAGAAGCGGAAGAATCCGTTGGTGTGGATTACAACGGTGATTCACTGGAAATGGGTTTCAACGTTTCATACCTGCAAGACGTGATGAGCGTGCTGGATACTCAGCAAGTGAAAATGACGCTGTCTGACGCTAACTCTTCTGCATTGCTGGAAGAGCCGGAAGGTGGCGATGCGATGTATGTTGTTATGCCAATGCGTCTGTAGGGTTCGAGCTCTATGCCTATTCGGCAATTAAAAATCAGCGGCGTGCGTAATCTGCAGCCGCTGGAAATAACGCCCCACGAGGGCGTTAATTTTATCTACGGCAACAACGGTTGCGGTAAAACCAGTGTGTTAGAAGCCATTGCTCTGATGGCCTCGGGAAAATCCTTCCGTACTTCCAAAATCCAGCATGTACTGAATCACGAGTCAGATCGCATCGAGATGTTCCTCGAAGTTGACGATGAAGAACGTGGTTTGTGCACCATGGACAGCCTGCGGTTAAAAAGTGGCGATACCTTATTAAAACTGAACGGTTCGGTGCTGACGTCTCAGGCCGAAGCCGCACATTGGCTTCCGGTTCAGATTATCGACCCCAATACGTTTAAGCTGTTATCCGGCTCTCCGGAAGAACGACGCCAGTTTATCGACTGGGGAGTGTTCCACGTGGAACACAAGTTTATGGAACAGTGGAAAACCTTCCGTAAGCAGCTAAAACAGCGTAATTCGGTTCTGAAACAAAAAGAGCTGGAATGGTTACCCACCTGGACCACGGGCTTTATCGAAAGTGCCGAAGTGATTGATCAGCACCGCCAGACCTACCTCAAACGCTTTAAGCCAGAATTCGAGCGTATTCTTAATCAGCTTGATAACACCATTGATGTGCAACTGGCGTATTACCGTGGTTGGGATAAAGACACGCCGTTGGCAGACGTGCTGGAGAAGCAGCAGGAGCGTGATTTAGTCATCGGTTACACCCAATCAGGGCCACACAGAGCCGAGTTACGCATTAAGGTAGGTAAACTTCCGGCGGCGGAGATTTTATCCCGTGGGCAGCAAAAGACAGTGGTTGCGGCACTGAAGATTGCCCAGGGTGCTTTATTCCAACAAGAGAGCCAGCGTCGCACTATTTATCTGGTCGATGATCTGGCGTCTGAGCTGGACGAAAAACACCGTCATGCATTATGTAAGTTGCTGGAAGATCTCGATTGCCAGGTCTTTATCACCAGCATCGATAAAGAGAAGCTCACCGATGTTTGGCAACCCACCGCCAGCAAAATGTTCCACGTGGAACAAGGTGTGGTTGTTGAAGAACCAAACTTGTAATAAGTCTGCTCGGCTTATTCTGCCTTGAAGCATTGATGTTATTGCCTGCAGGGGTAAATCACAGGGATGTGATTTATTAGCCTTCAGGGATGAACTTGTAGCGCCCCGTAAGGCAATATCTCAGTGTTTCAAAGGCTCCTCCTTAGATTCTACTCAAACTGCTGTTTATCGCTTAAAACAAGCCTTCTAAAACAAGCACATTTCCCCTGAATTTGTTACACTTATTCGCTTTGTTATGTCGGATTTCAGGCCAGATACACACGGCTCTGAAAGGCTAAAAAGAACAGAGGAACACCAATGTCAGAGCAGAGTTACGACTCGTCGAGTATTAAGGTCCTGAAGGGACTGGATGCCGTACGGAAACGCCCCGGTATGTATATCGGTGACACCGACGATGGCACAGGTCTGCACCACATGGTGTTTGAGGTGGTGGATAACTCCATCGACGAAGCGTTAGCCGGACACTGCGACACAGTCACCGTGGTGATTCACCCGGACAACTCGGTATCGGTTTCCGATAACGGCCGTGGTATTCCAACCGAAATGCACCCGGAAGAAGGGCGCTCAGCGGCGGAAGTGATTCTGACGGTATTACACGCTGGTGGTAAATTCGACGATAACTCCTACAAAGTCTCCGGCGGTCTGCACGGTGTGGGTGTGTCGGTGGTGAACGCGCTGTCGGAAAAGCTCAAGCTGACCATCCGTCGTGGTGGCAAAATCTACGAGCAGGAGTACACCCACGGTGATCCGGATTACCCACTGAAAGAAGTGGGCGTGTCTGAAACTAACGGCACTATGGTGACTTTCCTGCCATCGAAGGAAACCTTCACCAAAACCGAATTCTCTTACGATTACCTGGCCAAGCGTCTGCGTGAGTTGTCCTTCCTGAACTCAGGTGTGAAAATTCATCTGAAAGACGAACGTGTTGCTGATAAAGAAGATATCTTCGAATTTGAAGGTGGCCTGAAATCGTTCGTGGAATTCCTGAACGAAGGCAAAAACGCCCTGAATGACGTGTTCCACTTCAACGCGGAACGTGAAGACGGCATGGCGGTAGAAGTGGCCATGCAATGGAACGACAGCTTCCAGGAAAGCATTCACTGCTACACCAACAACATTCCACAGCGCGATGGCGGCACCCACTTAGCGGGCTTCCGTGCGGCGCTGACACGCTCTCTGAACGGTTATATCACCTCAGAAGGTCTGGACAAGAAGAACAAGGTTGCCACCACTGGCGACGACGCTCGAGAAGGCTTAACTGCGATTATCTCGGTGAAAGTGCCTGATCCTAAGTTCAGCTCCCAGACCAAAGACAAACTGGTGTCTTCCGAAGTGAAGCCAGCGGTTGAGCAAGAAATGGGTCGCCTGTTTAAAGAATACCTGGAAGAGAACCCACAAGCCGCCAAAGAGCTGGTGGGTAAAATGATCGACGCTGCCCGTGCCCGTGAAGCGGCCCGTAAAGCGCGTGAGATGACCCGTCGTAAAGGTGCTCTGGATATCGCCGGTTTGCCAGGCAAACTGGCGGATTGTCAGGAAAAAGACCCGGCACTGTCCGAAGTGTACCTGGTGGAGGGTGACTCGGCCGGCGGTTCCGCCAAACAGGGCCGAGACCGTCGTACTCAGGCGATTCTGCCGCTTAAAGGTAAGATCCTGAACGTCGAAAAAGCACGCTTCGACAAGATGTTATCGTCTGCCGAAGTGGGCACTCTGATTACTGCACTGGGTTGTGGCATTGGCCGCGAAGAATTTAACCCTGACAAGCTGCGTTACCACTCCATCATTATCATGACCGATGCCGACGTCGACGGTGCGCACATTCGTACGCTGCTGTTGACCTTCTTCTTCCGTCAAATGCCGGAAATCATCGAACGTGGTCACGTCTATATTGCTCAGCCACCGCTGTACAAAATCAAGCGTGGTAAGCAAGAACAGTACATCAAAGACGAAGCTGCACTGGAAAGCTACCTGACCCATGTGGCGCTGGAGAAAGCGGCTCTGTACCCGAATGCAGACGCGCCAGCGATCTCTGATGAAGCCTTTGCCAAACTGGTGGATGATTACCGTAACGCGCAAGACACCGTAACGCGTATGAGCAACCTTGTTCCACGTGAAGCATTACATGCGATGTTGTCTCTGCCACGTTTGAGTGTGGAAGATTTGAATGATGGAGCTCAAGTAGCTGATTGGGCTAAGAAGCTTGGTGATGCTCTTCCAGATGCAGGCCGTAGCGGTTCTCACTTTGAAGTTTCATCACAAGCTGATATCGAGCGTGGCGGTGAGCAGGTAATAATTAATGTAATTACCCACGGTATTCCAAAAGAATACATCCTGGATCAGGACTTCTTCTCCGGCTCTGGTTACCAGAAACTGGCTTCCATGAGCGAAGAACTGTCGGGACTGCTGGAAGACGGCGCATACATCCAGCGTGGTGAAGGCGATCGTAACCACCATGAAATTGAAGATTTCTGGGATGCGGTTCAATGGCTGCTGAACGAAGCGAAAAAAGGCTTCAATATCCAGCGCTATAAAGGACTGGGCGAGATGAACCCGGAACAGCTGTGGGAAACCACTATGGATCCGGAAGCGCGTCGTATGCTGCAAGTGAGCATCGAAGACGCCATTGGCGCGGATAAGATGTTTACCACCCTGATGGGGGATGACGTTGAACCACGTCGTGCGTTTATTGAAGCCAATGCGCTGAATGTGTCGAACCTGGATTTTTGATTCAGAGCGATTATTTTTCAGCGAAAGCTAAGCATTAAGAAGGGAGCCAATGGCTCCCTTTTTTGTTTGTTGATCTAGGGGGATTTACCGTAACCTACGGTTAGTTAATTAATAGTTCTGTAGGTAATAAAAATGGATTTTGATTGGAAGTGGCAAGAGCCTTTAGATCTCCTTCCTCCAGATCAGTTAGGTAGAGGTGAGTACGCAAAATTTCTTACGGAGTTTCTCAATTCAAAATCAACACAAAGTTATGTGATGAACTTGAATGCTGAATGGGGAGCTGGAAAAACCTACTTCTTAAAACGCTGGTTTAACGAAGTAAAAAAACAACACCCCGCTGCGTATATTGACGCTTGGAAAAATGACTTTTCTGACGATCCACTCCTGACAGTAATTACTGAGATAACAGAAGCTTTAAAAAATAATTCAAACGTCGCTGCAGACAAGTATAAAGAGAATTTATTCCGATCCGGTGGCAGACTACTGAAACAGGCTGGCCCAGCTTTTTTCAAAGGCATATTAAAAACATATGCTGGTGTAGATTCTGATGAGTTCGATATGGATAGCTTTAAAGATGCAGCAGAGAAAGCTTTAAGTCTGGGAGTCGAAGAGCACAAAAATAAATTAAAAGAGTTAGAAAGCTTTAAGACTTCTATCCAGCGATGGTTGCAGGATTGTTTTAAACATGGTCAACAATCTCCAATGTATGTGTTTATTGATGAGCTTGATAGATGCAGACCTACTTATGCCATTGAATTATTAGAAACGGTTAAGCATCTGTTTGATATTGAGGGAGTAGTTTTTGTCATTGCTACAGATACTGAACAGCTACAGCACTCGATTAAAGCTGTTTATGGTGAAGGGTTTGATTCATCACGGTATTTATGCAGATTTTTCGATAGAAATTTTTCGTTAAGAAGATCTAATGTTTATCGCTTTATTGAAACCAGAAATGTTACGAAAAAGCTCTGGGAAATATTAGAAATTAGCTGTAATGGACAAGTGATATTTGAAAGTAGGCGTAAATTTATAGAAAGCTTATCAGCTCTTGCTGAATCTTTTAGATTTTCCTTGAGAGACATTGAACAATGGCTTGATCAACTCTTAGCTTGTTTTTCAAATACGGTAAATAAAGATAAGTATTTCTGGGTCGCAATTGCAGTTCTTTTGGGGTATAGATTTAGTAATTCTGAAAATCTAAATAGCCTTGAGGAGGTGAATTTATCAAGGCTTGCCAATTCGCAATATACGATTAATTTCACTTTGACTCCTAAATACCTCAACCAGCAAATAGTGAAAAACAGTTATTACGATTCGGGTATTCATAAAGAAATAGAATTCACAGAAAATTTTGATGGCTACAAGGTAAGAGCAATAACTCTTAAGCCCGAAGATCAACTTGTGTCGTCAATAACTAGTGCGTTTGAGAGATCTAGACAAAATGTAGCTCAAATAGTGTTTAATCTAGAAAAGCAAGGTCAAGGTGAGGAGATTCCCGCCATCGCAGTGATAATCCAATATGGTATTAGCCAATATTCGGTGAGTTTGGATAACTATATCGACCTCGTCGAAATGGCTTCAGACTTAACCTGATCAATCCGCAACCATCCGGAATTTCCGGATGGTTGGATCTACAAATACCCTTCAAGAAACCCTGCCGTTTGAATCAATTGATTGGTTTTCAACTTAAGCAAAAAATCTTCGCGAGTGAGTGGTGGATGTTTTAGAGAAAGCCACTGATTCTTAAATGCTGAAATTGCAATGGCTGGGTTCAAATCAAACTGATAACGAAAAAAGTCATCGGGGTGTATCACTTCCAGATTGAAGTTCTGCAATAAATAGTCGGCGGGAAAGTCTTTCAGGTTGTAGGTAACAATTGCATCGGCGTTGGCTTTAATCGCCGCAGCAACCACGTGGCGATCATTTGGGTCAGGCAGCTGAATATGCTCGTTAAGGTGTTCATAGTTCTCGACTTTGGCATCGTAGATGTGAGCATCCATCAGCTCACGGGTACGAAGCAAAACATGATCAGGAATTCGCTGGTTTCCCTCTTCGTCTTTTTCGCGTTTCAGGCCGTTAATCCACTCATCATGAATCTGATCTGTCCAATGCGCTTTAAAGAGGCCCGTCATCGCCAGCCGCATGGCTGAATCCCGCACGACAGCAGGGTACAAAATACATGCGTCAAGGATAACGGTGAATTTGGCCACTAGTCATATCCCATTCCATTGAGTTGTGCGATTTCGGCCAGCTCATCCAGAGCTTCAGTGCGTTTGGCGTCAGTTGCCTGTTTATAGGCGATCACATCTTTTGCCAACACCCGCCGATGTGTTCCAACTTTAGTAAAACCGATCTGACCACTTTCCAGCAATTTCACCAGGTGTGGACGGCTAATATTCAGCAGATTGGCGGCTTCCTGAGTGCTGAGCTCAGCATGAACCGGCATCACGTTAACTGCATTACCCTGAGAAATTTCCCCCAGAATATTCAGTAACAGATCCAGTGCTGGGCCAGGAAGAATCAGCTCATCCTTTCCCTGAGCTCCTTGAATGCTGAGCTTTACCCGTGATTGATCGGCATACTTGGCCAGAGTACGACTGGATACCCGAGCAGCCTCAACATCATCCTGACTGGGCAGCTTAACGACATTGTTAGCGCGATTGGCTGACATAAGCCCTCCTTATTCGAAATAAACGAAATATTTGTAATGGAAAATAATCGAAATAATCGAAACTAACAAATGAAAAATTCTTAAAATGAGCCGAATAACCACCTTAAACGGCTCAGTTCGTGAGCCGATTAGAGACTTTATTCGGCTCACAACACTCTGATCCATCCCACAATTGAATCTCTCAACCACTTTGTTGTCAGACTCCTCATCTATTTTTACGCCCGTATATTTTGGAGAATGCCCCATGCAGGTTGTTAATATTTCACCGTCGGTTGCTGAAGCCGTTGCTCAGGTTCGCCAGTCTCTCACCGACAAAGGTTTTACCATTTTTGCCGATATCGACCATCAGGCGAATGCTGAAAAGGTGGAGCTGGAACTGGCAGAAGCCCGGACACTGATTTTTGGTAACCCAATGGCGGGCACCAAGCTGATGCAGAAAGACATCACCATGAGCCTCGATCTGCCGCTGCGGTTAGCCATTGTGAACAACGCTGGGCAAACTCAGCTGGTGCATCAGACCAGCGAAGATTACATCGCTGCTTATCAGGTTGAAGGGCATCCGGTGCTGGAAAAAGTCGCCGGTTTGTTTGCGGCGTTAACCGCAGAACTCAGTGACTAATCCACGCTCAATAACTCCCTTCTGTCTGAATTCATGTGCCCTGCCTGACATCCGTCAGGCATTCTCTGCGCCATTGTGATACCTTCCGCGGCCAATTATCTGAATGGTCAGCTTTTGTTTGATAACGGGCTGACTGTTCCGGTGCTCTTTCGTTAGTGCGGATAGTCGCGGAGTAAAAAATGAACGCAGTAATTATTGCCGTGGTGCTGATGCTGGTGCTCAGCCTGGCACGTATGCACGTCATGTTGTCGATGATCGTGGCCGCTTTTGTGGGTGGCTGGATCGGTGGTCTAGACACCTCAGCAACGCTGGAAGCGTTTAATAAAGGTATTGGTGGTGGTGCCGGTATCGCGTTAAGTTATGCCTTGTTGGGTGGTTTTGCGGTGGCGATTTCGTTGTCTGGTTTACCGCATTTACTGGCCGATAAAATCCTGACGAAAATCGGCAAGAGTGATGAAGCCAGCAGCCAGTGGCTGGGTCATGGCTTGTTATTTTTGCTGATGCTGGTGGCGATTTCGTCTCAGAACCTGATTCCAATTCATATCGCGTTTATCCCCATTCTGATTCCACCGCTATTGTTAGTAATGACTCGCTTACAGCTGGATCGCCGTCTGGTGGCCTGTGTGCTGACTTTTGGCCTGGTAACGCCGTATATGTTCCTGCCGGTGGGCTTTGGCAGCATCTACCTTAACGATATTCTGCTGGGCAAAGTTGCTGCCGCGGGTCTGGATGTAGAAGGTGTCTCAGTGGTAAAAGCCATGGCGATTCCGGCTCTGGGCATGGTGGTTGGCCTTCTGATTGCCGCATTGTTCAGCTATCGCGGTAAGCGCGTCTACAACATGAGCCAGGTCGAAAAAACCGAACACACTGAGCAAGGTTATAACGCCAAATCGTTATGGGTTGCGGGTGCGGCGATTGTACTGGCGTTTGTGATGCAGTTATACACTGGCTCCATGGTGCTGGGTGCAATGGCGGGTTTCTTATTGTTCTCCGCGACCGGCGTGATTCGTTGGAATGAATCAGACGGCGTGTTGGTCGATGGTATGAAGATGATGGCGTCGATTGGCTTTATTATGATTGCCGCCTCAGGCTTCTCCGAAGTGTTAAAAACCACCGGCCATATTGATCAGCTGGTGAACGGCGCGTCAGATTGGCTGGCAGGCAATAAAGCCCTGGCTGCGATGATGCTGTTGGTGGTGGGCCTGCTGCTGACAATGGGTATTGGCTCGTCGTTCTCAACCATTCCGATTATTGCCGCGATTTATGTGCCACTGTGTCTGCAGATGGGCTTCAGCCCACTGGCGATTGTGGCGTTAGTGGGTACTGCTGGTGCGCTCGGTGATGCGGGTTCTCCGGCATCGGATTCGACCCTGGGGCCAACCGCAGGTCTGAATGCCGACGGCCAGCACAACCATATGAGCGATACCGTGATTCCAACCTTCCTGCACTTTAACCTGCCACTATTAGCCGCCGGTTGGGTTGCGGCCATGGTGCTCTGACACTGTCTTTCAGTCACTGGTTTAACTGCGTCAGAATCATCTCCTGACGCAGTTACAACCACCCCTCGGGCATAACGATCCGCCTTCTTATTCTGGTTAATAAGTGAACAACTATTTTTTAGAAGTACCTACGTACCAATTGTCAACAATGGCTTAATTGGCGGTATGAGGCACTTTTTTAGTCTTCCTATACTCAAAGTCCACATAAAAATAACAACGGGCAACAATAATGAAAAAATCCTTCTCTAAACTGGCGGCGGCGAGTCTGCTGGCAAGTTCAGTCGCTGCTGTTAATACACAGGCAATGTCGACACAACCGGCCCCCAGCGGCTTTACTCAAACCCAGCACCCCATGATGCTGGTGCAGGGTATTCTGGCGTTTGATTCCATTGCCGGGGTTGAGTACTGGTACAAAATCAGTGAAAAACTCGAGGCCGAAGGAGCCCGGGTGTTCACCGGTGAAATCAATGCTTTTAACAGTTCGGTCGAACGCGGTGAGCAGCTGATTCAGCAGCTGGATAATATTCGCGCCACCGACCCCTCAATCGAAAAGTTTAATTTGGTTGCCCACAGTCAGGGTGGCTTAACTTCCCGCTATGTCATGACGGTACGCCCGGATCTGGTGGCGTCAGTCACGACCATTGGTTCACCTCATACTGGTGCTCCGATTGCCGACCTGCTGAATAATGCTTTCCCTGAAGATTCTCTGGGTGGCGATGTATACGAAACGCTGGTGGACGCCGCTGGTACCTTGATTGATCGCCTGTCGGGTGATGAGGTTGGCCCGGGCAGTGCGCGGGCGCTGACCAGTGAATTCACCAGCGCCGGTGCTGCCGATTTTAATGCACAGTTCCCACTGGGTTTACCGGCAGAAGTCTGCGGTGAGGGCCCTGCCTCGGTGAGCGTTAATGGCCATGATATCCGCTTGTACTCCTGGGGTGGTGGCGACAGCTTTACCAATGCAGCTGATCCACTGGATTACTTGTTTGGTACCACTGGATTATTGTTTGGCGGCGAAAGTAATGACGGTATTACTGGCAGCTGTGCCAGCCATTTTGGCACTGTGATTCGTGATGACTACAAGATGAACCACGGTGATTTAATTAACCAGGCACTGGGTATTCACGCCTTGTTTAATACCGATCCGTTGTCGTTATACCGCACTCATGCCAATCGTCTGAAGCAGGCGGGTTTATAACAGCACAATGACAATCAAAACATACCGTCTGCCAGCAGCGGCTCTGCTTGCCGCTGCTGTGACGGTTCCTCTGGTGATGTTCCGAACCGGTCTGCTTGCTCCTGAGCAGCCACAAACTTTCACTGCGGCTGATGGCTTGCCTAACGCTGATATCGCAGTTTTGTCGACGGATGAGCCCTGGTCGTCTGCCCAACCAAGGTTGCAAATTGCCGACTCTCTGAGTGGCACCTCCCATGGTGTTGCGTTGATTTCCCGGGGTGATGAGCTGCGTGTGACCGCAGGCTTAAGGGATCTGTTCGATTATTATCTGAGTGCCGTTGGTGAGCTGTCGCTGAATACAATTCGCGGTAATATTCAGCAAGCATTGCAGCAGCAGTTATCTGGGCCGGCGTTGCAGCAGGCGCACGATATTATGAACAATTATCTGGCTTATAAATCGGCGCTGGTGGAGTTTGAGCAGCAGTATCAGCAGCCTCAGTTTGATGCTGCTGACTGGGATAACACACGCCGGATTCGGTTTATGAACGAACGCCAACAAGCGTTAACCGCACTGCAGGATCGCTGGTTGGGCGCCGACGTTGCCGATGTCTTTTTTGCCTTTGATCGTCGTCTGGATAACAACACGCTCGCGCGTGCGGAAATTCTCAACTCTTCGCTGAATGATGCTGAAAAATCTCAGGCTCTGGTGAATCTGCAGGCGGAATTACCTATCGGTATGCAGTTGCAACGTCAGCGTGATCAGCAGCAAAAACAATTGCTGGCGATTGATCGGGCCGAATTATCAACCTCGGAGAAATTCCAGCAACGAGCCGAAGTGGTGGGTGAAGCCGCTGCACAACGATTGCAGGCGCTGGATCAGCAGCGGGCGCAATGGCAACAGCGGTTGGAAGGCTTTCGTCAGGTGGTCAACCAGCTGCAACAGGCGAATCTGGCCCCCGACGATTATCAGCGTGAATATCAGGCATTACTGGAGCAACATTTTGCTGCCCATGAGCGGGTCAGGGCACAGGCTTTGACGAATTAAAAACGCTTGCCGCTGTTATTGGTATTGACCACTTCACCATCAAATTTATTCTGAGAGATGCGATCAACCGTGTCGTTGATCCACTCTTCTGACCACTTATTCACTTCGGCGGTGCTCATCTCGCTGGTTTCCACCACCGGGCTGATCACCACCTGAATAGTGCCGGGTTTTTTTATCCAGTTATCGTTGGGCCAGAACTCGCCGGAGTTATGAGCAATGGCAATCACGGGTGCTTTGTTTTTGCCTGCCAGCATGGCGCCACCTTTAGAAAACTCTTTGCGTTTACCCGGCGGAATACGAGTGCCTTCCGGGAAGACCAGCACATGAATGCCATCTTTCAGGCGTTCCCCCCCTTGCTGAATCACCTGCTTCAGGGCGTTGGTTTTCTGGTTGCGATCAATAAAGATCGGACGAATTAAATTCAGTGCCCAGCCAAAAAACGGCAGATACAGCAGTTCTTTTTTCACCACCTGAACATGTGGTGCCAGTGTGGTGGGCAGAAAGAAGGTTTCCCAGGTGCTCTGGTGTTTGCTTAACAGCACATAGCCACGATCATCTTTAGGCACATTCTCCAGCCCCGATACCTGCCATTTAACACCACAGATAATGCGTGCCGACCACAGCGCCACGGTGCAATAAAACACCAGGACAAAATAATTACGTTGTTTCAGTGGCAGAAACAGCGCTACCACAAAGGAGATCAGGCACCAGCTGATGGTAAAACTGGCCAGCCAGAGGTAAAGAATCAGCGAGCGGATGCCATTAATAAACGAAGCAAGTGTCGATTCTGAGGATGCGGTGCTGGCAGCTTTCATAAGACTCCCTTTTATTAAGACTCTGCGGCCAGAGACTGGATGGTTAACGATAAACAACTCGTTTATACCACTTCGTTGGAGCTTGTTCGTTTACTTAAATTCTTTTAACAATTTCCTTTGCATCTTTGGCTGCTGCACCACCCCGGGTTACGACGCCAGAATAAAATCAACAAAGGCACTCAGATCGGAAAATACCGGGCTGTTGTGCAGCTGATCATCGGCCTCAAGTTTGGGTAAGGTTTTTTCCCCTTTACCGGTTTTTACCAGTGCTACCTGGCATCCGGCTGCGGCCCCGGCTTGTAAATCCCGCAGTGAGTCACCCACCATCCAGGCCCCTTGGGCTGACACGTCCAGCGCCTGTTCGATTTGATGAATTAACCCCGGTAAGGGTTTGCGGCAATCACACTTGTCGTCCGGGCCATGTGGGCACCAGGCGATATGGGCAAACGAGCCACCTTCTGCCTCTACCAGCTGAGTCATTTTATGATGCATAGCATCCAGATCAGCCTGAGAAAAATAGCCGCGCGCCAGACCACTCTGATTGGTAGCGACCGCAACCTGAAAACCGGCCTGACATAAACGGGCAATGGCGCTGGCACTGCCAGGAATCGGCAGCCATTCATCAACGGATTTTACGTACTCCTCCGAGTCCTGATTAATAACACCGTCACGGTCGAGAATAATAAGAGAAGTCATGTTGGGTCTTTTAAAAATGCAGTGAAGTAGAGGCTGTCAGTTAGCGGGCAATGGCTTCGATATTGCGTGCGATCCGGAAATTAAAAGCCACCGAAATACGTGGCTTTTGTTCAAAATGCGGAGCCACCATATGCATCAGATAACTGGGAAAAACATACATCGAGCCGATCTTCGGAGTATAACTCACCGTGGTTGCTGGCCGGTAGGGAGCACCAACGGTAATCGGGTCAAAGAACAGGATATCGCCGTCATGAATGCCGCCGCCGGCTGACTGAGGGTTTTCATTCACATCAATATAAACCACGCCGCTCCATTCACACGGCAGGTGAGCGTGTGGTGCATTCCAGGCACCAAAGTCATTGATATTGGCCCACATGGATGACAACAGAATTTTTTCGTCGGCGGGGAATTTTTCTGCGTGGCGAATCAACTGAGTGCCAATCTCAAACACCTGCTGGCTCAGTTGTTGTATCAGCGGATCGTCGCTATTAAACAGGTCATCTTCTGAATGCCAGCCTCTCTGATTCGAGCGTTGTATGCCTTGCTGACTTTGCTGACGTAAGGTGAGCAGCGTATCGCTCAGCGTGTGCTGATTGGCACTCACCCAGGAGAGCGACGTTTCCAGAATGGACACCCCAAAATGTAAGCGATTGTCCGCTTTCATATTGTTTCCTCATTTCATCGCGGTGTTTGCTGGCAATATAACATCGCCTACGACAAAGTAATGAGCATCGGACAAAAATATAAAAACCGACGATATAAAAACCGACTGAGGTCACTTATGGAAAGCAATCTGTATTCAGCCAGTTCACAACCGGGTCACTCAAAACCAAATCAGTTAAAACCATTAGCCCTGTGTATTGGTTTGTTGAATGCCCAGCTGGTGATGGCCAGCCCTTGTGATATTACGGTGGATGCCACCAGCCTGAGTGATACCGACACCACTACAACATTGGCTGAAGCACTGGCACAAATGAAAAGTTGTAATGACGGCGGGCAGATTACCATTGCGGATGCACTGGCCGGAGAGACATTGCAATTTGGTACCTTGCCCACGTCTTTAAGCGGTGGTGATGCTCTGGAAATTGTCGCCCCTGAAGCTGAAACCGACGCCGATCGGGTGGTTGTTAATGTCTCCGATGATTTCGATGACTTTGCCGTGACCGTGAACGAAAGCGCCACTCTGACGCTGAAAAACCTTAAATTTGTATCAGATGCGGATAGTTTGTCGCATGCCTTATTTTATATCGATGGCGCTTCACTGGTGCTGGATAACCTGATTGTGGGTGGGGTAACTGTCAGGAACAATCAGGGGGTGATCGAAGCGGAAGACAGTGACGTCGATATTAAAAATACCACCATCAAAAATAACCGGGCGCACAACAACCTGATCTACTCCAGGAACGAGACGGTCAGCGGCCCGGGAACTCCTCAGACTATTACGTTAAACGTCTCCGACTCGCTGTTTGAAAACAACACCGCGTCCAGTCCAAATGGGCAAGGCGCTGCGATTTATAGCGAAGATGTAACGCTGGAAATCCGTGACTCGGTATTTGATGGCAACAGAGCCGTCTTTCCCAGTGAGAATGCTGTAGGCGGAGCAATCGCCATTGAAAACTCATCCGCTGGCAGCCGTGTTGTGATTGCAGATACCGAGTTTAAAAATAACCAGGCACGAAATCATGGCGGCGCTGTGTTTGCTAAAGGTCAGGTCACGCTGGAGCTGAACCAAACCCGCTTTAGCAACAACCAGACAAATAGTGGCCAGGGCGGAGCTATTTATCTGGAGCCGGAAGGCTCGGGTATTACTCTGGAAATTAACGACAGCCAATTTTCGAGCAACGAAGCAGTCAGTAATGGTGGTGCAATCGCCGCCAACTCAGATGAGGCATCGGCCACCTTAAGGATTAAGCGCTCGACTTTTAGTGATCAGCAAAGTGGTGCCAATGGTGGCGTCTTTTACACCCGAGGCCCGGTTGCTACCGAGATTACGAATTCAACGCTGGTGGCGAATGAATCTGCTGCAAGTGCTTCCATCATCAGTGCTGAAGACAGAAACAGCACGCTGAGCATCTCTCATTCGACTCTGACCGATAATGTTGCGGCTGGTGGAAATGATGGTCATACCGTCTTTATGAATACCCCAGCAGCCGATCTGGAAATCAGCCATAGTGTGTTCCATAACAACACCGGGCCAGATGGCAAAGCCGCAATTGCGGTGGTTGAATCCGAATATTCGGCGCAGGTGGAATTTACTTACTGGGATGGCAGCTACGACGGCACTCAGAATGCATCCGATAATGGCGGCAATATCGTTAGCGCTGACGACCCGGGTTTAGCCGCACTGCAGGATAATGGTGGAGAAACAGCAACCCGGATGCCAACACCGGACTCGGTGTTACTGGATGCAGGTGATGCCAATATCAGTGACGAGCCGGATACCGACCAGCGTGGTAGTGATCGCATTTTGCGCGGCGTGATTGATCTCGGCGCGGTGGAATACGGCAATATGCCACCGGTGGGTTCAACCCCGGATGCCGCCAGCATAAATCGCGGCGATGCTGTGAATGTGGATGCCAGTGCCTGGTTCACTGATCCGGAAGGTGATGATCTGACTTTCTCCTTCAGTGGTGCACCGGCAGAGCTGAGTATTGAAGCTGATAGTGGCGTGATATCGGGCACTGCAGCGACTGCTGGCGACTTCACTATTACCGTGACGGCAACGGATGCCTTTGGTGCTTCGGCAGCCACCACGCTGAATCTGACGGTTCAGGCCCCCATAGTAGAGGAGCCAGTGGATGAACCGGAGGATAACGCTTCTGAGGATGACACTTCAGTTGAAGATAATAGCCCGGCTGAAGACAGCAACGCCAGCGGCGGTTCATCCGCTGGCGTACTGTTCTGGTTACTGGGACTGCTGCCTTTGGTGCGGATCAGCCGTCGGCGTTAATCCGCTGGGTTAGCTGTGCCAGCACGTCAACGGCTTGATCGTTATCAACCTGACAAGTGCCTGCATTGCGGTGGCCACCACCGCCGTGCTCCAGGCACGGCTCACCAATATGGGTCTGATGGTTGAGGTTAATAATGGAGCCGCTTTGTTTTCCAGCAAAGCGGCTTTTTTCATCACTCTCGCAAATAGTGTGCGGCAATAAACAACATACACTCACATTTGTACTGGTCGGGGTCGCGGCGCGATCAATCATTGTTAAGATTTTTGTTTAAAAATAATTCTGGCAATATACGATGAATAGTCATTTTATTAAGGTAGAGAGATGGAATTCACTAAACGAGCTTTAAAAGGCATGACGCCGCTGGCATTTTGCATTGCTGCCGCCAACAGTCAGGTTGCTAATGCCGATTGCGACATAGTCGTTACCAGTCTGGTCAGCGCCAACAACCCAGCCAGTATTAACCTAGATGAGGCAATTAATTTTGTAGTGGGTGCTCAGATAACGCCCGGGGTTGTTTTCCCGGATAACTGCACCAGCCCATTCACCATCTCGTTCGATAACAGTCTGGCGGGTATGACAGACACGGTGAGTGCAGCGCCAGCTGGTCTTGATGGCGGCAAAGTCGTTATCATCGATGGGATTGCTGATAATCCGATAACGCTGCAATTCAGTGATGCTGGAGCCACCTTTTTGAATGTAACGGAAAGTGCTTCGTTAACTATTGGCAATATGAACCTGAGCGGTCGGGAAAATATTACCCGCACAGCGTCTTTGTTCAGTGTTGATAATTCCAATCTAACCATCGAAGACTCGGTTATCGATGGTTTTGAGCACAATCTGAATCCGCTTCTTACAGCTTTCGAATCATCGACCACACGCATCATCGATTCCCGTATTACCAATAATCTTGCCAGTACAACCAATATTGCCACCATTGATGGGACGCTGGAGATTCAGGACTCGACCCTCAGCAATAATACTGCTTCATCAGCTGCGGGCGGTGTTATGAGTACAACCAGAACCGACCTGACCATTACTAATTCAGTATTTGAAGACAATACTTCGCTGGCCGATAACCGCCAGAGTGGTGGCGGTGCGATGGCCTTCAGCTTTTCTGATGCTGATGGCGGCAGTGTTACCATTCGCGAGTCAGCGTTCCGCCGTAATCGGGCCAATAATCGGGGTGGAGCATTGCTACATGATCTTAGCGGTGGCCGTTCTCAGACGCTAACAGATGTGCGTATCATCATTGAAGATACTGTATTTGAAGATAATGAAGCGCTTCAAAGTAGTACATCGACCTTTGTCAGTGGCGGTGCGCTGTATATTACCGGCAGTGCCGATTTGCATATTGATCGCTCAACATTCGGTGGCAATAGTGCCGACACGCTGGGCGGTGCTGTTTATCTGGCTGGTTTCCCAATTGATGCGGAGAATGGTCAAGTCAGCATTACCGATACTACCTTTGCCAGCAACGAATCTATCCGTGGCGGAGCGATGGCGATTAGGGGTGGACAGCGATCATTAACAGTGGTGACAGATCGATCCACTTATCGTGGTAATACAGCAATTAGTACTGGCGGGGCTATAGAATTCAGTGGTGCTAATGTATCGTTGCAGCTTATATCCTCTACCTTTGATGGCAATACTGCCGGTGCTGGTGGTTCCGTGCTCGACTTCGAAAGCGGTAATGCCAGTATTCAGCATTCCACCCTGACCAATAATACCGTCACTAGCCTTAGTGGGTCCCCACACTTATTATCGGCCAGCAGGCCCAATCAGAATATCGAAATCAGTCACACCATTATGCATGGCAATATCGGTAGTGGCCCCAGTGTGGGAGTGTCCGGGTCGGAATTTACCGCAGCGTTGGATTTTACTTACTGGGATGGCACCTTCCGTGGTGATACACAAATCGAGGACAATGGCGGTAATATTGTTAGCTCTGATGATCCGGGGTTGGGAGCTTTACAAAATAACGGTGGTGAAACGGAAACCCGAATGCCGGCGGCAGATTCTCCGTTGGTAGACGCCGGTGATCCTAATATTATGGATGATCCGGCAACCGATCAGCGCGGTAGTGAGCGCATTATGCGTGGTATGATTGATATTGGCTCTGTGGAGAACGGTAATATGCCACCAGTTGGCACAGTGCCAGACGCAGCCACTGTCAGTGTCAACACTGCCATTGACGTTGACGCCAGCGTCTGGTTTGACGACCCGGAAGGCGACAGCATTACATTCGCCATTGCGGGTGCACCGAATGAATTGAGTATTGATGCCAGTACCGGGGCCATCACTGGCACGGCAGCGACAGTCGGGGATTTCACCATTACGGTCACTGCTACAGACCAGTTCGGTGCCAGCAGTTCAGTGGTATACAGCCTGAGCATTGCTGTGAATAGGCCGCCAGTCGGCACAGTGCCAGACGCAGCCACAGTTGATGCGGGAACGGTCATCAATGTGGACGCCAGTGCCTGGTTCACTGATCCGGAAGGTGATGACCTGACTTTCTCCTTCAGTGGCGCACCGGCAGAGCTGAGTATTGAGGCTGATAGTGGCGTGATATCCGGTACCGCAGCCACCGCTGGCGACTTCACCATTACCGTGACGGCAACGGATGCCTTTGGTGCTTCGGCAGCTACCACCTTGAGTCTGACGATTCAGGCGCCTATCGTGGATGAACCGGAGAATAACGCTTCTGAGGATGACAGTTCAGCCGGAAATGGCTCTCCAGTTCAAGATAACAGCCCGGCTGAAGACAGCAACGCCAGCGGCGGTTCATCTGGTGGCGTGCTGTTCTGGTTACTGGGGCTACTGCCTCTGGCGTTGATCAGCCGTCGGCGTTAATCCGCTGGGTTAGCTGTGCCAGCACGTCAACGGCTTGGTCGTTATCAACCTGACAAGTGCCTGCATTGCGGTGGCCACCACCGCCGTGCTCCAGGCACAGCTCACCAATATGGGTCTGATGGCTGCGGTTAATAATGGAGCCACCAATGGCAAATACAGTGTTTTGCTGCTTCAGCCCCCACAGCACGTGAATGGAGATATTGGTCTCCGGGAACAGGGCATAAATCATAAAACGGTTACCGGCATAAATCGGATCTTCATCACGCAGATCCAACACCACCAGATTATTATGAACAGTGGAGCAGCGGCGCAGCTGGTCTTCGAATTTGTCTTTATGATCAAAGAATAATTCCACCCGCTCTTTAACGTCCGGCAACTCCAGAATCTCTTCGATGGTGTGATCGCGGCAATAATCAATCAGCTGCATCATTAACTGATAATTACTGATGCGGAACTCACGAAAACGCCCTAGCCCGGTACGGGAATCCATTAAGAAATTAAGCAGTACCCAGTCGGTTGGGTTGAGGATTTCATCCCGCGAGAACTGCGCCGAATCGGCTTTATCCACCGCCGCCATCATGTCATCAGCGATTGATGGAAACTTGTCTTTACCACCGTAGTAGTCGTACACCACCCGGGCGGCAGACGGCGCTTTATCATCAATAATATGATTGTCAGGGGCTTTATCACCGCGGCGTTTCAGTTCCGAGGCGTGATGGTCAAAGCTTAAATGACAGCCTTCAACGTATGGCAGGTTGGTGGTGATGTCGTTGGCGTTGATGTCGATTTTGCCGTCCTGCATGTCCTTGGGATGAACAAACAGAATATCGTTAATCATGCCCAGTTCTTTGAATAACACGGCACATACCAGGCCATCGAAGTCACTGCGGGTTACCAGTCGGAATTGAGAGTCGCTCACGGTTGTCTCCTGAAGAAAATCCATCCATTGAGCATAGACGCTTCCGACCAGAGCGTGAGATTCCGATAAAAAAACATCCAATCAGCTCAGCAGAGACAGCAGCGTTTTGATAATTACCGCGTTAGAAATATCAATAAAAAAGGCACCCACCAGAGGCACCACAATAAAGGCAGTGGGTGCCGCACCAAATTTTTTGGTCACTGCGGTCATATTGGCAATCGCCGTTGGTGTCGCCCCCAGAGCCAGACCGGCATAGCCAGAAGACATAACCGCAGCATCGTAACTTTTACCCATTACCCGGAAGACAACCAACACGGTGAACAAAACAATGGTGATCAGTTGCGCCAGCAGGATCAGCAAAATAGGGCCAGCCAGATCAATCAGGGTCCAGAGTTGCAATGACATCAGTGACATGGCCAGAAACAGCCCCAGCGACATATCTGAAATTAATCGCAGGCTGGTCTCGCCGCGCTTCCAACGAACGTTAGGAAATAGGTTGGGGATGGTATTGGTAATAATAATCCCGGCGAACAGGCAGGTAACAAATGCAGGCAGCTGAATGCCCCAGGAAACAAACAGATAATTGAGGTGGATACCAATACCAACGCATAAGCCAATTGTGAACAGAGTTTTAAACATGTGTTCGGTGGTGATGGCTGAATTCACTTCTTCTTTAAAGCTGAGAGCCAGATCAGGCTTTTCGGCTTCCTCAGGTTGTAACTGGTGACGTTTGATCAGAAATTCAGAAATCGGACCACCAATAATGCCACCCAGCACCAGACCAAAAGTTGCACACGCCAGACCAATGGTCATGGCATTATTAATACCATAATCTTGGGCAAAGGTTGGCGCCCAGGCAATGGCTGTACCGTGGCCGCCACTTAATGACACTGAGCCACCCACCAATCCCAGCTGTGATGGCATATCGGCCATCATGGTAACGGCAATGCCAGTCAGGTTTTGTACGAACAGGTAGATCACGGCGAACAGCAATAAAATGGCTAACGGTTTTCCGCCGGCTTTCAGAGACGACAAACTGGCGCTTAAACCAACCGTGGTAAAGAAAACGATTAATAACTCATCACGGACTTCAAGTTCAAAGTTGAAAGAAACACCGGTGGTGAAATACAGCAGGCTGAACAGCAGTGAGGTTAATATTCCGCCGGTAACCGGCTCCGGAATATTATAACGACGTAAAAACGGGACTTTTTTGTTGAGCTTTTTACCAATGAATAACACTAGCAGGGCGCACAATACTGTCTGGCGACCATCCAATTCCATGCATTAACTCCTCTGATAAGGGATTCAGGACAATTGATTATGATCGCAAAGGATAGCCGCTTTTGAGGCACTTCGATTTGACGCGCCTCATTAGCAGCAGGGATCAATTATTTGTCGAACAGCTCTTTTACCGGCATCAGGTCCGGGTATTGAGGCGCTTCTTTTTTGGCTTTGGCCGCGAAAGTCGTCAACATGTCCGGCTGGCGGAACATACCAGCCTGCCAGGTGGCCATGTATCTCAGGCTGTCTTCAACGCTGTGATCGCGGCTGTAGTTGAGCATTTCTTTGCAACCGCTGACCGCCAGTGGTGAATTTGCGGCGATCTTACGGGCGATATCCATAACGCCTTCCAACATGGCCTCTTGCGACTCAAACACCTGATTCACAAAGCCCAGACGTAACGCTTCATCGGCACTGAAGTTACGCCCGGTATACGCCAGCTCGCGTACTACACCAGCCGGAATCAGTTTCGGCATCCGTTGCAGTGTGCCGACGTCAGCGGTCATGCCCACTTCGGTTTCTTTAATGGTGAAGTAGCTGTCAGCGCTGCAATAACGCATATCGGCAGCACACACCAGATCCACCGCACCACCAATACAGCCGCCCTGAATCGCGGTTAATACCGGCAGGCGGGTGCGCTCCAGAGAACTCAGGCTGTCTTGCAGCTGCATCACAATACGGCGCAGGTTTTCGCCTAAACGGCCGGAATCGTGTGCGTCTGGTGTCATTGGGAATGCCGCCGGATCGGATAACACACTCAGGTCGATACCCGCAGAGAAGTGTTTGCCGCTGGAAGAAATCACAATAGCCCTAGCATCGGTTTGGGTCTCAATCTCAGCAATCGCACGAGGCAGATCGACCCAGAACGCTTTGTTCATGGAATTGAGCTGATCCGGGCGGCTGAACTGCAGGTGTGCGATGTAATCCTGAACCGTGATCTGAAAGCATTCGAACTGAGAAAGAGCCATAACAAGTGATCCTTATACGTTGGCACAGTCACTGACGGTAACTGAGAAATGAGGTGGCAATATAAAAACATCCTGGCGTCAGGTCAAAGCTCATGTTTCGTGCTCACACCGCTTCAAATACGTACGCAGACAAGCTGCTGCGGGCTTGATAATCTATTACTAATAGGAATGCTAAGGCTGAAGCAGTATGCAGGACATTAATTTATCCCGGGTCGATCTCAACTTATTTGTGGTGTTTGATGCCATCTACCGCGAAGGCAATCTGACCCGTGCGGCCGAGCGTTTGTATTTATCCCAGCCCGCCGTCAGTCATGCTCTGGCGCGGCTGCGGGAACGCTTCGATGATCCGTTGTTTGAGCGCTCCGGCAAAGGTATGGCGCCAACGCCGCTGGCAAAAGCGATTGTTGATCGGGTGCGGGTGGCACTGCAGGAGCTGGAGTCGACACTGGGTGAAGGGCTGGCGTTTGAACCGTCTCAGGCCAGCCGGGTATTCACGCTGGCCGCCCGCGATATGATGGAGTTTATTGCTTTGCCGCCGCTGCTGGCTAACTTGCAGCAGCAGGCACCCAATATTCAGCTGCGCAGCCTGCGGGTTCCACGGCGCGAGATTATGCAGCAGCTCAGCAGTGGTCAGATCGACTTTGCCGCCGATGTGTTATTACCGGTACCGGACGACATTGAACATCAGCCACTCGGGCGCGAAGCCATGGTGGTGACAATGCGCAGCGATCATCCGCTGCAGAATACCGCACTGGATCTGGCGGCTTATACCTCGGCTTCTCACGTGTTGGTGTCCAGCCGCCACGAAGGGCCGGGAGTCGAAGACTTTGCCCTGAACCGCAGTGGTCAGAGCCGCAAAATTGCCCTGCGCTGTCAGAATTATTATGCCGCGTTACAAGTGGTGAAAGACACTGATCTGCTGCTGACGCTGCCGCAAAGCTACGCCCGTCAGATGCAGCGTAACGGCGGCATTGTGATTCGCCCGGTGCCGCTGGAGCTGCCACCGCTGGATATTCACCTTTACTGGCACCAGAAGGCTAACCGGGACCCGGCACTGATGTGGCTGAAGCAGCAGATGCTGACCTCACTGGCCGGGGCTATGAAGTGAGGCGATGAGCTAGCCTGGTCAATTCAGGGAGCTACCAGCACCAGCGTGGCTGAGGCATTTACCGGGTTGCCCTCATTCAGCTTCTGGACATTCAGGCGGCTGTTGAGTTGTATGGATCTGCGCTCAACACTGGCGCCAATGGTTGCGGCCTCGGCGCTGGTTAACGCCTCATCAAACAAGGTGACGGCAGGGGCGGGACGGTTACTGTTGAGAATCAGATTCTCACTGTCATCGCTGTAAATAACCTGCATATCGGCATTGAGTGTATCGCCATTAAAACGGATGCCCGATCCCGCGACGTTGAGTGTCACCGTACCTGAGCACTGTTGTTGTGAAAGGGTATTGCGGAACACCTGAACGCACCAGACATCTTCTGCTGTCACGGATTCGCCATCAATATCTCCGCTTATCGTCGCCAGTGGCTGCTGGCTGGCATCGAGTTTAATCGCCCGGGTGCTGGTGTGTGGTGCAACACCGTTCATTTGTGTCATTGAGGTCAGGTTCAAAACCAGATCACTGCTTTGTGATAACGGCAGCGCCAGCTCATCGCCGATGGTTGGATTATTCAGGATACTGAATTGTCCGGCCGTGATACAGCTGGCAATTTCTGCCACCGGAGTCTGGGCGGTACTGCTGCTGGCTTCCCGGATCACCAACAGAGTACGTATCTGATGCTGCTGCAAGCGCTGGCGTTCGTTTGAGGTATCGCTAGAAGACTGCTGATGCACAATGGCCCAGGTGCCATAGACGTTGCTGTTATTGCTAACCAACTCTTCACCATCGAGGTGCTGGTAAGTGTTATCGCTCAGAGAAATAGAAAAATGTTCCGTTAAGGAAGGCGGCGGTGGAGCAGAGTATTGGCAGTCAGATCCAATCGGCGGAGCCACCGGAGGATTGGAATCACCATCATTGTCAGAGTTATCCCCAGGGTTGCTTGTGTCCGGGTTATCAGAATTGTTGTTATCAGGCGTATTGTTATCTGGGGTCGTGTTATCTGGAGTGCCAGTGTCAGGTGTATCGCTTCCGTCATCAGAATTATCTTGTGACGGGTTGTTCGGGGTGTCACCTGCTGGTTGGCCAGAGCCTGAGGTCGATGCCCCACAGCCGGCCAGGCTAAGGACAGAAAGCAGGGCGATGCACAGACCCCATGAAGAGAAGCGAATGTCAGACACTGGTGAGCCTTTATATTTATTTTAAATTGGCACCAGTGTACTTAAATGCGATGGTGTAAAACAGAGGCCGCTGACAATCTTATAACCCCAGTTCTGTCAGCCCCGGATGGTCCACCGGACGAGGGCCGCTGGGCCAGTGGAATAAGCGTTCAGACTCTTTAATGGGCTTGTCGTTGATGCTGGCATGGCGGGCTTTCATCAGTCCCTCTTCGTCAAACTCCCAGTTTTCGTTGCCGTAGGCGCGATACCACTGGCCTGCGTCATCCTGCCATTCGTAGGCAAAGCGTACTGCAATCCGGGTATCGCTATGCGCCCAGATTTCTTTAATCAGACGATAGTCCAGTTCGCGCTGCCATTTGCGGGTTAAAAACTCAATGATGGCCGGACGACCCGAAAAAATCTCCGCACGGTTACGCCAGCGGGAGTCTTCTGAATAGGCCAGGGCAATGGCTTCGGGGTTTTTGCCGTTCCAGGCATCT
Organism: Bacterioplanoides sp.; assembly: GCF_965226395.1. Lineage (GTDB taxonomy): Bacteria > Pseudomonadota > Gammaproteobacteria > Pseudomonadales > Oceanobacteraceae > Bacterioplanoides. The sequence goes on along the minus strand of NZ_OZ245358.1, from coordinate 1,646,697 downwards.
TCGGCTTTGCGGACTTTAATCACCGCATCGTCATGGCTGAACGGCGGTAAAGGAGGGCGTGACATAAAACTACCTTATTAAGCTCTGTGGGTTTGCTGATAGATTGGCTGATTTGTTAGATATTGATGCTGACCATTAATGGATAATGGTCAGTCTGAAAAGTTTCGTTACCAGCTTTTGTAGGGCAGGAACTTACCGTTTAAAGTGAGCAATACCCGGTCGCCTTTGGGATCTTCGATCTTGTCGATTTCCATCGAAAAGTCGATGGCACTCATGATGCCGTCGCCGAATTTCTCCTGAATTACTTCTTTTAACGTCGGGCCGTAAACACCGACCACTTCATACAGGCGGTAAATCAGAGGGTCAGTAGGCACTGCCTGGTCCCAGATTTTGGTTGGGTAGGCCGCCAGTGCTTCGGCCATTTCAGAACCAAAGCCCAGATATTCGGCAATGGCCGAGGCTTTTTCGGCCGGAGCGCTGTTCATGCCTAAACAGGAAGACGTTAACCATACCGGTGACATGCCCAGTTCGGTGCCCATTTGTTCCCAGGTTAAACCTTTCTCTAATTTGGCGGCGATTAACGCCTCGGTCATGGTGACTTTATCCATCATCATTGTTCTCCTCAAAGGATCGTTATTACTGTGTTGTGAGTGTGACTAAGGTTGTTGGTTATTGAGCGGCGACGGCGTTCATCGTCATCGACGGGTTATCCGCGGCCGGATCAACCGCCAGTGGTTGTGGCTGGCCGTGGCGTTCATGGGAGCGATTCACCAGAAAATCGATCAGGTGATTACGAATCCGGTAATAGCCCGGATCATTCACAATCTCGGCCCGGTTGCGGGGTTTGGGTAAGTTGATGGTGACCGATTCAGCAATCTCAGCATGCGGGCCGTCTGACATCAGAATGATGCGATCCGACAGCAGAATCGCTTCATCGACATCGTGGGTGATCATAAACACGGTCTGTTGTGTTTCGCGGCAAATCGCCATCAACTCATCCTGAATCACTCCCCGGGTCAGGGCATCCAGTGCGCCAAAGGGTTCGTCCAACAGCAGCAGTTTGGGTGAGGTGGCAAAGGCCCGGGCGATACTGACCCGCTGGCGCATGCCACCAGAGAGTTGTGAAGGCTTTTTCTGCAATGCATGGCTGAGCCCGACCATTTCTAAGAATTTCTGGCTGTGTGCCTGAACCTGCTGTGGCGTCCACTGTGGCCAGCGGGCTTTGACGCCGAAGCTGACGTTTTGTAATGACGTTAACCAGGGCAGCAGGCTGTAATTCTGGAACACCACACCACGATCTAGGCTTGGGCCGCTGACTTCTTTACCATCCATAATCACACCGCCGGCAGATGGCTCATCCAGCCCGGCCAGCACATTTAAAATGGTCGATTTGCCACAACCGGAATGGCCGATGATGCAGACAAACTCGCCCTGCTCAATGTTCAGATTAGCGTTTTCAAACACCACCACATCGTCGGGTTTGCCGGGGTAGATGCGGCTCAGTCCTTCGACGCTGACAAAATGTTTGCTCATGGTTTATTCCTCGTACTGCACCAGTTTGCTTAACGCGCCCAACGCCAGATCCAGCAACATGCCCACCAGACCAATCATCAGAATGGAGAAGATCACGCTGTTGAGATCGAGATTGTTCCACTCATTCCAGACGTAATAACCAATGCCGGTACCACCCACTAACATCTCGGCGGCGACAATCACCAGCCAGGCAATACCAATGGAAATACGCATGCCGGTAAGAATGGTGGGCGCGGCGGCGGGCAAAATAACCTGCCAGGCGGTGCGTAAACTGCTCAACTCATGGGTGCGGGCAACGTTGATCCAGTCCTGGCGGACACCGGCCACACCAAAGGCCGTGTTGATTAACATCGGCCAGATGGAGCAGATAAAAATCACAAAGATGGCGGACTGCTCTGAATCCTTAATCACAAATAACGCCAGTGGCATCCAGGCCAGAGGTGAAATAGGCCGTAACACCTGAATAAAGGGGTTCAGCGCTTTATACATCAGTGGTGACATGCCAATCAGAAACCCCAAAGGCACGGCAACTAACGTGGCCGCTAAAAAGCCGGTCAGCACCCGATACAGGGAATAGGCCAGCTGAATACCAATGCCTTTATCGTTCGGCCCGGCGTCATAGAAGGGATTGCTGAGCTCGTTCCAGGCGTGAGCCAATACGGCGGAAGGCGGGGGGACCCGCGCTTCCTGATCGGCACCACCCATCAACAGCTCAAACTCACTGAGTTCGCCGGAAGCTTCGGGTGGCTGATTTAACACCTCCCAGATACCCAGTGAGACCAACAGCAGTAGCAGCGCCACCAGCGTGGCGCGTACATTGAGTGAACGGCGTGACAAGAAGTCGCGTGAAAAAAAGTTTGCCATAGCCGTTACACCCGCTTAATGGCAAAGCTGTTGATGTATTCTTCCGGCTTGGTGTAATCAAACTCCTTGCCCATGATGGTGTAGTTTTCATAGGTTTTGGCCGGTGGTTCGTACCCTAAATCACGCATTACCTTAGCGGTGTCGGAGGCGACATAAACCTGTTCAGCAATGCCTTTGTAGTCGATATCACCTTTAACGTATCCCCAGCGTTTCATCTGAGTGAGAATCCATACCGCCATCGAATGCCATGGGAACGGATCAAAGTCGATCCGATCCGGCACGTCGTAAACCTTCTTCTCCAGGCCATCCACATAGCGGCCGGTGAGCACCTGCTTAACCACCACTTCTGGCTGGTTGAGGTAATTTTTCGGGGAAATGGCTTTAGCGATTTCAGCGCGGTTTTCTGCTTTGGCCGAGAAGTGTGTGGCATCAACAATCGACTTAAACAACGCCGCATAAGTGTTGGGCATTTCGGTGGCAAACTTCTGACTGCAAGCAAAGGCACAGCACGGATGACCTTCCCAGATGTCTTTGGTTAAGGTGTGCAGAAAACCAACTTTTTCGTACACCGCGCGCTGGTTAAACGGGTCGGGTGATAAGTAGCCATCGAGGTTACCAGCGCGTAAATTGGCGACCATCTCTGGTGGTGGCACGACACGAATCTGAATATCTTTATCCGGGTCGATACCATGTTCGGCAACGTAATAACGCAACAGGAAGTTGTGCATCGAATAATCGAACGGCACGCCGAATTTAAATCCTTTCCAGTCTTTTGGGTTGCGCTTATTTTTGTGTTTGTTGTGCAACACAATGGCCTGGCCATTAATGTTTTCTACCGCGGGCATAATGTACGGCGTGGCGGTGGAACCAGCACCCATACTCATCGCCAGCGGCATGGGCGTTAACATATGAGAGGCATCGTATTCGCCGTTTAATGATTTATCCCGTGCTACTGCCCAGCCTGCGGTTTTAATCACATCAACATCCAATCCGTACTTGGCATAAAAGCCCATGGGCTGCGCCATAATGATGGGAGTTGCACAGGTAATAGGAACAAAGCCGATCTTTAATTTGGATTTTTCCAGCGGGCCAATCGAATCTTTCACCGCGGCTTTTACTTTATCCAGAGGAATAATACTGCCCAGTACCGCAGCTAACGTACCGCCACCCACAGCGCGAATAAAATCTCGGCGCTGCATATCGTTATGACCAAATACCCCACGCACGATGGCGCTTTCAATCGCACGATCCATCATGTCGTCGCTGCTATCGAAGGCCGCGCCGGGCTGGGTGTTAGTGGTTTGGCCGTGAGCTGCCTGGGTATGTTGTGACGCCAGCGCATCCTGCTCAATCTGTTGTTCCAGCTGTTTTTCCAGTAAGGCCTGACGGTCGTAATCGGTTAAAACCTGAGCGTGTTCCGCCTGACAGGTTTTGCAGGTACAGCCTTTGGTGTGTGCCAGTGAAATATCACTGTCGAATGGATTGCCTAAGCTTTTATTCCCCATCGTACTTCCCCTTTTATTAAAACATTCGGTCTGCCCTGAAAAATCGCACGTCGCTGAAAAAGTCCGTATCTGGCTGATCTTATGGTGCGTTTTTATGGCTGAGCCTCTGAGGTAAAAATCGTCGCTAAAACCTCGGCTCGGGTTAACACCGTTAGAGCAACCCCAGTGCCAAACCCCGAAAGTTTTTTAATGCCTTGATTAATAAAGGATTTTTAAAAATCGTCCGAAAAAACAGAACAACGAAAATTCGTAATGTAGGAAATGTCGTAGTGGCGACTACGAAGAGTCGTAATCTGGAGTGATTTTTGAAGGGCATAAAAGAGAGTGATTTTTCTGCACAGAGGATATGGTGATGATTAACCCAACCTGGTTTTTTCAGGCGGCTGCCGGAGCACAAATTGCGATTGACCCCTGGCATAACCGTATCCTGCAGGTGAATCAGGATTTTTGTCGCTTGGTTGGCGAAGCAGCTCCGCGATTACTTGAGGGCAGTGTATCGCGGTTATTTCCGGGGCATTTCCCACAACTGATTACCTTTACCGAAGAAATTATTACTTGCGGCCGTGGTTGGAATGACTCGTTATCGCTGCGGATACAGCAACCGGAACAGGGCCAGGATATACGGGTTGAAATTCATGCCCGAGGTGAGCAACAGGGCGACCAGTATGTGGTGTTTTTTAATATGTTTCCGGTGGCGGAGGTGGAACGTCAGCGCCAGCGCTCCGATGCCGAAAGCCATTACACCTCCGGCATTGGTCACTGGAATCGGGTGGCTCAGGTATTTCAGGAATTTGAACGGGGCAATGAGCTGCTACTCGATGCCGCCGGGGAAGGCATTTATGGGGTTGATGCCCATGGCATCACCACTTTTGTTAATCCGGCGGCGGAGCGTATTTTAGGCTATACCAACGAGGAATTATTAGGGCGAAATATGCACAGCCTGGTGCATCACTCGCATCGTGATGGCAGTCATTTTCATGCCTGTGACTGCCCGATTTTTGAAGCCTTCCGCGACAGTAAAGTTCACGTGGTTGAAGACGACGTATTCTGGTCTAAAGACGGTCGTGCGGTGGAGGTGGAATACACCAGTACGCCGATTCGTGATAACGGTTTTACCATTGGTGCGGTGGTGATTTTTCGTGATGTGACCCAGAAAAAAGCCGATCAGAAAAAACTGCTGGCGGCACTCGATGAAGTGCAGCAATTAAAAGATAAGCTGGAGTTGGAAAATGCTTACCTGCAGGAAGAATTAAATTCGGAATTTAATCACCACCAGATTATTGGCAAGAGCCCGGCGATTCAGCAGGTGTTGCAACAAATTGAGCTGGTGGCACCCACTGATGCCACGGTATTGATTCAGGGGGAATCCGGTACCGGTAAAGAATTAATTGCCCGGGCGCTGCACGATATCAGTCCGCGTAATGGCCGTCCGTTAATCCGGGTGAACTGTGCCGCCATTCCTGAAGATTTATTTGAGAGTGAATTTTTTGGTCATGTGAAAGGTGCATTTACCGGTGCTACACAAGATCGCCCAGGACGGTTTGAAATGGCCGGTGGTGGCACGTTATTTCTTGATGAAGTGGGAGAAATTCCACTGCATTTACAGGGTAAGTTATTGCGTGCCTTACAGGAGCAACAAATTGAGCGGGTAGGCGACACCCGCACCCGTAGTATTAATGTGCGTATTGTGGCAGCCACCAATAAAGACTTAAAACATCAGGTGGAGCAGGGTCACTTTCGCGAAGATTTATATTTCCGGCTGAATGTTTTTCCGGTGAACTCTGTGCCTTTGCGCCAGCGTAAAGATGATATCCCATTATTAACTCAGCACTTTGTTCATAAAGCAGCCCAGCGCAGCAATAAGCCGGTATTAAAAGTCCCGTTAAGTGAATTACAGACTCTGATGAACTACCCTTGGCCGGGTAATATTCGTGAGCTGGAGAATGTGATTGAACGTCAGGTGATTCTGGCTCAGGGCAATACACTGCGATTTACAGAACTGGCTGGCATGTCGGCTGCGTCAGCACCGCGCTCAGAAACCCCGGCATCCGTTAAAAGCACGGTCTTGTCTGAGCACGAGATGATTCGCTTTCAGCAACAGAATCTGCGTAATGCGTTACAACAAACCCAGGGGAAAATTTTTGGCGAAGATGGCGCCGCGGTTTTATTAGGTATTGCGCCAACAACCTTAGCCTCACGTATCCGTAAATCCGGTATTGATGTAAACGCATTAAAAAGCCAAGTAAGGAGTTAATACAGGGGTTAATCTAAATACTGAGCAAATAAATGCGCCGCGGTTTCCACAACGACGGCATGACGTTTCGCTAACCGGGTGTGGTCTTTGTCGTAGCCACCACCAATCACAGTCGCTACCGGAATATGACGTTGTAAGCAGGTTTTTAACACCAACTCATCGCGTTGCTGAACGCCGTTCCAGCTGATATTTAAATGCCCCAGTTCATCGCCTTGCCACACATCCGCTCCGGCATCGTAAAGCACAATATCTGGCTGGTGTTGATCGAGCAGTTGATTCAGAGTGCCCTCGACGACCTCCAGATAGGCGTTATCTTCGAGGAATTTATCCAGGCCAATATCCAGATCACTGGCACTTTTACGGAATGGAAAATTCTTTTCACAATGAATCGAGCAGGTAAAGGCGCGCGGTTCGTCTTTTAAGATGGCGGCTGTGCCATCGCCCTGATGCACGTCTAAATCAAAGATCAGAATCTTCTTCACTTCACCGCTGTGTAATAACGACAAGGCGGTAAAGGCTAAATCATTCAACAGACAAAAGCCGGAACCAAAATCACGATGAGCATGGTGAGTGCCACCGGCTAAATGACTCGCCATGCCATATTGCAGCGCCAGCTTAGCGGTTAACAAGGTGCCATTAGGGGCGGTGAAGGTGCGCTCAACCAGCCCCTGACTCCAGGGTAAACCAATACGCCGCCAGGCTTTTTTATTGTCTGGGTCGGTATCGTCGTTCTGTTCACTGATCATCTGCAGATAAGGCATGGCGTGCGCAATGCTCATGACTTGCTGACTGACAGTCTCAGGCTGAAATAAATTGTGCTGACCAATCAACCCATGCTGTAAGCAGTAGTCGTGCAGACGTACAAACTTCGACATCACAAAGCGATGATCTTCCGGGAAGGGGCAGGAATAGTTGGGGTGATAAACCAGTGGCAGCACAAGCGAGCCTATTAACAATGGGAGCCGATATTGTGCGCTGAGTGTTCGGGAATTGCACTCGTCAGTGGTTGCTATTCAGCGGCTGAGACTGTGTTTTATTGATCTTAGTGCTCTGTGCATCACATTTTTTCATTTTATAACTTGGTTGTTACTGGGCTCGTGCTAGGGTTGTCTGACAGAAATTAATTCTTTTTTATTAGGGCCTGTCCATGGGTTATCGAGTTGGTGATATGGGTTATCGAGTTGCTGGTATAGCGTGCCGCGCCAAGCCCCTGAGTCTGATTATTCTGTCATCTCTGATGATGGCTGCTTGTGGTGGTTCATCGGGTTCCGGTGGAGTGGATGACGGGGCAACTGCGAACCCTCCTCAAACTTCTACTCCTTCAACCCCCAAACCAGAGGATTCAGGGTCTGATTCTCAGCCTGATGGTCCGGTTTCGCCAGTGGTTACTCCCGCTCATGAGCCGGCGTTTTATAACTACGGTTTGCCACAAGATATGAAAACTGATGCGCGTGGTTTGCCGTTATTGCACAGCCTGCCCAACGCCAAAGGGCAGGTGTATCTCGATTTTGATGGTGATTTCGATCTAGGCGAATTCCATGATGGCGTGGACTTCGACGGAGACCCCAACACCTATAACGCCCAGGAGCAGGAGTTTATATACAACTGGTGGGCAACCACTGCGGCTCAGTTCGCTATGTTTGACTTAGATGTAACGACCGAAATTGACCTTGAGCGCCCGCATAGCTGGAACGTGATTTTCCCCGGTGCCAAGTTGGGCGTGGCCTATGGTGGTTATGGTCATAGTAAACGGGATATTGCGCAGATGCGGGCAGAGCATGGGCCGTACTCTTCAGTAGTGGGTCACGAAGGTGGGCATACCTTTGGTCTTGGTCATGTGATTGGTTTGGATGATCAGGGTGCGGTGAACTCTGGTTATTACGCCAGCCCTTATCCGTTACGCGGCTGGCACCTGGGCGCCGGTGACCGCATTGTGAATAAGTGGTCGAATAAATTCCGTGGCAATGCCAAAGACAGCTTTTTTGGTGGCGTGGAGCACCTCGCCAGCCGGGTGAGAGCATTTGATGACAGCAGCAGTGGCTATCGACCGGATGACCATGCCGCGGATCTGGATTCAGCCACCCTGCTGGGACGCCTGGAGCATAAAGGATTTGTCGCCAGTGGCGTGATCGAAACCATGAATGATGTCGACAGTTTCTTTTTTGACTGGGACGGCGGCCATGCCCTGATCAGCAGCAATGCCTTTGGTTTGTCGCCGGTAAATATCACGCTGCGATTATTAAACGCGAACAAACAGCCGATTGGCTTGGTGAATAATGGCATTAACCACCAGTGGTTAGCGGCTGATCTGGCGGCCGGACGTTATTACCTGCAGCTGGAAAGCGCTAAACGCTACAGCGATTTGGGCGAATACCGGCTGCGGGTGAATGCCGTTCCCGGAGATTGGCGGGTGGCGAACTTTGGCCCAAAACGGTTAATTGGCGAGACCTCTTACAACGCCAATACCCGCCAGTGGACGTTAAAAGCGACCGGCGGTGATATCTGGAATAGTGCCGACAACATGGTGTTTGTGTATCAGAAATTGCAGGGCGCGGGCAGCATTGTGGCAAAAGTAGAGAGTAATAATGCGTCTGCTCCATGGGCCAAATTTGGCGTGATGATGCGCGCGGAGTTAAGCGCCGGCAGTGCTCATATCGGCCAGTTTGTGTCGGGCAGTAACGGCCCGAGTCAGACCGTACGAACACAAACAGACGGTGCTTCTCAACACAATGGCTCCGCGCCTGCTGACACACGTTGGTTGCGCCTGGAACGGTTAGCCAGCGAATCGGGCGGTGGTTTTAACCGCTTCCGCAGTTATCTGTCAGCAAATGGCAGTGACTGGACACTGATCAGCGAACAAACCATCGACACTCCCGATGAAATCTATGTGGGCTTAGCACAATCGGCGTTGAATACCGGTGCGATGGCGCAGGCGCAGTTTTCTTCGGTGGCGATTACCGGTCAGACCGAGCGTAGTGTTAACTCTGAGCTGGCTGCTCCAGCGAGTCTCAGACAGACCAGCGTTGACCACCAACAGGTTGCCCTGAGCTGGAATGCTGTGAACGGCGCAGAGCAATATATGCTGGAGCGTTCTGAAGATGGCTTATCGTTTTATTCACTGGCATTACTGAATGCTGCAACCACCCAATACACCGACACGGGGTTATTGGCGGGCAGCGCTTATAGCTATCGGGTGAAAGCGCTGAAAAATTCGGCGGCGGGTGCCGCTTCGGATGTGGTGAATGTTCAGCTACGTGCTGAACCGGCACAAGACGCGCGTGTGATTTCTTATTCTGACACCACACTGATTCTTGATTGGGGTGAGCCGCTAGGACAGCGTGGCTATAAAATTGAACGCTCCGAAAACGGCGGTGCCTACAGCGTGATCGCTGCCCGCCATTCGGATTACGATCAGAATGTGACAGACGGCTCCCATGCAACCACTCAGAAATATGTCGATAGCGGGCTGACGGCGAGTACTTCGTACAGCTATCGCATCACGACGCTGGACGCACAAGGCGAAGCCGGGGTTGTGGTGGTGAGTGGTGCTACGAAGGCTGATCCTGCGGAGTAAAAACAGTACGACTTTTTATTTCTGCTTAATGTCAGAAATTAATGAGAATTGCATTTCACCACATTCAGTGGCTCAATTGCTGATAAAGGACTTACCTATTGGCCCGTTGATGAAAGCAATTCTCCAATCCCTTCTTTTCGTTTTAGTGTTTTCGGTTTGCGGCAGTGCAACAGCACAAGCTCAAGCCGAGACTCAGACTCAAGCCCAAGACTCTAAGCAACCCCCCTCAGTTGAAATTAACTCGATTGTTCTGCAGCAGCTTTTTGATCTGCAAGACCGGGTAAACCGACTTGAGTACAGCCGGTCTGCTACCGATTCGATAGAGCAGAACAAAGAGATTGAGTTGCTGAAACAGCAGTTAAACCAGCTAACACAATCGGTCAATTTACAGCATGGAAAATTGTCTAATCAGGTTGATCAATATGAAGGGCGGATTTCAGATATTGGTGCTAGTGTTGATAAATATACAACTGTATTGGGATGGTTTGGGATTGTCGCTGGTATCTTGTCCGTAGTTATAACTGGCATTACTTTAATATTTAGTTCTCAATCGAAGAAATTGGCTGTTGAATCAGCGAAAGAGCAGCTAGAAATCTATTCGGAAGAGATCAAAAGTGATTTATCAGAGCAACTAAAAAACGAAATAAATCTGCATCGAGAGAAGTGGGAGGAACATATAACTAATCTTCTTATGGACTCGGAAAAACGAATCGAAGATCTGGAACAAAAAATTAAAAAAATTCTGAATGAATCACATGATTATCTAGAACGAATTAAAAAGCTTGCTCAGAAAGCTATCGAGAAAGAGCTAACAGAAGAAGAGAAAGAAGAATACCAAATCAGCACCTTTAAACTTCGTCAAAAACCAGAATCTGAATTTACCCCCGATGACTGGTATCAACTGGGTGTTGATGAATACACGCGCAATAATTATCCAAAAGCGATGGAATATTTTGAACTATCAGAACGACATATAGATGCTAAAGATATAGATGTAGCATCGTCTCTATTTGCAAAGGCACTTTGCCTAAATTTGGATGGTCGTCTAGATGAAGAAGTTTCTATCTACGATAATTTAATCACTCGATTTGAGAGTAGCGAAATATCGGAGTTACAAGAGCTGGTTGGTTTGGCTCTGTATAATAAGAGTAATATCCTAGATCAAAAGAAACGTCCAAATGAAGCTCTAGCCGTCTACGATGATTTGATTGCTCGGTTTTTAAGTAGTGACCAACTGAAGCTGCAAGAGACAGTTGCTATGGCACTGTACAATAAAAGCATTATCTTAGGTGAGGAGCGACGCCTAGATGAAGCTGCTGCTACTTACGACTATTTAATTACTAGATTTGAAAAGAAAAAATTACCAGGCATAAAAAAGGCAATTGAAGGAGCTATAATAAATCGTGCTGAGCTATCTATTCTGAGAGAGCCGAAAAATCGCTCAGAGAGAAGAATAAATAATGCTTTAGATAGTCTTGATTCAAGTGTCTTAGCGTCTTCCATTATGAGTTTTTTACTATTTTTACTTGATAAAACTGATATTGATAATGTACTTCAAAATGTAGAAGATTTAGCAGTAGATACAGAATTTACTTGGCGTTCGATTGGCATTAAAAAATATCTAAATCAGTTCTCAGGTGTAAAAGGCCAACAAGTCCAAGCATTCGTTCGCTTCTTTGAAGAACACAACAACGTTGAAAAACTAAAAGAAGAATTAGAAAAGATTAAAGGCGATAAATAATTATCGCCTTTAATGAGTTTGATTAACGCTTCGCCAGTGCTTCCTTAGCACGAGCCGAAGCCGCACGAACCTGATTCGGCGCCGTACCACCAATATGGTCACGGGCAGCAACCGAGCCTTCCAGCGTTAATACGTCGAAGACATCGGCGGTGATTTCATCCGAGAACTGTTGCAGTTCTTCCAGCGTCATTTCACTCAGGTCTTTACCGCTTTCGATGCCATAGGCCACGGCTTTACCCACAATTTCGTGCGCGTCACGGAACGGAATACCTTTACGCACAACGTAGTCGGCTAAGTCGGTTGCGGTGGAGAAACCACGCTTGGCCGCTTCGTACATAAATTCTTTTTTGGCTTGCAGGTGTGGCGCCATATCCGCGAAGGCACGCAGCGAGTCACGCAGGGTATCGACAGTGTCGAACAGCGGCTCCTTGTCTTCCTGATTGTCTTTGTTGTACGCCAGTGGTTGTGACTTCATCAGCGTCAGCAGCGAAATCATATGACCATACACACGGCCGGTTTTACCACGCACCAGTTCTGGTACGTCCGGGTTTTTCTTCTGCGGCATGATGGAAGAACCGGTGCAGAAGCGATCCGGCAGGTCGATAAACTGGAACTGAGCGGAAGCCCACAGCACCAGCTCTTCCGAGAAACGTGACATATGCATCATAATCAATGACGCCACGCTGGTGAATTCAATCGCAAAGTCACGGTCGGATACGGAATCCAGGCTGTTTTCGGTTGGGCGATCAAAGCCCAGCAGCTCAGCAGTATAGAAACGATCAATCGGGTAGGTGGTACCAGCCAGTGCAGCGGCACCTAATGGCAGGATGTTGATACGCTTGCGGCAGTCCATCAGACGTGCGAAGTCGCGCTCCAGCATTTCGTTCCAGGCCAGCAGGTGATGACCAAAAGTAACCGGCTGGGCGGTTTGCAGGTGGGTGAAGCCCGGCATAATGGTGTCGGCTTCTTGTTCTGCCAGCTCAACCAGACCTTGTTGCAGGCGGGTCAGCTCGGCGGCAATCACGTCGATTTCGTCGCGCATATACAGACGAATATCGGTGGCTACCTGGTCGTTACGGGAACGGCCGGTGTGCAGTTTCTTACCGGTAATGCCAATCTTGGCGGTCAGCGCGGCTTCGATGTTCATATGAACGTCTTCCAGCTCAACCGACCAGTTGAAGTTGCCGCTCTCGATTTCCTGACGGACTTCTTCCAGGCCACGCAGAATATCGTCACGCTCCTGCTCGCTCAGCACGCCGACTTTGCACAGCATTTTGGCGTGTGCCACCGAGCCCTGAATGTCCTGCGCGTACATACGCTGATCGAAGTTTACCGAAGCGGTATAACGCGCCACAAACGCGTCGGTTGGTTCGGAAAAACGGCCACCCCAAGATGAGTTGGTTTGGTTCTGATCAGTCATATCACACCTCAATTTGTTGACGGACACCTGCTGGTTGCGCAGGCAGACAGCGTTATGGCGGCGGATTATAACCACTCAAAGTGCATTCTGTCGCTGTTTCAGCGCCTTTTGCCAACAGATACCTTGCACCGGCTTCCTTGTATAGAGAGACTATGAGTTCTTGTGTAGCGACGCTACTGGCACTATCTGTATCAATTATTCAGGAAAGAGCGTGACGACCCCGGACTCCATGTCACAACACCCCAGTAAACATGAATTGTTAGAAGCGTTTTTCCTGCCGGATCTGTGCAATAGCCGGGCGGTAATGTTTTTGCTGATTCTCAGTGAGGCGCTGGTACTGGCACTGACGCTGGTGGAAACCGGATTACCCGGTTTTTCCTGGCAGCGCTTTGCCATTGTGTCGTTATTTGTGCAATGGGTGGCCTTGTTGTCGGTGGCGGTGTTGTGTCAGTTACGCGGCTTGATGTCGCATCTGCATGTGCTCAGTGCGTCGCTGGTGGCACTGTCGATTACCCAACTGGTGACGTTGGGCGTGAGTCTGCTGGGGGAGCATTTATGGCCGATGAAAGACCCGGCCATCGACTGGGCCTGGGTGTTACGCAATCAGGTGATTGCTGCGATTTTTGCCATGATGGCGCTGCGTTATTTTTATGTGCAAAGTCAGTGGCGACTCAAAACCCAGGCTGAGCTGAAATCCCGTTTGGCGGCGTTGCAGGCTAATATCCGGCCACACTTCTTTTTTAATACCCTCAATACCGTCGCGTCGCTGATTGTGATTGATCCGGATAAAGCCGAGCACATGCTGGTCGATCTGGCTCAGCTGTTTCGTGCGGTGCTCAAAGCCGATGACAAGCTGGTGCCGCTGGCACAGGAGCTGGAACTCAGTCGTCGTTATCTCGATATCGAACAAGTGCGGTTGGGCGAACGTATGACGGTACAGCTGGACTTACCAGCGACACTGCCAGAACTGATGGTGCCACAATTATTACTGCAACCTTTGCTGGAAAATGCCGTCTACCATGGTATTCAGCCCGTCGTTCAGGGTGGCCTGATTCGTTTGAGTTTACGCCAGCAAGATAGTGACTGGCTGTTAGAAATCGCCAATTCCAAAGATCCGGAGCAGGAGAGTGTGCATGGAAATCAGATGGCTCAGGCCAATATCCGGGCACGGCTGGCGATGATCACCACAGAACAACACCCGGCCGAGCTGTCGATTGATGATCTGGGCGGTCAGTACCGGGTACAGCTACGTTTGCCGCAGACATTAATGGCAGCTCATCTAGCAGACAGCCAGTTAATGGAGAACCAGTCATGAATTATCGTATTTTGGTGGTGGACGATGAGCCACTGGCGCGCGAGCGGTTAAAGCGTTTGCTGCAGGAACATGGCGATTTTGAGGTGGTGGCCGAAGCTGGTGATGGCGAATCGGCTTTGTCCTGGCTGCGCCAGTATCGCTGTGATCTGGTGCTGCTCGATATTCAGATGCCGGGCAAAACCGGGCTGCAAGTGGCCGAAGCCATTCAGGAACTCGATCATGTGCCATTAGTGGTGTTCTGCACCGCCTATGACGAACACGCGTTACAGGCCTTCCGGGTTAAAGCGATTGATTACCTGATGAAGCCCATCGCCAAGGCTGACCTGAGCCGGGCGTTACAACGAGCCGCCGAATGGCTGGATCAACACGGCGAGGATGCGGAACCGGTATCCGGAACCCGCACCCATATCAGTGCCCGAACGCACAATGGTATGCAGCTGATTGCGCTGGCCGACATTGTGTATTTTCTCGCCGATCAAAAGTACGTCAGTGTCTATCACGTTGACGGCGAAACTCTAATTGATGAATCGCTGAAGCATCTGGAAGACGAATTTAGTGACCATTTCCTGCGGGTACATCGCAGTGCGCTGGTGTCTCTGGCACGGATTGAACGTCTTGAAGCACTCGACGCCGGTGGCCATGAGGTGTATCTGAAAGGCTTGGCTGAAGGCATTGCCGTCAGTCGCCGGCATCTGCCTGGGGTACGTAAAGCGATGAAACGCCTGTAGCAGCTCTCGCTGCGACAGGCGTATCCCATCAGCTGGCTGACTGTTCAGCCAGCTGATGTCATCTCAGTGGCAGGTTTAGTTTCGATGTTAGGCAGTAGCGTATTCAGAATCATGGCGCTTAAACCACTTACGGTGACCGCTGAACCAAACAGGTTCTGAACCAGTTTTGGCATCTCTTTTAACACATCCGGCACCATGGCAACGCCCAGTCCTAAACCAAACGACACCGCCATAATCAGCATGGTGCGGCGATCCAGTTCCAGCGTTGCCAGAATACGAATACCCGCCGCGGCGATGGTGCCGAACATCACCAGCGTCGCACCACCTAATACCGGTTTGGGCAGCTGTTGGAAGATACCACCAATGATTGGGAATAAACCCAGCACCACCAGAATGCCGGCAACCCAGAAAGCGACATAACGGCTGGCAATGCCGGTTAACTGAATCACACCGTTGTTCTGGCTGAAGGTGGTGTTGGGGAAGGTATTAAAGATGGCGGCAATCATGGAGTTCACACCATCGGCCAGTACACCGCCGCGAATCCGTTGACGGTAAGCATCGTCGTTAATCGACTGACGTGAAATCATTGAGGTGGCGGTTAAATCACCGGAAGACTCAATGGCGGTAATCAGGTAAATCAGTGCGACCGGAATAAAGGCTTCAAAATCGAAGGAAAAGCCGTATTTAAATGGCAGTGGCAGGGCAATCCATTCCATACCGGATAACTTACTGAAATCCACCTTGCCCATAAAATACGCGGCAATAAAACCGGCGATCAAACCAAAGAAGATGGCACCGGAGCGCAGAACCGGATTGCTGCTCTGATTCATGATAATAATCAGCAGTAACACGCCGCCACCCAGCATCAGATTCTCCGGGCTGCCAAAGTCAGGCGCTTTAAAACCACCGGCGAGGTCAGTCATACCGACTTTAATCAGATAAAAACCAATGGTGGTGATCACAATACCGGTGACCAGCGGATTGATAACGGTTTTTAATTTATGCAGGAACTGGCTGAGGAAAATTTCGATAAAAGCGCCAAAAAAGCACACGCCAAAAATCAGCGACAGAATCTCTTCCGGGCCTCCGCCTTTGCCTTTGGCGATAAACCCGGCCGCTAATACTGCGCCTAAAAACGCAAAACTGGTGCCCTGTACCGCCACTAACCCGGAACCAACCGGGCCAAAACGACGTGCCTGAATAAAGGTACCCACACCCGATACAATCAGCGCCATGCTGATCAGGTAAGGAATTTCACTGCCCAACCCCAGCACGCCACCAATAATCAGGGTGGGGGTGATAATACCAACAAAGCTGGCGAGCATATGCTGCAACGCGGCCAGAAACGCCGTGGGTACCGGCGGTTTATCGTTTAGGCCATACAGCAGTTCAGAAGGCGCAGAATCTGACATTGTTTATTCTCCATTGATCCGTTATCTGCCTGTTTAAGCAATAAACTGACCAAATGGTTATAAAAATATTAATAAGAAAACTAAGTCTATGAAAAATAAAGCAATTTAAACTATGTGGGTATTTGTCAGGCAGGCTTATGAAGGCTGATTGCCATTAGCCGGCGGCAAGTCATTGCGTTTTAATTGAGAGAGTGGTCATTTTTAGTGCATAAAAAACCGGCCCCAGTTCTCACCGGGACCGGCCTGAGATGGATCCGCTTAAGCTGATTAAACCTTAGCGGATTTCGTAGATGGTGGTGGTACCACTCACTTCATTACCCACGACCAGCAGTGGCTTACCATTCGGGCTATCCGCAGCACTGATGGTTAACATGCCTTCCGGACCCAGGTCACCGGCCGCATCGGCACTCAGTGAACCGGACTCAATATCTTCCGGGTCAACGGTAAAGTCGCGGTTGCTGCTGTATTGTACGAAGCTCGCTTGTGCCGGATCAGTGATGTCATACACCATAATGCCACCCTGGCGCTCCAGACCAATGTAGGCAAATACCTTGCTGCCGAGTTTGATCAGTGCCACACCTTCAGGCTCCGGACCTTTATTGTCACTGCGGTTATCAATGCTGTTTTTATCATTGCTGGCGTTGAAGTTATCCGCTGCGACTTCTTTTACCTTCTGCTCAAACTGATCACCGGAATCGAAAACCTGTCTGCCGTTTTCGTCCCAGATGGAGAAGGAGCGGCTGCCGTAGACATAGATTTCTTCAAACTTACCATCGTTATCGGTATCGCCTGTGGCGTTGGTAACGGTCAGATCTCCAAGGCCATCACCATCGGCAAATAAAGCACGCTGATTGGAAGTGAAAGCGGCTTCATCCAGCGGCAGATCTTTCAGGTCGACTTCATCAACATAACCATCGTAGTCACGACCATCACCTTCGTTGGCCGTGACGATGTAGGTTTTTCCGTCATCGGCCATAAAGCTGGCAATGGCATCGGGCTGATACATGCCTAAAAATGGTTGGGTGACGATATTGGCTGCCTTATCATTTTTATCCGCATCTAAGCCATTGCCACCAAGGCTGTGATCTTTGTAACCCAGCGGCAGAATCGCAGTGATTTCAGCATTGGTAATATCAACCACTGCCAGAGCGTTGTTTTCCTGCAACGCGACGTAAGCAGTGCTGTTGTTGCGGTCGATGGTGATGTATTCCGGCTCAACGTCTTGGGCAACGGTGGTGCCCACTGGACCTGTGATACGAACCCCGGCGTCTTTCAGGCTTTGTTTATTTTCATTAAAGCGGGTGAAATCCGCAGTACGAACACTCATGTCCGACACCTTGATGATGGAGACCGAACCTTCCGGGTCGTTGTCGTAATCATCGTTTGGCTCGCCTTCGTTGGCACTTAATACGTATTCTCCGTTGGGTGTGAATGCCACCATATCCGGCAGTGCACCGGTTGCCGCAGCCCCTTCAAACGCCATGCTGTCAGTGTTGTAAAAATACACCTGACCATTGGCCTGCTTATCGTCATTTTCGACGGCAACCGCCAGTTTGCCATTGCTGATGGCGATGCTGTTGGCACCGCCAGCATTGAAACCAGAAACACTGGCTGCCGTGACATCAATGGTGGTTAACTTTTGTGGGTTGGCTGGATCTTTCAGATCTAATACATCGATGCTGGAATCGCCGGAATTCACCACGAACAACTTATCGCTGCTGGCGTCAAAGGCCACAATTTCAGCACCGCCGTCGTCGTAGATGCCTGAGCTGTAACGGCCGATCTGAGTAATTTCACCACTGGCTTGTGCTGCTGGAGGGGTTGTTGGAGCTGGTGGAGTAACCGGTGCTGGCTCGGTCACCTCATCACCCGGCAGTGTAACGACATCTTGCGGTGGCAGGTCATCATCATCGTTATCGTCGCTGCCACAGGCGGTCAATAAAACACCACTGATGGCCAGTGACAGTAGTTTCTTATTCAGTTTGCTATTCATCGAAGCTTCCCCAATGTGAATAGTGAGTCTTTAAGGTCCGTTAAAATTGGAGAAAGAGGGTCGCAGGGGGAAATGACAGATTCGTGACCGTTATATTGCGCAATGTAACAAACGGGAAGAAAAACAAAAAAGCCACCGCTGCGTAAGCAACGATGGCTTTCAGATAACAGACGTAAGGTCAGGTGCTTAACTGGCGTAAGTACCGTTGTGGTAAATCTCCTGAACGTCTTCCAGCTCGTTCATCAGGCCAACAAAACGCTCAAACGCTTCAACGTTATCGGCGCTGATGTCATGCTCAGCATGAGGAATGTAGGTGATTTCCTGCATCTCGAAATCAATGTTTTCATCCATTTCGGTTAATGCGGTTTTGGTTTTGAAGAACTCGGTTGGTGGTACCTGAACGGTGATCATGCCGTCTTCACATTCGATCTCACCCACATCGACGTCGGCCATCATCAGGGCTTCTAACGCGGCTTCTTCGTCTTCACCCGGGAAGACAAACATGGCGCAGTGTTCAAAGCTGTGGCTGACTGAACCCTGGGTGCCCAGCTTGGCTTTGCACTTAGAGAAGATACCGCGAATTTCACCAAAGGTACGGTTCGGGTTATCGGTTAAAGCGCTGATCAGTACCATGGCACCACCCGGCGCTAAGCCTTCGTACAGCGCTGGCTGGAAATCTTCACCCGTTCCACCTTCGGCTTTGGCGATAGCCTTATCAATTACGTGCGTCGGAACCTGATCTTTCTTGGCGCGGTCAATCAGCGAGCGCAGCGACAGGTTACCGGATGGGTCAGTACCACCGGCTTTTGCCGTCATGTAAATTTCACGGCCGTATTTAGAGTAGACCTTGGTTTTTGCCGCGGCCGTTTTGGCCATGGATTCTTTACGGTTCTGATACGCTCTGCCCATGGGTATTCGCTATCCGTTGTGTCTTTATCGAAAGAGTTAATCGAAAGGGGTTTAAAAATCGGCGTTGATTGTAGCGCGAGACGCGGCTGGGGGCGAGCCGCTCCTACCTATCAAACCCTTCCGCCAGGTGTTTATCCTTCAGGCGCACATAATTACCAGCACTGTAGGTGAAGAAGTTACGCTCTTTTTCCGAAATAGGACGTGCTTGTTTCGCCGGATTGCCTTTGTAGACGTAGCCACTCTCCAGCACTTTACCCGGTGTGACGACGGCACCCGCAGCAATAATCACTTCATCTTCAACCACCGCGCCATCCATAATCATGGCTTTCATACCGACTAATACACGGTTGCCAATGGTGCAGCCATGTAACATGGCCTGGTGGCCAATGGTGACGTCTGCGCCGATGATCAGCGGGTAACCGCCTGGGTTAAAATCACTGGCGTGGGTAATATGCAGTACCGAACCGTCTTGCACGCTGGTTCGCGCACCAATACGAATCTGATGCATGTCGCCACGAATCACGGTGAGTGGCCACACTGAGACATCGTCGCCCAGTTCAACATCACCAATCACCACGGCGCTGCGGTCAACAAACACGCGCTCGCCCAGTTTGGGGGCTGTGCCCTGGTATTTGCGGACGGCCTTGTCGTTAATCTCAGCCATAACACTCTCTCTTATCGGTTGTGTGCGCTTGAATTACCGCTTATTTGACCCAATCTGAATAACAATTGCCATTTATTCATCCGGACATCATCGCTATGACTAACCCGCTGTTACAAGAACACCTGCTGCCACCGTTTTCTGCCATCACGCCAGAGCAGGTGTTGCCTGCGATTGAGCAACGGTTAAACACCAACCGCGAGCGTATCACTCAGCTGTTGGCTGAGTTGAAAGGCCAAACGCCGAGTTGGGATTCGCTGGTGGCCCCAATCGAACAGTGGGATGACGAGCTTTCCAAAGCCTGGTCGCCAGTGGGTCATTTAAACGGCGTGTTAAACAGCGATGAACTGCGCGATGCGTACAACGCCTGTTTGCCATTGTTAAGCCAATACAGCACCGAGATGGGTCAGAATCGTGATCTGTTTGACGCCTACCAGGCATTACGCAACAGCGATGAATTTGAGGGTTTATCCACTGCACAACAAACCGCCATTGAGCACGCACTGCGTGACTTCCGTTTAAGTGGTGTGGATCTGGAAGGTGAAAAGAAAGCCCGTTACGGCGAGATCAAACAGCGCTTATCTGAGCTAACCAGTAAGTTTGGTGAGAACGTGCTGGATGCCACCCAGGCGTGGAGCAAAATCATCGACGACGAAGCGCTGTTAGCGGGTTTGCCCGACAGTGCCAAAGGCCTGCTGGCCCAGTTAGCTGGGGAAGACGGAAAATTTAAAGTCACGCTCGATTTCCCATCTTATATGCCCATCATGAGTTACGCCGATAACCGCGAACTGCGCGAAGAGGTGTATACCGCGTTTGTTACCCGTGCTTCTGATTCTGGTCCTAATGCAGGTGAGTTCGATAACTCCGAGGTGATGAAAGAGATTCTGTCACTGCGTTATGAACTGGCGCAATTGCTGGGTTTTGATAACTACGCCGAATATTCCGTGGCCACCAAAATGGCAGGCAGTGGGCAAGAAGTGATCGACTTCTTAACCGATCTGGCGGCCAAAGCCAAACCTCAGGCCGAGCGTGAATTTGCTGAGCTGAGTGAGTTTGCTAAAACCGAGCACGGTGTGGATAAGCTACAGCCGTGGGACGTAACCTACTACGCCGAAAAATTACGCCAGAGCCGTTACGCTATTTCTCAGGAAGACATCCGCCCGTATCTGCCGATTGATACCGTGGTGAACGGCATGTTTGAAACGGTATCGCGCTTATACGGTATCCAGTTTGAAGAGCAATCCAGTTTTGATACTTATCACCCGGATGTGCGCTTCTTCCACGTATTAAAAGACGGCGAACAAATCGCTGCCTTCTTCCTCGACTTGTATGCCCGTGAGAAAAAACGTGGCGGTGCCTGGATGGATGATTGCCGTATTCGTCGCCAAACCAACGATGGCGTACAACTGCCTGTCGCTTATCTGGTGTGTAACTTCACCCCAGCGGTCGGTGATGCGCCAGCGCTGTTAACTCACGATGAACTGACGACCTTATTCCACGAGTTTGGTCATGGCTTACACCATATGCTGACCCAAATTGATGTTGGTGCTGTCAGTGGTATTAACGGTGTGGCCTGGGATGCGGTGGAGCTGCCAAGTCAATTCCTGGAAAACTGGTGTTACGAGCCGGAAGCGCTGGCGTTTATTTCCGGTCGTTTTGAAGACGGGGCGGATGGCTATCAACAAGGTGAGCCATTACCGCAGGAATTGTTGGATAAGTTATTAGCCGCAAAAAACTTCCAAAGCGCCATGATGATGATGCGCCAACTGGAATTTGCGCTGTTCGATTTCCGCTTACATCGTGAGCATCGCTCCGATAACCCGGTAACGCCGGAGCAAATTCTGGCTGAAGTACGCCAGCAGGTGACGGTGGTGCCGGTATCCGAATTTAACCGTTTCCAGCATAGCTTTAGTCATATCTTTGCCGGGGGTTATGCGGCGGGTTATTACTCCTACAAATGGGCAGAAGTCCTCAGTGCCGATGCCTTTTCTAAGTTTGAAGAAGACGGCATCTTTAATACCACCACTGGGCAAAGCTTCTTAAGCGAGATTCTCAGCCAGGGCGGTAGCCGTGAAGCGTCGGAGTTGTTTGAAAACTTCCGTGGTCGTAAGCCATCGGTTGCTCCACTGTTACGTCATTCCGGTATTGATGCGGAGGAAGTGGCCTGATGGAATACCAAGCCAAGAAAAAGCCGAAACGCTTTATTGCCGGAGCGGTATGCCCTAAATGTTCCGAGATGGATCGTACTGTGATTTATAACAACGACGATGGTGATGAAGTACGCGAATGTATCGCCTGTGGCTTTAGCCAGACGTCATCAGAACAGCAAGCCGAAGATCAGGCGCGCCAATTAGAAACGGATCAACTGGCCACGCGTGTGACTCCTGTGGGTAAGTCGGTGTTGGATGACGACGAACAACCGCTGAAAATATTAGGATTGAACGACGGAAGTGACTAGCGATCAGAAATAACAGATAAAGCAGTATGCCAGTCAGACGCAATAGTCAAAGCCAGGTGGACTGGCTACACTGCTTGTTTTCTGAAACGTGTGTTGAGCAAGGATCTTGTCACGTATGAAATCGCAGCCGTTTTTTACTTTGTCGAACGCTAGCTGGTTGCCTGTTAAGTCGCTGCCTGACTCCATTCGTTGGCTGCTGGTACTGTTCTGTGTTGTCTGGATTTCCGGCTGTGCGACCTACGGCAATGGTGTGCAGCAAGCGCTGAATCAGGTGCAGCAGGGAGATCTGACCGTTGCTGAAGCGTCGCTGAAACAAACCCTGAAACCCACCGGCAACGATGCCTTGTTGTATCACCTCGAACTGGGTGTGGTGAAACACCTTCAGGGCGACTATAGCGCCAGTAATCAGTTACTGAATCAGGCCGAACAGCTGGCCGAAAGCCTCGAAACCATCAGTATCAGCGACTCCCTGGCAGTGCTGATGTCGAATCCGCGTCAGGGCCCTTATGGCGGTGCCGAATTCGAGAAGATGTTTATTAACTATTACAAAGCGCTTAACTATTTCGGTCTGGCGCAAACCGCGACCAACCGCAATGAACGGTTAGATGCACTCGATGGCGCACGGATTGAATCGCGTCGGTTAATCATCCGCCTGAATGATCTCAACAGCCGCAAAGGCACCTATGCCGAGCAGAAAAGCAAAGACGAAGAAACCTTCTCTCAGCTGCTGGATATCTTTGAAGCCCTGAGCGGCAATATGATCGATATGGATCAGCTGGTGTATCGCGATGATGCCATGGCACATTATCTGACCGGCATCAGTTTTGAGATGAACGGCGAGTACGACGATGCCCGCATCAGTTACCAAAAAGCCGCGCAGTCGTATGAAGATGGGTTTGTGAAACAATTCCGCCTCGACCCACAAATGACGGCTCAGGCCTGGTTTGATGTGGTACGGATGCTGCGCAAGACGGGTGACCGCGAAGATGCCCGACGCTTAGCATCACGCAAACTGAGCAAAAAGCAGCGCGCGGAACTGGAACGCTGGGACGATACCGCTCAGGTGATTGTGGTTGAGCACAAAGGTATGGCGCCGCAGCGCAAAGAAATGAATCTGGAGATGTCGGCCAATACCACGCTGCAGTCGTTCGAGCTGCGCCCGTATCTGTTTGCCACCGATCGCAATCAGCTGGCCTGGTTCTACATTCTTTACGCCGATAGCTTATTTGTCGATGCGCTGACGTTTTATCTGGATGCCTCCGCCGGGTTGCTGGATTTGCCTCTGGTGGGCCTGACAAAAACCGTTTACCTCGGACCATTGTGGGAACAGGTGATGGATCTTGGGCTGGATCAGGCCATTGGTTCATCGATGCGCATCACCGTGCCGTATTACGACCCGGTTCCGGCCGAAGGGCCTTCCGCGTTATTGGTCGGAGATCGCTCCTATGACCTGTATAAATCGTCTAATCCAGCGCAAATGGCGTTGCAGGAACAGGTGCTGAATTCCAGTTTTGATATCCAGATGGCATTGGCGCGGGCATCGTTAAAAGCACTGACCGCCGCTCAGGTGGCGTCGGCTGCTGGTGGTGAATTTGGTGGTTTGTTATCGGCCGTTGGCAAAATTACCGCCCAGCTGACCGATGCCGCGGAAACCCGCAACTGGTTACTATTACCCAGCGATATCCGCATCCGCCGTGTGGCACTCGACGCGGGAACCCATCAGCTGACGCTGGACTCTCAACTGCAGGGCGGCTACCACAAGCGTCAGCAAGCCGCGGTAACGCTTGAGTCAGGTGACATTCATCTGTGGCAGGTAAGATCGTTAAAGCCCATCACTGCAGTCGATGCGAATGCTGTGAATAAACGCATTGCACCACAATAAACCCGATTTCTGAAATTGATTGAACAATCACTTTTTGAACACAACATTTATCGAACACAACTCTTACTGAACACAACAAAGGAATAACATCATGCTGAAGCAAATGACCAAACTGGCTGGAGCCACTTTACTGGGGGCTTCGATCCTGATTTCCGCTGGTTGTAGTACTAAAGTATCGCGTATTTCTGCCAGCGAAGAAGTAGCGCTGTCTGATCGTTGGAATGCCAAAGACTCTGAGCTGGTAGCCAACGAAATGATTGACGATATGTTGTCTTTCCCATGGGCGCGTGACTTCGAGCTGGAAAACAGCCAACGCCCAACCATTATCATCTCCCGCATCCGCAATAAGTCCCACGAACACATTGCCATTGATACCTTCACCAACGATATCAAACGCGCCATCATCCGTTCCGGCCGCGCTGACTTTGTTGCGGGTGGTGACGAGCGTGATGCGATTCGTGACGAACGTCGCGATCAGGAATTAAACTCAAAAAATGCCAAGGCTCAGGGCCAGGAAAACGCTGCTGATTTTGCCTTATCCGGCTCGGTGAATTCGATTGTGGATCAGGTCGGTGACGACCGCGTGACCTTCTATCAGGTGGATATGAAGCTGATTGATATGGAATCTAACCGTGAAGTCTGGAACGGTCAGAAGAAGATTCAGAAGCTGCAGGAAAAGAACTCGTTTGGTTTCTGAGCATAAGGAAAACCACCCATGATCGATACTCTGTTGCGGGCTCGCAAAGCTCTGGCACTGGCGGTTATCGCCAGCGCCTGTGTGGCTTGTGTGCCTCAGAACATCAAAAACCAGGGCAGCGACAGATCGCAGGCGGATGCCGCGGCAGCGTCCGGTAGCCCTTCGTGGTTAACCAATACGCCAGAAATGCCGGGCATGGCTTACGGCGTGGGTTCGATTGAAGTCTATGGCAATAAAACCGAAGCGCTGAAGCGAGCCGGAGAACTGGCGCGTATCGATCTGGTCAGTCAGCTGAAAGTAACCGTTTCCGGAGACTTCAGTTCGGATGTTACGGAACGCAGTGGCAGCCACCGCGAAAATGAAGTGCAGCGTGTGATTCGTAATCATGTGCGTAGCCAGGTGCCACCGGTCGAGCTGGACGAAGCACAAATCATCAAGACCCATCTGGATGATCGTTATGCCTATGCATTGGCCGAGCTGGATCGTGCCAAAGCCGCTGCGCGTCTGCGTCGCGACATGGCGGAAGTGGATGAGCAACTGCGTGAAATTGCCGCCAAACAGCCCCAGGGTAATCGCTTGCAACGGTTACAACCATTGTTACCGGCGATGAATATGTTTGCTCAGCGTGACCGCTTGGGAGAACGTCTGGCGCTGGTGAGTCTGGATCGTAAACGGCCGCGCCCGGATGCCGATTTACTGGCATTGCAGGAACGTATCAATGTATTAATCGACCAGTTGCAGGTCAGTATTGAACTGCAGGATAGCGGTGCGGAAGAAATTGGTGGAGGCATCATTGAAGCGCTCACCGAGCAGGGCATGCGCATCACCAATGGCGGAGCCGATCTGATCTTTGAGGTCAATGCCACGCTGTCGAGTAAAGAGCAGGGCGGCAGCCATTACGTGTTTGCTGATAGCCGTGTGACCATTCGCGATGGTTCTGGTCGGGCGTTGAGTTCTTTCAGCAAGCAGGCCAAAGGCGTGTCAGGCTTAGCCGATGTAGCGCGCCAGAAAGCTGCCCGTAATGTGGCGAAACTGCTGGGCGAAGAACTGGCCGTGGCGCTGGTGGACAAAATCAACTGAGTGCGATGGCTTTAGCGACTTCGCCAATTATACAAATTGGCGGAGTTGTTTTTTTGTGTCCGTAGTTGTATTGAGAACCAAGCAATACATTCAATATCTTTTCTTAAACTCATTTTTGGTATATGACTTTTTGGTTTGACTCCCATCACTATATACTTCTTTAACGTACAAGACCTTACGTGCGGAATCTACGTCATACGATATTTTTGAATCAAGGCTATGGTTTCTCCAACGTCCGTTTTCAGTTGCCCAAACTGCATAGCGCCCCTCAAGCTTACATCGGTATTTCCAAAAGGAATTGTCGCTTGATCTGATATATGAGATGTAAGTAATTCCGTTAGAAGTAGACGATTTCATATTTGATGGGTGAGGCCCAAAAGCAGTACCTATGGCAGCTTTGCATACATCCTCTGTGGTGAACGGATATATATGGAGTAGATTTCGTATTTGGGGTGTGGCCCTCTGTAGCTAAAATGGTGATCATGGCTATCAAAAAAATAAATCCAACCGCTTTTATTCTTTGATTTTTTTTAAGCCTTAAAATCAGGCCTGTAACTCCAACTGGCCAAAATAAGATAACCCAGACCCAAACCCATTTAGTTAGATACCAAGCTTGCTTGCCAGTATGCTTATTATTTGAAATCTTTTTGGTGCTATCAAAATAATCACTGGTTTCTAGAGGAGCCTTTTGTTGTTGAGCTTCCTCGGCAATAGGATAACCACAATTAATACAGCAGGCTGCCTTATCAGAAATGTCCTTATTGCACTCAGGACAAGCAATTAAGCTCATTTGAGTTCCTTTGTAAAAAATAAATTTGCCAATACTGTAAATAACTTTGGTTATATTTACAGTATTTAGGCAAGATTAATTCTGCGCCACTTTAGGCAAATGCTGCTGTAAAAACCGCACCATATTACCGCCCATCACTGCCCGAATATCATCACTGCTGAAGCCCGCTTTCAGCATCTCATGGGTCAGCACTGCCAGCTCAGACGCATCGAACGGAGTAACAACGGCGCCGTCAAAGTCTGAGCCCAGAGCGATATGTTCAACACCTAACAAATCAATGCCATAACTGATGGCCTTCACAATGCCTTTTGGGCTGGCGTCGCAGACCGCAGCATCCCAGAAACCAATGCCAATAATGCCGCCGCCTTCGGCAATCCGATGCATCAGCTCATCGCTGATGTTACGGTGGGTTGAGCAATGGCCATATAAGCCGGTATGACTAACAATCAACGGCGTTTGAGTGAGTGCTAAGACGTCTTCAACCACCTGCGGTGACGAATGGGACACGTCGATCATAATGCCCAAACGCTCCATTTCTCGGATGGCTTGGGCGCCAAATTCAGTTAACCCAGTATTTGAGGTTCCGTGTAATGAACCGCCGAGCCGATTATCAAAAAAGTGGTGCAGGCTCATCATACGAAAACCCGCCTGATACAGCCGTTCGATATTGGCCAGATCGCCCTCAAGCGCATGAGAACCTTCCGTGCCAATCAGCCCGCCGAGGATTTTCTGCCCTTGCTCACGTTTGTCGAGTAGGCGTTGCAGCTCCTGTTGGTTGCGCACCAGCATAAATTGCTCAGGCTGCTGTTCGGCCAGTTGATGCAGTTTCGAGGCCTGATATAACGCGCGTTCCGTCAGGTTCTGCCAGCTGTTAACCGGCCAACCCTGAGCAATCGCCAGTGCGGTAATATTGTCAAAACTATCGTTACTGTTGCTCTGATAGTTTTGCCCGGAGGGAGACTTGGTGACTGTGGTGAACATCTGTAGTGCCACATTCCCTTCAAGGTAGCGCACCAGATCGCCATGGCCGGTTTCACCCCGCTGGCTGATATCGCGTTCCCATAAGGTGGTATCAGCATGCCAGTCACCAATAATTAAACGATCATGAAGGTGTTGTGCTTCTGGTGCAATGACAAACGGCAGGTGTGAAATAACCCCGTTTTGTTGTTTCTCCACTTCGGAGCTGATCCGATCACAACCGCTGAGCAGGGCGCTGGCGGCAAGAGTAAGGGCAAAGGCAAAAGAGAGTAGTAAGTGTTTCATAACTCAGACTCGGATGGCGGTTTGTCTGAGAGTAGCGAACAAAGCTGGTGATGAATAGCAGGAGGGCTTAAGCCCTCCTGCAAATCGCTATTACTGACGAATACCTTCGACGTGTAATTCGATTTCAACATGGGTAGAAGCCGGGCCCAGGTTGTAGGTGATGCCATAGTCAGATAGCTTCAGCGTGGTTTTGCCTTCAAAACCGGCGCGGTAGCCGCCCCATGGGTCTTTGCCTTCACCCACCAGCGTTACCGGGAAGCTGATGTTTTTGGTCACACCGTGCAGGGTGAAATCACCGCTGATGATGCCTTCGCCTTCGCCGGTGGATTTAAAGCCGGTGCTCTTGAAAGACGAGGTTGGGAATTTAGAAACATTCAGGAAGTCCGAACCTTTCAGGTGTTTATCACGCTCAGCGTGGTTGGAGTCGATGCTGGCGGTTTCAATATTCACCTTGATGGCGGACTTCTCCGGTGCACTGGCGTCGTACTCAAACTGACCATCGAAGGTGTTAAAGCGACCCAGCAGCCAGCTGTAACCTAAGTGCTTGATCTTGAACTGAACAAAGGCATGAGCACCCTTAGTATCAATATCGTAAGTCGCTGCTTGTGACAGCGGCGCCAGAGTGGCCGCGGCAGTCATGCCCAGAGCCAATAACAGTTTTTTCATGGTGCTTTCCTTAATAA
Organism: Bacterioplanoides sp.; assembly: GCF_965226395.1. Lineage (GTDB taxonomy): Bacteria > Pseudomonadota > Gammaproteobacteria > Pseudomonadales > Oceanobacteraceae > Bacterioplanoides. The sequence goes on along the minus strand of NZ_OZ245358.1, from coordinate 1,617,935 downwards.
AACAATTAATGAGATTTCAGCATCCGTACCAGAGTACGGTCTTTATCAACAACATGGTGTTTCACCGCTGCCAGTGCATGCAGTGCCACCAGACCCATCAGGCTCCAGGCCAGACCCCAATGAATAACGCCGGCAATGTCTTCCTGATTATCCATCATTAAACTTGCCGGGATTTCAAACCAGCCAAATACCTCAATGGCACGACCATCGGCGGTTGAAATCAAATAACCACTGACAAATAACGCCAGCATCAACAAATAAAGCAACAGATGGACTAAGTGAGCAACCTGATGTTCCCACTTCTTATCCCCCAGATCCTGCGGCGTGGTATTGCTGATACGCCAGATTACTCGGGCAATCCACACCAGCGCCAGGATAATGCCTATCGACTTGTGCAAGTCTAATGAGCCTTTGTACCAGGCGTCATAGTAGGTCAGTTCAACCATATACAGACCCAGACCAAACAGGCCAAAAATGGTCAGAGCCATTAGCCAGTGCAGCGCGATGCTGAGCCAGCCGTAACTATCCACACTATTTTTTAGCTGAGCCATTGGCTGTCCTCTTTGTTGCTGCTGTTCGTTACTGATGGCTGTTGTAATCGTTGCATCAATAACATCACCTTACTCCGATCAAGTTGTTTAAAAAATAACTGTTTGTTAACAACTATTGTGCAAATATGCACAATATAGAACAACAGCAGGTGCTTTATGAGCCAATTAAACTGGGATGATATTCGCGTCGCGTACAGTGTGGCTGAAACCGGCAGCCTGAGTGCTGCGGGTAAACAATTAGGGTTGAACCACACCACGGTATTGCGCCGCGTGAATCAACTGGAGCAACAGTTGGGCCAGCGGTTATTTATACGCCATCAGCGTGGTTACCGGCTGACTGAGTCCGGGCATATGTTGCTGGAAAAGGGAAAATCCCTGATGGCTGACATGCAGCTGCTGCACAATAACTTATCGGTATTGGGGCACTCACCGTCGGGCACCCTACGCATTTCAACGGTCTCGGATTTCTCACAATCGTTGGCCCCCCTGATTGCTGGCTTTCGCCAGCAATACCCACAAATCCGGATTGAAACCATCGCCACCGATGAAGTGTTATCGCTCAGTCGTGGGGATGTGCATGCCGCGATCCGCATTGGCTCACAACCCACCGAGCCAGATCTGATTGCCCGGCCACTGATCCGTGTGGGGCTAAGTTTTTTTGCTGCTGACAGCTACGTTGAACGTTATGGCCTGCCGCAATCGCTGGCGGATATCGGGCGTCATTTATGGTTGCTACCCTCGGGCGATAAACGTCAGATTCCGGCGATTAAAACCCTTTATGAAAGGCTGGATGATGAGCAGATTGTGTTCCGGAGTAACAGCTTTAACGACCTCTATTATGCTGTATTAGAAGGTATGGGCATTGGCCCGTTTGAGTCGTTGCATCGGCCTAAACTGGCGTCAGAAGGCGTACGCCGGGTGGAGTTAGGGCTGAATTTTGAGGCTGATCCTATCTGGTTGGTGTATCACAAGGATATGAAAAACAGTGCCCGGATTCGGGCTTTTCAGGAATATATGGTGAGGGCCATGCCGGAGCTTGCGGGTGGTTGAGTAAGCAAATTGGATTGTTTGTGGTTGTTGCAGGCACAAAAAAGGGCCGCCGCAGCGACCCTTTTTCCGTACAGATTTAATCCAAAGATTAAACGCTGTAGTACTTACGCATGGTAGTACTTACACGGAGTAGTACATATCGAACTCAGCTGGGTGAGTTGTATGTTCAACGCGGTAAACGTCTTCCATTTTCAGCTCAACGTAAGCTTCGATCATGTCTTTAGTGAACACGCCACCTTCAGTCAGGAAGTCGCTGTCAGCCAGCAGGCTGTCCAGAGCTTCACGCAGGCTACCAGCAACCTGTGGAATTGCCGCTGCTTCTTCAGCTGGCAGGTCGTACAGGTCTTTGTCAGCTGCATCGCCAGGGTGGATCTTGTTCTTAACACCGTCGATACCAGCCATCAGCATAGCTGCGAATGCCAGGTATGGGTTAGCGGTTGGATCCGGGAAGCGAGCTTCAATACGCTTACCTTTAGGGCTGGCAACGTATGGAATACGGATAGAAGCAGAACGGTTACGAGCAGAGTATGCCAGCATTACCGGAGCTTCGAAGCCTGGGATCAGACGCTTGTAAGAGTTAGTAGACGGGTTGGTGAAAGCATTCAGCGCTTTAGCGTGCTTGATGATACCACCGATGTAGTACAGAGCTGTATCGCTCAGACCAGCATAGCCGTCGCCTGCGAATTGGTTTTCGCCGTCTTTCCAGAAAGACTGGTGAACGTGCATACCAGAACCGTTATCACCAACGACTGGCTTAGGCATGAAGGTAGCCGTTTTGCCGTATGCAGCTGCAACGTTGTGAACAACGTATTTCAGCATTTGTACTTCGTCAGCTTTCTTAACCAGTGTGTTGAACACAACGCCGATTTCGTTCTGGTTAGCAGTCGCCACTTCGTGGTGGTGAACTTCTACGTCCAGACCAATCGCTTCCATGGTGTTACACATAGCCGCACGGATGTCGTGAGAGCTATCTACTGGTGGTACTGGGAAGTAACCGCCTTTAACGCGAGGACGGTGACCCAGGTTGCCGCCTTCCATTACAGCTTCAGTGTTCCATGCGCCTTCGTCAGAGTTGATCTTGTAGAAAGAGCCTGCCATGTCCTGGCCCCAACGAACGTCATCAAAGATGAAGAATTCTGGCTCAGGACCGAAGAATGCAGTGTCACCCAGACCAGTAGACTTCAGGTACTCTTCTGCACGCTTAGCAACAGAACGTGGGTCACGCTCGTAACCTTGCATGGTTGCTGGTTCGATGATGTCACAACGCAGAACCAGTGTTGCATCTTCAGTGAATGGGTCCATGTATGGAGTAGAATCATCTGGCATCAGGATCATGTCAGATTCGTTGATGCCCTTCCAACCAGCGATAGATGAACCATCGAACATCTGGCCAGTTTCGAAGAAGTCTTCGTCTACATAACGAGCAGGAATAGAAACGTGTTGCTCTTTACCTTTAGTATCGGTGAAACGCAGGTCAACCCAGCGTACATCGTTCTCTTTGATCAAACTCAGAGTGTTCTCTGACATCTTATTATCTCCAGATGCTGGTTCAATTTGATACGGGGCATCAGCCCCGGCCGTAATGCTCAAACTTTGATGATTCCCTTGGAGCAATTAGTGTGCCACGCAAGGGATGGCTGAAAACCGCACAAAATCTGGGCTTGCGATCAGCAAGTCATAAATGACTGCACTACAAAAATGCACGGCCGAGATAATGGCACCATAAAGGTGCAAAATAGCTGTAATAGCCACTGTATTCCATAAAAGCATGCACATTATAGGTTCACATAGGGGTTTGCGTATACGAAAAAACACCAATAGCCCGGCATAAAAATGATATGCCGTCGCGGCCTTAACTCAGGTATAATCGCGCCTCATTTTTTATGGTGTTGATGCGTCCCTGCTGCTTAGTCAGAGTTGGGGTCTGAGATCGCAGCAACGCCCTCACTTTTAAGAAAGGCTAAAGCTGTGATCGATAACTTGAGAAATATCGCCATCATCGCCCACGTTGACCACGGTAAAACGACCCTGGTTGATAAGCTGCTGGAGCAGTCGGGTACTCTGGATCGTAACCAGGGTGGCGAACGTGTGATGGACTCCAACGACCAGGAAAAGGAACGTGGTATTACCATCCTGGCGAAAAACACCGCCATTAAATGGAACGACTACCGCATTAACATCGTAGACACCCCTGGACACGCCGACTTCGGTGGTGAGGTTGAGCGTGTAATGTCGATGGTGGATTCGGTGTGCCTGCTGGTTGATGCCGTAGATGGTCCGATGCCTCAAACCCGTTTCGTAACTCAGAAAGCGTTCGAGCGTGGTCTGCGTCCAATCGTTGTGATCAACAAAATCGACCGTCCTGGCGCACGTCCTGACTGGGTAATGGATGAAATCTTCGACCTGTTCGACCGTCTGGGTGCAACCGAAGAGCAGCTGGACTTCCCGGTTATCTACGCCTCTGCGTTAAACGGTATTGCCGGTGATGATCCTGACAACATGGCTGAGGATATGTCGCCACTGTTCCAGATGATTGTTGATCACGTAGAAGCGCCAAAAGTTGAGCTGGACGGCCCGTTCCAGATGCAGGTTTCTGCACTGGACTACGACAGCTTCGTCGGTGTAATCGGTGTTGGCCGTATCACGCGCGGTAAACTGAAGCCAGGTACTGACATCCAATTGATCACCGCTGAAGGTGATACCCGCAAAGGTCGTATTCAGCAGGTGAAAGGTTTCCATGGCCTGAATCGTGTTGACGTTGAAGAAGCGGCTGCGGGTGACATCGTTTGTATCTCCGGTATCGACGGCCTGAACATCTCCGACACCCTGTGTGAGCCAAACAATGTGGAAGCATTGCCAGCGCTGACCGTGGATGAGCCAACCGTATCCATGACCTTCCAGGTGAACAACTCGCCGTTCGCGGGTAAAGAAGGCAAATACGTGACCTCACGTAACATCAAAGACCGTCTGGACCAGGAACTGATCCACAACGTGGCCTTACGTGTTGAGCCGGGTGATTCTCCTGAGAAGTTTAAAGTATCCGGCCGTGGTGAGTTACACCTGTCAGTACTGATCGAAACCATGCGTCGTGAAGGTTTCGAGATGGCAATTGGTAAGCCAGAAGTGGTTCAGAAAGAAGTGGACGGCGAACTGCAAGAGCCATACGAGCAGGTTGTTATCGACATCGAAGATGAGCACCAGGGCTCAGTGATGGAAGAGATGGGTAACCGTCGTGCCGAAATGACCAACATGGTTCCGGATGGCAAAGGCCGTACTCGTTTAGAATTCATTATGCCAGCTCGTGGCCTGATTGGTTTCCGTAACCAGTTTATGACCATGACTTCCGGCTCCGGTATTCTGACCAACGTATTCGATCACTATGGTCCGGTTCAGGCGTCTCTGGGCTCCACTCGTCATAACGGCGTACTGGTATCTATGGTTGCTGGTAAAGTGCTGGGTTACGCCCTGTTCACTCTGCAGGATCGTGGTCGCCTGTTCGTTGAACCAGCGGTTGAAGTGTATGAAGGCATGATTGTTGGTCTGCACTCGCGTGACAACGACCTGGTGGTTAACCCAACCAAAGCCAAGCAGTTAACCAACGTACGTGCGTCAGGTACCGATGAAGCCATCAACCTGACTCCACCGGTTAAGCACACCTTGGAGCAGGCACTGGAATTCATCGAAGACGATGAACTGGTAGAAGTAACACCAGAAAGCATCCGCCTGCGTAAGAAGCTGCTGAAAGAAAACGAACGTAAGCGCGCTAAGAACAAATAAGCGAACATTACGTTTGATCAGCCCCGCCTGACTAGCGTCACGCGGGGCTTTTTCTTTGTTGATAAAGAAAAAATTCAGCCAGACATTGGCCCTATAACCAGCTAATCTAGCAATATGTTCAAAAAGAAAGTGATAACTATGGTCAGAAAAGGATATCTGAGCCGGGTTGCCGTAGCCCTGTTGTTGGGCCTGTTACTGGGAGGAGGAAGCTGTGCAGCCTATGGTCAACCGTCGAAGGTGATGCTGGGTTCCGGTTCCTCGATGCCGCCGTATGTAATTCCGGATAAAGGGCGCGGTATCGCCTTGGATGTCTTCCGTGCTGCAATGACTGCCAGTGGTGTTCAGGTGGATACTATGTACGCCGATAACGCCGAAGTGGTGCAGGCGTTTAATGATCAGCGGGTGGATGCGGTATTTGTGACCAATCCGAAGCTGACGCCGGATGCTCACTTTTCCCGGTTACCACTGGCGGTATTTCATAATCTGGCTATTTCCCTGCACGATGAGAATATTGATGTGCAACAGATCGGAGAGTTATCCAACTATCGGCTGGGTGCCTTTAAGTTAGCCAGTAAACTGATGCCATCACCCTTCCCGGAAACCGTGTCACAAACGGCCGATTATCGTGAATATTCATTGCAGCTGGAGCAGGTCGAGGATTTGTATCGCGGCGACCGACAGGTGTTGGTGATGGATAAAACCATCTTCCGCTACTTCCTCAGCCAGATGAAGCGCAAAAATCCTCGCAGTCCGAGTTATCGCCGGGCAGTACATTTTAATGATCTGTTTGCCAAGCGTCGTTATCACGCGGCCTTCCGCTCGGAAGAAATGCGCGATAAGTTTGATCAGGGGTTTGATGCAATTCGCAACAACGGTCGCTACGAGCGGATTCTGCGAACCTATGAAAACCTGCTGGCCAATTATCTGGTGCGCTGATCACAACAGATAGATGTATCGAATTAAAAGCAGAAAAACAAAAACGCCGCTCAGGTTTAACCTGAGCGGCGTTTTTAATGCTTACTGATCTTTGTTGATCAGATGTCTTCGATCGACTTCAGCGGGTAGTTAGCAGGCAGTGGGCCAGCCGATACACCGGTGTCGATTGCCGCTTGTGCAACAGCAGTCGATACAATACCCAGCAGACGAGAATCGGTCGCTTTAGGGATGATGTAATCTTTACCGAATTCCAGAGAATCCAGTTTGTACGCATCCAGAACTTCCTGAGTCACTGGCTCTTTCGCCAGATTAGCCAGTGCTTTTGCAGCAGCCAGCTTCATTTCTTCGTTGATGCGCTTAGCACGTACGTCCAGAGCACCACGGAAGATGAATGGGAAGCCTAATACGTTGTTCACCTGGTTCGGGAAGTCAGAACGGCCAGTTGCCATGATGGCGTCCGGACGAACTTCTTTAACGATTTCAGGCATGATTTCAGGAACCGGGTTAGCACAAGCGAATACGATGGCATTGTCAGCCATGGTTTTGATTTGCTCGCCAGTCACCATGTTAGGACCAGACAGACCCAGGAAGATGTCTGCACCTTCGATAGCGTCATCAACGCTACGCTTGTCAGTATCAACTGCGAATGCTTGCTTGTACTGGTTCAGGTCGTCACGGCCAGAGTGGATAACACCCTTACGGTCACACATGAAGATGTTTTGTGGGTTCATGCCCGCCAGAATCAGCAGCTTGGCACAAGAGATCGCCGCAGCACCGGCACCCAGAACCGCCATTTTGGCTTCTTCGATCTTCTTACCCTGAATTTCCAGAGCATTCAGAACACCGGCAACGGTTACAATCGCAGTACCGTGCTGGTCATCGTGGAATACCGGGATATCACATTGCTCGATCAGAGTGCGTTCGATTTCGAAACACTCAGGCGCTTTAATGTCTTCCAGGTTAATGCCACCGAAGGTGTTAGCAATACGACGAACTGTGTCGATGAACGCTTGTGGGCTTTCAGATTCCACTTCGATGTCGATGGAGTCTACGCCAGCGAAACGTTTGAACAGCAGAGACTTACCTTCCATTACTGGCTTAGAAGCCAGAGGACCCAGATCACCCAGACCCAGAATCGCAGTACCGTCAGTAATTACAGCAACCATGTTGCCTTTGGCGGTGTACTTGTAGGCGTTCTCAGGATCTTCAGCAATCGCTTTTACCGGCTCAGCCACACCTGGGCTGTAAGCCAGAGACAGGTCGCGGGCGGAGTTAGCAGGTGTCGTCAGCTCAACGCTGATTTTACCTGGCTTCGGATTAGCATGGTAATCGAGAGCAGCTTGTTTCAAATCTTCTGACATAGTACTCGTCCAGTCTTGTCGCGTTGTAATAAAACCCAGGTGACCGTTAGTCCAATATCGTCACAGGGATTCAGGGGGCGTATTTAATATCAAAATCTGCCCCTGGTTTCCACCAAAAACCGGGTTTTTACTTAGATTTGTCTCAATCAATCAGTGAAAACGCTTGCGCGGTAAGCGCATAACAATACGTAAACCGGGCGTTTGATTGGAGGCTTCGATCTGGCCGCCGTGCAATTCAATGATGCGATGTACCAACGCCAGACCAATGCCATAACCGCCGGAAGCGTGGTCGCGGGCTGAATCGACCTGGGTAAAAGGATCAAAGATACGTTTCAGATCCTCATCCGGAACACCGGGCCCCTGATCCTGAATAGCAATTTCAATGCTGCCATCAGTATTCAGGTGGGAGCTGACATCGAGCTGGCCGCTCGTCGGAGAAAAACGAATGGCGTTGCGTAAGATGTTATCCACAGCACGCTCGACCAGCATCCAGTCCCAGTCACAAATAATGTCACTGGCAGGCAGGCGGCTATGCAGCTGAATCTGTTTTTCATCCATTTCGATTTCGGCATCACAGATCCAACCGTTGAGCTGTTCGGCAATTGGGCGCGACTCCAGCTGAAGCTGATCACTGTCCTGTTGTTGCAGCCGCGCCAGATCGAGAATCTGCCCCACCAGCCCATCTACCTGGCCAACGGCGCGCTCAATACGGTCGTGCTCGCTCTGGAGTAAACCTTGCGGGTCTTTTTTACGGGCGATGCCCAAAGCAATCTGTAATCGGGTTAACGGCGAGCGTAATTCATGGGAGACATCACGCAGTAACTGCTGATGGCTTTGCAGCAGCCGGTTCAGGGCTTCTGACATGTCTACTACGTCGGCAGACAGCTCACCAATTTCATCGTAACGGCTGGCATCCGGCTTAATTTCCGACACATCAAAATCACCTTTGCCCAGCTTTCGTACCGTCCGTTGCAGGCGGCGAATTGGCCGGGTCAGGCTCCACACCAGACCCATGCTGAGCAACGTGATCACACCAAAGAAGGCAATCGGAACCATCCAGCGCTGCTCGTCATCGAGCACACTGCTCCAGTGTTTGCGGGTGATACCAACGTATAAATAGTCACCGCGCTGAATCGGCCCGAGCATCAGCCAGCCATCGTCCTGACCCCAGAGCACATCGCGCACTTCGGCAGCGGCATCAACAAACTCTTCAACGTCGTAGGGGAGATGGCTGATGGAATCGACCGGCACTGCGACCAGATTCCAGTCCGGCCGCAGTTTACGCCAAAGTTTGCGACCTTCGGCCATAATCGGGCGTTTGTGCTCCATTAAGCGCAGCAGATGAATGCGCTCAGTTTGGGTGGCTTTGCGAAAGTAGTCGTCTTCAATCCAGTGGCTGGTGGTGACGGCGGCCGTCATGGCCAGCAGAATCGCAGCCCAGAACCAGAAAAAAACCTTAATAAACAGGCTGCGAAAGATGGGCATAGGTGTTATCCGCTGACCAGCTGGTAGCCACGACCACGCACGGTTTTAATCCAGTCAGAGTCGTCATCACGTTTACCCAGCTTTTTGCGCAGATTGCTGACGTGCATATCAATCGAGCGGTCATAAGCCATCAGTGGCCGGCCGAGTGCCGCGATCGACAAGGTGTCTTTATCAACCAGCTCACCAACGTGTTCCATCAGGCATTGCAGCACACCAAATTCAGCACCTGTCAGTGCCAGCTCGGTGTCTGAACAGGTTGCAACCCGAGTGGACGGGTCTAGTTTCAGATCGCCCACTTCATAATTGCTGGCGGTTTTTTCATTGCCGTCGTTGGTCAGTTCAATACGGCGGAATAATGCACGGATACGCGCCAGTAATTCATGGTGGTGATAGGGTTTGGCGATGTAATCATCGGCACCGTGTTCAAGGCCTAATACCCGATCAACACTCTCGCCGCGGGCGGTCAGCATAATGACCGGAATGCTCGATTTCTGGCGAACCGCTTTTAACACTTCAAAGCCGTTCATTTTGGGCAGCATCACGTCCAGCAGCACCAGATCGTAGTCGCCACTTAATGCTGCCTGTAAACCGGACTCGCCATCCTGGCGGGTGGTCAGCTCAAAGCCTTCCATGCCCAGGTATTCCTGTAATAACTCGCCCAGTTCAAAATCATCATCAATCAGCAAGATCTGATACATATTGGTTCTCCTTACAATAAGCAGGGAGGTTAGCGCTAGTTCTCTTTACATTACAGCGCTTCTGACCCTTCCTTACTCAGGTGTATATAACTCGACATTAGTGTCTAGCAGGCTGCTAATCAGTCGTGATCCAGCAAGGTGGCAATCCAGCGCGATTGTGGTCGGCTCTCCAGCGCAATTTTCATTACCATGGTGAGCGGAATGGATAACAACATGCCCACCGGCCCCAGAATCCAGCCCCAGAACACCAATGAAATAAATACCACCAGGGTGGATAAGCCAAGAGAGCGGCCCATTAAGCGTGGTTCAATCACATTGCCAAAGATGGTGTTCACCAGCACGTAAGAGATACCTACTAATACCGCCTCGCCCACACCCAGTTGAATCAGAGCAATTAACACGGCTGGGATGGCGGCGATAATAGAACCAATATTGGGAATGTAATTCAGCAGGAAAGCCACTAATGCCCAAAGCGGGGCGTAATCGACACCAATAACCCACAGGATCAGGCCAATGGTACAGCCGGTGCCTAAGCTCACCAGTGATTTAATAGCCAGATATTGCTGTACCGAGTTGTTGAAGCGCTCAAACTGTACAAAGGCGGTGGTTTCTTCACCAAAAGCACGCTTCAGCTTGGCCGGGAAGCTGCTGGCTTCTAACAGGATAAAGACCACAGTAAACAGAATCAGGAAGGTATTGGCTAACACTCCGCCAAGGCCGTTAAAGACACTCGCCACCATGGTCATCACTGCGCCGGGATTGACGTATTCGGTGACAATATTATCGGCGACTTCCAGTCCCATGCTGCGTAACCAGGCAACGGCATTGGTCACCAGTGCCCCGAGTTTTTCCTCGTACAGCGGCATGTCCTGATAAAACGAGTTTAAGGTGCTGCCAACTAAGGTGGCGACCATGCTGCCAACAAACACAAAGCCACCTACTAATATCAGAATCGCCAGCGCATCCGGGATTTTGTGTTGTGTTAACCAGCGCATCAGCGGAGCACTGATAACCGCAATAAAGAAGGCGAGTAAAAAAGGAATCAGAATGGCGGCGGCGGCTTTGGCCCCGGCAATCACAATTACGGCAGCGGCAGAAACCAGTAAGATATGGCCAGTCAGCTGAGTGCGCTCCTGCGTCATAGAGGGAGTCCTGATGGTTAAAATGGAATAAGTCAGTGATATGTGATGAGCGCTAACATAGCAGAGAGTGACGATGGCTCACATGCTTTTTCCGCACATCGTCTGCACTTTTTATAGGCTTTTTTGCATTTGGGGCTTGGCAAGAGGCGCGGGCTTTTATAATATGCGCGCCCTGTCATGCGGAAGTGGTGGAATTGGTAGACACGCCAGGTTTAGGTTCTGGTGCCGCAAGGTGTGAGAGTTCAAGTCTCTCCTTCCGCACCATTCTTTTCAGGCTCAGCCTGCTGTTAGCGAACTCTCAGGTAACACAATATGCCTGGCCTCTTGTTCCTTCTTATTTTTTTATTATCCGGTTATTTATTACAGAGCCAGTTTATCTTACCGGTTCCGGCCGCCATCATTGGCATGTTGCTACTGCTGTTGTTTCTGGTCCTGCGCGGTAAAACGCCTGATTCTCTCAAACACATCAGCCAGACACTCTCTCCTTTATTACCGCTGTTTCTGATTCCGGTCAGTAGCGGCATCATTACCCAGAAAGCCATTATCAGTGAACACGGCCTGACGTTATTAGTGATTCTGACCCTGAGTCTGATCCCCGGCATTCTGGTGACTGGTTGGGTGATGACCTCCGGTAAAAAAGGTGGGCGAAAATCATGATCAACGAACTGCTCTCCATGCCGCTATTCTGGGCGATGTTAACTATCGCGGCATTTCTGATCGGACAACACACCTATCGGCTGACCAATAATAATCCGTTCTTACCGCCGATTCTGACTGGTGTGGTGCTGGTGGTTTTGGTGTTGCAGCTCACTGGCACCGATTACCACACCTATATGCAGGGCGGCAGTTTACTGCATGTCATGCTGGGGCCGGTCATTGTGATGCTGGCGGTGCCCTTGTATCAGTTTCTGCACACCATGCGGTCACAATGGTTACGTATTTCGCTGGCCATTGCGTTGGGCAGTGGCACCACGGTGGTATGCGCGGTATTACTGACCCAATGGTGGATTGGTGATGAACTGCTGGCGAAGACCATTGCCACCAAGTCCATTACCACACCGGTGGCGGTCGCGATTGCTGAGCAGGTGGGGGGCCTGGCAGCGATGGCATCAGCGTTTGTGATCGCAACCGGTATTCTGGGAGCGGCGATGGCGCCAACGCTGCTGCGGGCAACACGGCAAGACGACCCTCAGGCGGTTGGCCTGACTCTTGGTGTGTGCGCTCACGCGATTGGCACTGCCCGGGCATTAGAGCTGGGCAGTGAGCAGGCCGCTTACTCGGCCATGGCCATGACATTAACCGCAACGTTGCATGCGTTGTTGCTTCCCGGTTTATTGGTGTAGCTGGCGTAGATACTTTCCGCAACAAACGCTATTGTTAATGGATACTCGTGTTAAGGGACACTCTGCCCTTCAGGGAAAATTAATGGGCCGTAAATATACACTGCTCTGGATTCTGACCATCAGCACCATCTCCGTTTTAACGGTCGTCTCAGGGCTGGTCGGTTATCAGCAGAATCTGAATGCCAAGCAGCAATGGTTGCAGCGTTGGGGGAATTATTACACCCAACAGTTCCAACTGAACGCCGGTACGCCGTTATCGCTGAATCGGGAAGCCTTACAGGTTGATCAACTGTTACTGCGTTATGGTGAAAAGACCGATACCGGGCTGAGTGTTCTCTGGGAGAACACCACACTGTTACCGGTATCTCTGCTGCAACGCGGGCTGCAACAGGATGCTCTGGGGCAAGATAATGAGCAAGGGCAACCCAGTGCCGAACAGTTGAGCCTGAACGACTTACCTTATCTGGTGCAAACCTTCGTTGTAGACGATCAATACAGCCTGGTTCTGGCTGTACCTCTGCGGGATATGCAAATACACGCGCTCAGAAATGTGGGCTGGATGCTGCTGGCAAACCTGGGGTTGTTGTTTGTGTTGCTGGCCCTGTCGCAATCGGCCCGTCAGCGTTTTCTGAAAAAAGGATCCGCCAAACCCAAAGACTGGGAACATATTCATGGCATTGCGTTTTTATGTGGCCCCGGACGGTATATCAGCGATGTAAATCCGGTGTTTCGTGACACCTTCGGTCCGGGAGACGGCCACCGACTGGATGAGTTGCTGGAAGACGAAGAAAAAAACAGAGTGCTGGAGCTGTTACAGCAGGCCGCTGAGCATCAACAAGTGCAGCAGTTTGAATGTTTCCTGAATGATCTACAGGGCCAGCGGCGGCGCTGGTCGATGCGGGCTAAGCCCTGGGGTGACCCTGAGCGTAAGATTCTGTTGCTGCATGGCGATGATATCTCATTGCACAACCAGATGGCCGAAGACCTGAAAAATGAACAGCAGCGGTTTGCCGATTACTTTCATGCCATGCCATTGTTGCTGGCCGTGTGTGATCGCCACGGCAATATTCTGCGGGTGAACCAATACGCTCAGGATATTGTTGACCGTAACGAAGAGGAGCTGCTCGGCTCTTCCATTCGTTATATGTTGCCGCGTAGCCAGACGGAACGGTTGCTGGATATCTGGCGCAACCTGATTACTTCCGACATCAATAATGTAGCGCTGGAATGCCCCTTGGTATCCTCCACCGGCAAAGAAGCTATGATCAGCTGGCATATGACGAAAGTGGTGTCAGCCAAGACCGGCGAGTTGGAAGTGATTCTGGCGGGTCAGGACATTACCGAAACTCTGGCCAATCGTGATGCGCTGGAGCGCGCCAACAGCAAAATCAGAGAAGCATTAACCGAAGCCGAAACCGCTAACCACAGTAAATCGGTTTTTCTGGCCAGTATGAGTCATGAAATTCGTACGCCGATGAATGGCATTCTGGGGGCGGCGGAGCTGTTGCTGGATAGTGATATGGATGCCGAGCAACAAAACTATCTGGGTATTATTCACAGCTCGTCGCATGTGTTGCTGGATATTATTAATGACATCCTCGACTTATCAAAAATTGAATCCGGCAATCTTGAGATCGAGCGCATCGAGTTCGATCTGAACCGGCTGCTGTCGGATCTGTATCAGCTGTTCCATGAACCGGCGCGGCGTAAAGGTTTATCGCTGGTGTATTTTTGTGCCGCTGACCTGCCAACCCATTGGCGTGGCGACCCCAAACGTATCCGCCAGATTGTTACCAATCTGGTGAATAACGCGCTGAAGTTTACTGAAAATGGCCATGTTGAAATTCGCCTGGAAGGCAAAGCGATCAGTGATGGCCGTTATCAGCTGGATATTGCAGTAACCGACACCGGTATTGGTATTTCAGATGACAAGCTGGATCGGGTATTCAGTGCCTTCAGGCAAGCGGATACCAGTACCAGCCGCAAATATGGCGGGACGGGTTTAGGACTAACCATCAGTCGTCATCTGGCGCAGGCAATGGGGGGGGATATTCAGGTGGAATCTGGCCTGGGAACCGGTAGCCGTTTTTGCCTGACGCTGAATTTACCGATGGCAACAAAGGCAGCGGCTGTAGCGGCTTCATCCGACGGTGAACAACGCAATCAGGATACGCCTGAGGTCGAAGCACCACCGCGTGGTGCCAAGGTGCTGCTGGCAGAAGACAATCATGTAAACCAGCGTATTGCCGTTAAAATGCTGCAGCGCCTGCATATTAGCTGCGATGTGGTTGAGAACGGAGAGCAGGCGGTGACCGCCATTCTGCAGCAGGATTATGATCTGATTCTGATGGATGTGAATATGCCGGTGCTGGACGGCATTGCCGCTACCGAACGGATTCGTGATTTATCCTACCCGAAAAATCAGGTGCCGATTCTGGCGCTAACCGCTAACGCCATGATGGAAGATAAAGACCGTTGTCTGAAAGCGGGTATGAACGGCTTTGTCAGCAAGCCGATTAAACTGGAGTTGCTGAGTAACGCCATTGCCGGTTTATTAAATCGTGGCTAGCGGGTTATAACACCCGCCCCTGAAAGCGCCCGGCCAGATATTCCTGCGCCAGCGCCAGTGCCGCAACCGCGCGGCCTTCGGTGCAATCATCGCGGCCATACAGCTCATGCAGTTCACTGAGTTTCCATTCCACCAGCTCCAATGGCTCAGGCTCATCACCTTCCAGTTGTGACGGGTACAAATCACGCACCAGCACCACATCAATACCACCACTCATATAACTGGGCGACAAACTCAGTTTTTTCAGGTGAATAAATTCGTTGGCAGCAAAACCGATTTCTTCCTGTAGCTCGCGATTACAGGCATCACGCAGGGTTTCACCCAGATCCACCGCACCTTTGGGCAGGGTTAAGGTGTAGTCTTCGACACCACCACCGTACTCGCGAATCAGCGCCACGGTGTCATCGTCTAACAGAGCGACCATCATTACGGCACCTGAGCCTCCCGGAACCAGGCGTTCATAAGTCCGTTCAACACCGTTACTGAAGCGTAAATCCAGCGATTCAATGCGAAATAAGCGGCTTTGTGCCACCATAGAGCGATGCAGAATTTCGGGTTTTTTATGCATACCTGACCTGTAACCATCCTGAGTGTGAGAATGAGTATAACCCTATGAGCCTTCCCGATTGGCAACAAATTGATACCGTACTGCTGGATATGGACGGCACCTTGCTGGATCTGCACTTCGATAACTACTTCTGGCTGGATCACCTGCCCAAGGCCTATGCTGAGCACCATGCGCTCAGTGAAGATGCTGCCTTCGCCGAGTTGAATAAAAGCTTTGTTGGCTTAAGAGGCACGCTGAATTGGTATTGCCTTGATCACTGGAGTGAACTCACTGGCTTGCCCATCGCTGAACTCAAGCGTGATGTGCAGCATAAAATTGGCTTTCGCCCACATGTGAAAGACTTTCTGAAAACGCTGAAAGACATGGGCAAACGTACCGTGATCGTCACCAATGCTCATCGTGATAGTGTCGATCTTAAAATGGAGCACACCCAACTGGATCAGCTGGTGGATCGGGTAATTTCTTCTCACGATTATCAGGAGCCAAAAGAAAGCCAGGCGTTCTGGGATCACTTATCAGACGATGAACCTTTTAATAAAGAACGCACCTTGCTGGTGGACGACAGTCAGGCGGTTTTAAAATCGGCAGAAACCTGGGGAATTCGTTGGCTATTAACTATTTACCATCCGGATAGCCAGAAAGCACCGAACACCAACAGTGAATTTCCCGGTGTGCATCATTTTGATGAGTTGGATTTATAACGTTCGCTGAATATAGCTGTTGCAGTGTCTGGCGCACGGCAACAGCCGAAATATGGTAAACTGCCGCTCTTTTCTGAATACCAATCTGAAGAATTCTTTGTATGGCGAATGCTGAAAAAGTCCGGCTGGATAAATGGCTGTGGGCCGCCCGTTTTTATAAAACTCGTGCCATTGCCAAAGGCGCGATTGAAGGTGGCAAAGTTCATTACGATGGTCAGCGCTGCAAAGTCAGCAAAACCGTGGATCTGGGTGCCATGATTACCCTGCGCCAGGGCTTTGATGAAAAAATTGTTGAAGTGAAAGCCATCTCCGATCAACGCCGTGGTGCACCGGAAGCACAGAAGCTATATGAAGAAACTGCCGCCAGTATTAAAAAGCGTATGGACGAAGCCGAACGTCGCCGGGTGATGAAATCATCGATGTTAATCCCCGACCATAAACCGAACAAAAAAGAACGCCGCGATATGCAGCGTTTCAGAGACCAGCAAGATCAGGATTATTAATTATGTCGTCTAGCTCCAAAAACAGCGCCGATACCCTGCAACGTTTCAGCTTTGATAACACCGATATTCGAGGCGAAGTCGCGCATTTGAATGCCAGCTTCCGGGACGTGATGAAGCGTCACCAGTATCCGCCGATGATTGCTACTGAGCTGGGTGAACTGATGGCAGCCACGGCGCTGTTAAGTGCCAATCTGAAGTTTGCCGGACGTTTGACCTTACAGGTGCGCTTACCGGGTAATGTGTCCTTGTTGCAGGCAGAAAGCAGTGACAAAGGTGAGTTGCGCGCGATTGCCCGTTATGACGATACCGTTGCGGCAGAAGAGCTGAGCTTTGATAACGGTCAGATGGTGATCACCATTGAACCGGAAGACGGCCAGCGCTATCAGGGAATTACTGCCATCGACGGCGGCAATATTGCCAAAGCCATGGAAGAATACTTCGAGCAGTCTGAGCAGTTACCGTCACGCTTTTGGCTCGAATGTGATGGTGAAAATGCCGCTGGGTTTATGTTGCAGAAGATGCCAGCGGCTACAAGCAGCGATGCTGATGCCTGGGATCGCTTAACCCACCTGGCCAGCACCTTAAAACAGGACGAGTTATTACACCTGAATAATGACGTGCTGTTGCATCGCCTGTATCACGAGGAAGAGATCCGGGTGTATGAGCCGTCTGAGTTGAAGTTTTTCTGCACCTGCTCCAAGCCACGCCTGGCGACTGCGCTGATGCAATTGGGCTACGATGAGCTGGATAACATGCTGCAGGAAAGCAGTAAGATTGAAGTGAATTGCGAGTTCTGCCAGCAGCATTACAGTTTTGATCGTGCCCAGGTGGATGAGTTGTTTCCACAACGTAACCCGCACTGAATCTAGCTACGTTGCCCTGAATGGCGAATAATGAATATTCGCCATATTTATAGTGATTGATTTTCCCCGTTTTTCTGATGAATAACGGGTCACAATTCGGGACAGCTGGGCGGACGCTAAAAGACAAGGGTTATCGTTTGCACGATTTTCTGCCATAATCGCGCCCCTAAAATTTTGGATTCGTTCCTGTTGTGTTTTACCCCCATCCGGGCAGGGACGGTACAGACGCTTTGATATGGCCACAAGCCGTACAGACCACATGAGAGGACCCTCAGGGCACCGATATGACCACTGTTTATACCAACTTATCTTCAGCTCAACTGGTAGAACACGCACTGCAACGTGGCGAAGGCCGCCTGCAAGACACTGGCGCACTGGTTGTGACCACTGGTAAGCGTACTGGTCGTTCTCCAATGGACCGTTTCATTGTTGAAGAGCCAAGCAGCAAAGACGCAATCGATTGGGGCAACATCAACCGCCCGTTCGATGCCGACAAATTTGATGCTCTGTGGGAGCGTGTTGAAGAGTATCTGGCGCAACACGACAGCTTCGTATCTCAGGTTCACGTAGGTTCTGATCCGGCACATTACCTGCCGGTTAAAATGACTACTCAAACGGCTTGGCAAAACCTGTTCGGTCGCAACCTGTTTATCCGCCCTGAAAGCTTCAACCCGGCTGATAAAGAGGAGTGGCAGATCCTTAACTGCGCAGGTTTCGAATGTGTACCTGAGCGTGACGGCACTAACTCTGACGGTTGTGTGATCATCAACTTCGCACAACGCAAAGTACTGCTGGCTGGCATGCGTTACGCGGGCGAAATGAAAAAAGCCATGTTCTCGGTACAGAACTTCCTGCTGCCAGAAAAAGACGTGCTGCCAATGCACTGTTCTGCCAACGTCGGTGAAGACGGCGACACTTGTCTGTTCTTCGGCCTGTCTGGCACCGGTAAAACCACTCTGTCTGCTGACCCAAGCCGTTACCTGATTGGTGACGACGAGCACGGTTGGGGCAAAGGCACGGTATTCAACATCGAAGGTGGCTGCTACGCCAAAACCATCGATCTGTCGAAGAAAAACGAGCCAATCATTTGGGACGCGATTAAGTTCGGCGCTATCGTAGAAAACGTAGTAATCGGTGATGAAAACCGTACTGCAGACTACGCCGACACCAGCCTGACTGAAAACGGCCGTTGTGCATACCCACTGGAGCACGTTGAGAAGCGTGTACCAGAAAACAAAGGTGGCGAGCCAAAAGCGGTTATCTTCCTGACCTGTGATATGACCGGTGTTCTGCCTCCTGTTTCTATCCTGAGCAAAGAACAGGCTGCTTACCACTTCCTGTCTGGTTACACTGCTCTGGTAGGCTCTACTGAGATGGGTGGTTCTAAAGGTCTGAAGTCTACCTTCTCTACCTGTTTCGGCGCACCATTCTTCCCACGCCCAGCAGGTGAGTACGCGGAACTGCTGATGAAGCGTGTGACTGAATTCGACTCTCAGGTTTACCTGGTTAACACCGGTTGGACCGGTGGTGCGAACGGTAACGGTGGTGAGCGTTTCTCTATCCCAACGACTCGTGCAGTAATCAGCGCGATCCAGAGCGGTGCTCTGCGTGATGCAGACACTGAAACTCTGCCGGTATTCGGTCTGAACGTACCTAAATCTGTCGACGGCGTTGAAACCAAGCTGCTGAACCCAATCGCAGCCTGGGGCGACGAAGCAGCCTGGACTGAGTCTGCTAAGAACCTGGCGGGTCAATTCGTTGAAAACTTCAAGAAATACGACGTTTCTGAAGGCATTCAGGCTGCAGCGCCTAAACTGGATTAATCACTCGGTGATTTAATCCGTTATTCGTTACTAACGAATAAAAAGAAACCGCTTTTTCTTACTGCAAACAGTAAAGGAAAAGCGGTTTTTTATTGCCAGTGATTTTTATCTATTGATGACTCTTGCCTGCTCCCCTTGTCTCTTAATTGACCCCTCTATAAAGTAATGCCTCTCTTTCGCTAAGGAACACAAGGAACGACTATGGCATTTTGGGGCATTCTGATTGGCGTATTATGCATCGCCAGCATCATCGCAATGGGGTTTATCCGCTCGTCACAAAAAATGAAAATCGAGCGTATGCGCAGCGAGTTAGAAGGGCAGGGTAAAAGCCCTGAGGAAATTCGCGGGCGACTGGACGAAATCACCTATGACTTTCCATCTCAGTTGGTGCCAACCTTAGTGGGGGCGGCTATTTTGTCGTTTGCGGTGGGTGCCTTTAATCAAATCTTTTTCTATGCCGAGCCGGGCTACATTTATCATGTGCGTACCATTACGGGCGAAGAAAAAGTGGTGTCGGATGTGGGTTACAACACCTATTTATTTGGCCGCTATAACGCCTGGAAACGCGCCATGACGGTTCAGGCTGTTGCTGGTCGTCGTGAGCAACTGGAAGCCGAGAGTGATGGTTCTGATGCCAGTGCCACCCTGCCGCCGATGAATATTATGTTCCTCGATCAGGTGGATGCCGATTCCGAAGCGACCGTACGCTTCTCTATTCCTGAAGATCCGGAATCCTTCCTTAAGCTGGCACATGAATATCGTTCTCCGGAGAACTTATTACGCACCGCGTTAATTCCAGCGTTTAAAGAAACCATTCAGGCAACTGCTTCGTTGATGAGCGCCGAAGAATATTACTCCGGTGGCCGTTCTGAATTTAATTCCGAGTTCGAAAATCAGATGTCCAGCGGTATCTATCTGGTGCGTCGTGAAGAACAAATTAAACGCAGCGCTCGTAGAATTAAATCGTCCGCAAATGCCGCACTGGGTGAAAATCAGCAGGATTACGGCGACGAAACCAAAATCGAATTTGTGGTGAATAAAGTGCTGGATGATGAAGGCACGCCAAGGCGAAAAACCCAGAAGTTCACCAATTTTGGCATTACCGTATTGGACGCTCGTGTCACCGATATGCGCCCGAATACCAAGTTTGTTGAACGTATGCAGCTCAAGCAAAAAGCCTCCGCCGATCGCGCCATTGCCCGTGAACAGCGTATTCAGGAAGAAGAGCAGCGCCTGTTGGCCATTGCCAAAGGTGAGCGTGAAGTGGCTCAACGTCAGGCCAAAGCCAAAGTAGAGCAGATTCAGCGCACCACCGAAGCGGAAACCGAAAAGCAACTGGCTTTAACCAATGCTCAGAAGCTGAAAGAACAAGCTGAAATTGCCAAAGACACGGCTCAGATTGAACTGGAAAAAGCCCGTATTGAAGCGGAAACCCAGCGTACCTTGGCGGATGCGGAAGCGTATCAGAAAGAAGTGATTCTGAAGGCGGATAACGCCTTGGCACAAAAGCTGGACGCAGAGATCGAAATTCAGAAACTCTGGGCTGAAGCCTTTGCCAAACGTCAGGTGCCAACCAATGTATTTGGCGGCTCCGGAACTGGTGGTGCACCAGTGGGCTCGGACTCTGAAACCAAAGCCTTTATGCAGCTGCTGACCCTGGATGCAGCTAAGCGGTTGAACTATAACCGTGAGGTTTCGGATAAGAACTAGTTACTAATCCATTCAAATCTGATAAAGCCCATGGTTGTGGGCTTTATCAGGATCTTTTTAACCTTTGTAAATGTTAACTACTAATTTTTTAAAAATTAGTAGTTGGCTGGATTGTTCAAATATCGGCCAGATTTTGTATTGACAATGTGTATGCGTTTATAGGATTCTGTGTATCTAATGTGTATGCATGGGAGTGATGCGATGCGTGCGGCTGCAATAAACCTACGGGCTTTGCCCGAGCAAAAAGATTTGATTGACCGGGCTGCCAGTCTGCAAGGAAAAAACCGTTCTGACTTTATGTTGGAAGCGTCTTGTGAGCGCGCTCAGGCAGTATTGCTGGATCGTACTTTTTTCGACCTGAATGACGAGCAATATAACCAGTTTCTAACCCTGTTGGACGCCCCGATAGAGACTGATGGAGATATGAAAAAGCTGCTATCTGTTGTGTCACCTTGGGAAAACGGTCAGTGAGTGAAACAGTGCTCAGTGCACCACAACCGTTAACTCAAGCTCACCTCACCGCAGAGTTTGATTGTGGTGAAGCCTCTCTGAATCATTGGTTACAGCGCCGTGCGCTGAAAAACCAAAGCTTGGGTGCCAGTCGTACCTTTGTGGTAACGGATAGAAGCAACAGAGTATTGGCGTATTATGCGCTTGCTGCTGGAGCGGTTGCCCACAATCAAGCGGCATCCGCTATCAAACGAAATATGCCTGATCCCATTCCAGTGATGGTACTGGGTCGTTTGGCCGTTGATCAAAATACTCAAGGCATGAAGTTGGGAAGCGGCTTGTTAAAAGACGCTCTGCTGAGAACCATTAACGTGTCGGAGCAAGCAGGCATAAAGGCGTTATTGGTTCATGCGCTCGATCAAAAAGCCAAAGCCTTTTATCAGCATTATGGTTTTAAAGAGTCCCCGGTGGATCCCTTAGTGTTGATGTTATCGCTGAAGAATATTGATCTGTCCAATGGGAATGGGTGAAGATCTTACCATCCGTTATACTCCCTTCCTGTTTTATCGTTCCATCTGTTTTAAGTATTGCCGTTTAAGGTATTAGAAAAATATGTCTGTAGATTCACGCGCCCAGAACTCTCGCCTTCAAAGCATCGGCTCCCGCATTGCCGAAGAGTTATCGATCCGTCCGCAACAGGTTGCTGCAGCGGTTGCCTTATTAGATGAAGGTGCAACCGTGCCTTTTATTGCCCGTTATCGGAAAGAAGTCACCGGCTCTCTGGATGACGCCCAGCTGCGTACTCTGGAAGAACGTCTGCGTTACTTGCGTGAAATGGAAGATCGCCGCGATACCATTCTGAAAAGCATTGATGATCAGGGCAAACTCAGTGATGAGCTGAAGCGCGATATTCTTGCCGCATCCACCAAAACCCGTCTGGAAGATTTATACCTGCCATACAAACCGAAGCGCCGCACTAAAGGTCAGATTGCCATTGAAGCGGGTCTTGAGCCACTGGCAGAAAAGTTAATCGCTGATCCAACCCTGAATCCGGAAGCGGAAGCTCAGGCATTTTTGAACAGTGAACATAAAATCGATGATACCAAAGCCGCGCTGGATGGTGCTAAGTACATCCTGATGGAGTGCTTTGCCGAAGATGCTAACCTGCTGGCAAATCTACGCCGTTTTATGACCAACGAAGCAACCTTGTCGGTACGTGTGGTGCCGGGCAAAGAAGCCGAAGGGGCTAAGTTCTCCGATTATTTTGAACATGACGAAGCGTTAAAAGGTGTGCCGTCTCACCGTGCGTTAGCGATTCTGCGTGGCCGTAATGAAGGTTTCCTGAGCTTCTCGTTGGTGACGGGTGATCCGGACGATAAGTTAGCCGCCAGCCCGTGCGAAAGCATTATTGCCGATCATGTTGGCATCGAAAATCAGGGCCGTGCTGGTGATCGCTGGTTAGCTGAAGTGGTGAAGTGGACCTGGCGCATTAAGTTGCTGACCCATCTCGAAACCGAGCTGATGGGTAACGTGCGTGAAAGTGCCGAAGAGCAGGCGATTAAAGTCTTCGGTGAAAATTTAAAAGATTTATTACTGGCCGCTCCGGCAGGCACCAAAGCGACCATGGGCCTCGACCCGGGCTTGCGTACTGGTGTGAAAGTGGCAGTGGTGGATGCCACCGGTAAGGTGGTGGATCAGGCAACCATTTATCCAACTCCGCCGCGTAACGATCTGGCCGGTTCAGCGGCGGTATTAACCGCGTTAATTGCTAAGCACAATGTCGAGCTGATCTCGATTGGTAACGGTACCGGTTCACGTGAAACCGACAAATTTGTCGGCGATATGATCAAAGCTCAGCCTGCATTAAAAAATGTGCAAAAGGTAATGGTGAACGAAGCTGGCGCTTCGGTTTACTCTGCTTCCGAGCTGGCGGCCAAAGAATTCCCGGATCTGGACGTGACGATTCGTGGCGCGGTTTCCATTGCCCGTCGTCTGCAGGATCCACTAGCAGAGCTGGTGAAAATTGAGCCTAAGTCTATTGGTGTCGGCCAGTATCAGCACGATGTAAACCAGACCCAACTAGCCCGTTCGCTGGATGCGGTGGTGGAAGATTGTGTGAACTCAGTAGGTGTCGATCTGAACACCGCTTCGGCACCATTGCTGACTCGTGTATCCGGTTTAAACACCACGTTGGCCAATAATATTGTCGCTTACCGCGATGAAAATGGCGCATTCCAGTCGCGTTCGGATCTGAAAAAAGTCGCACGTTTGGGGCCAAAGGCATTTGAACAAGCGGCCGGTTTCCTGCGTATTATGAATGGCAAAAACCCACTGGATGCTTCGGCGGTTCACCCGGAATCCTATCCGGTTGTGAAAAAGATCGCTCATGAATTCAGTAAAGATGTTGCCAGTCTGATTGGTGATTCAGCGACGCTGAAATCGGTGAATGCCGCTTCCTTCTCGGAAGAGGGCGTGGGTGAAATCACCGTAAAAGATATTATCGCCGAGCTGGAAAAGCCGGGTCGTGACCCGCGTCCGGAATTTAAATTCGCCGAATTTAAAGAAGGCGTCGAAGACATCAAAGACCTGCAACCGAATATGGTGCTTGAAGGCGTAATCACCAACGTCGCCGCCTTTGGTGCCTTTGTGGATATCGGCGTGCACCAGGATGGTCTGGTGCATATTTCCGCGCTGTCGGATACTTTTGTGAAAGACCCACGTGATGTGGTGAAAGCCGGAGACATCGTTAAAGTCAAAGTGATGGAAGTGGATGTGCCGCGCAAACGTATTGGCTTGTCGATGCGCATGTCAGACGATGCTAACGAACGCGCTAAAGAAAAAACGCCTGGCGAGCGTAAAGGTGGTGGTCGTCCGGGTAATCGTGGGACACAACAGCGCTCATTTGGCGGCAATAACTCCGGCCAGAGTGCCATGGGTGGCGCGATGGCGGCAGCGTTTGCGAACGCGAAGAAGAAATAACGAGACGATATGACGAGTTCTTCACCTGATCACACGCCTGATGATATCCAGCTGCCGCAAGGCTTGCTGAATACACTTGTTGCAGGTGATTTACTCGATGCTGTGTATCTTTATGGCTCGCGTGCGAAAGGTCTGGCCCGGGACGACAGCGACTGGGATCTGGCAGTATTGTTCAATAGCTATGAAGCTGATGTGCTGGAGCGGGCGATTCGTCCACAAAACCTGGAAGCGGAGCTGGAACGACAGTTTCCGGATCTGGATCTGAGTGTGGTGGACTTACGCGAAGTGCCAGTACCACTGCAATGGAATATTATTCAGGGTATCCGGTTATTTGATCGGGGTGTTCCGGCGGTACGCCGCCTGGAACACGCCATTATTTCCGCTTGGGAGAAGGATTATGAGAGATATTGTTGAAGCTATTATTCGGCAAAAGCTTTATCGCAATATTCAACGGATCAGCCGCGAGATACAGGCTTTGTTGTCACGCCCTACAGACTGATCACTGCTCCCTGTTCCATTTATAACCACACGCTGTTCCGGTATTACTCTTACCCGCCTGTCACCTTTGTCCTATAATTCCTGCCAAAATAGATTCTGATACCGAGGCGATTTTGGCCAATACAACTTCTTCATCCCGTCTGCAGCAGGCGCTGGATTCACTCCGCCAGCCGGAAAACCTGTCATTACTGGCGAATATTCAGCGTGGTATCGAAAAAGAAGGGTTACGGTGTTCAGATCAGGGCGTGATCAGTCAGAAGCCTCACCCCAAAGGTCTGGGGGCGGCCTTAACGCACGAAAGCATTACCACCGATTATTCCGAAGCCTTGCTGGAGTTTATTACGCCGGTGTTTAACAGTGCCCATGAAGCGTTGGCGTATCTGGAAATTGCCCACCGTTATACCTACAGCCAGCTTGATGGTGAAATGATCTGGCCAAGCTCCATGCCCTGTATTTTACAGGGAGAAATGAGCATCCCGATCGCCTATTACGGTGATTCCAATTTAGGTAAATTGAAGCACGTGTATCGCCATGGTTTGTGGCACCGCTATGGCCGTATGATGCAGTGTATTTCCGGCATTCATTACAACGTGTCGATGCCGGATGAATTATGGCCTCTGCTGTTTGAGCTGGAGCACCAGCGCCAGCCACAGGATCATGAATTAAAAGATTTTATTTCGGCACGCTATTTCGGCCTGATTCGTAATTTCCGTCGCTATTCCTGGCTGCTGTTGTATTTATTTGGTGCTTCTCCGGCCTTGTGTAAGTCTTTCCTCAATGGCGAAGACAACGAGCTGGAAGCGCTGAAACAACACACCCTGCACTTGCCGTACGCCACCTCGTTACGTATGAGTGATCTGGGCTATCAGAACAGCGCTCAGTCAGATCTGATGGTGTGTTACAACACACTGGATAACTACATCAAAACTCTGGGTAAAGCGGTTAGTGATCCGGTTGCGGCTTACGAAGAACTGGGACTGCAAGATGAACACGGCCAGTACAAACAGCTGAATACCAATCTGCTGCAAATCGAAAATGAATATTACAGTGATATTCGTCCGAAGCGGGTGGCGCGTAACGGTGAGAAACCGTTGGAAGCACTGGCCAATGATGGGGTGGAGTATATCGAAGTGCGCAGCACCGATTTAAACCCCTTTATGCCGCTGGGTCTGGATGTTCCTCAATTGCAGTTTATGGATGTGTTTGTCAGCTGGTGTTTATTGCAGAGTAGCGATGATATTGATGATGCCGAATATAGCCGCATTCAAAACAACCAGCACAAAACCGTGATGGAAGGGCGGAAGCCCGGCCTGATGCTGGAGCGTGGTGACGACCAGGTGTCATTACAGCAGTGGGGTATGGCAATCATTGAAGATATGCGTGAGCTGGCTTCGGTAATGGACAAGGCCCGTGGTCATACCTTCCATACTGATGCCCTGAATCAGCAAAAGCTGAAGCTGGCAGACAGCTCGTTAACGCCATCAGCTCAGGTGCTGACTGCGATGCAGGAGCAGGATGTTGAATTCTCGGAGCTGACTCGCCAGCTGGCGCAGCAGCATCGTAAGACCTTATCTGAGCCATTGGCAAAAGAAGTGGTGGCGTTATGGAAAAACAAAGCGCAGGCGTCACTGCAGCAGCAAGCTGAGCTGGAAGCCAATGATGATGTGTCGTTTGATGAATACCTGAACAGCTATCTGCAACGCTGAGAGATTTAACAAGGCAGGGAGCTTCCCTGCCTGGCGTTTAATTTTATCAGTTCTGAACAACCTCAGTTCTGGACAACAAAGTTACTGAAATACAAATCATCCACCGATGGCATGCCTTCCAGTTGTGTCATTACTGCCCGCACTTCGTCGAGACAAACCCGACGTAACGACTCCCGCCCTTTGGAGCTGTTCATGGTTTCAGACTCCTGAGCTGATAACAGCAATACCAGATTATTACGAATATACGGCTTGTGCTGGGTCACCATGGCGGCGGCTTCGCCACTGTTTACTTTTAGTGAGACTTCGGTGCGCAGGTATTTCATACGGCCACTGCTGCCATAGTTCACCACAAAGGCGGGTTCCAGATGAATATAGCGGGCAGAGGGAATGGCGGCCGCTGCTTCCCCTTCGGCATAACTGGCAGTCGCGAATAACATCAATAACACGCTGCAAATAATGCGTTGCATAGCGTTCTCCTGTTCAAAACTTTACGTCTGTATTGATCTTAGACCAGATAACGGAGTTCGCCGCCTGTGTTAGACTCGATTGCTCTGAATAATGATGGATTACTGAGGGAGCAAGTCTGTGTCTCTTCCACAAAACGGTAATTGGTTTACCCAGCCCCAATGGCTGCACTGGGGTTACCTGGCGGGCTTTTTAACCTGTGTTGGGTTAATGGCAGCCGCCTTTTATTTTGAATATGTACTGTACCTCGATCCGTGCCCGCTGTGCATGACCCAGCGTTTGGGCACGGTGATGATTGGTGTGGGCTTTTTATTGGCATTTTTCAGCCGAAATACGCGCTGGCCGTTATTGCTGGCACTGTTGTTTACTCTTGGCTCGGCGATCTTTGCCACCTGGGTGGCGGATCATCAGATCTGGCTGCAGCACCTGCCAAAAGAAGAAGTGCCTGCCTGTGGCCCGAGCATGAACTATCTGATCGAGACGTTACCGTTAACCGACTTGTTGAGTGTGATGCTGAACGGCGATGGTAATTGCGCTGAAATCGTCTGGAGTTTATGGGGCATGAGTATGCCGGAATGGACCCGTATTTGTTTTATCGGTTTTGTACTGGCGGCGGCTTATGCTGTTTTTCACACGCTAAAGCAGCGTTTTATGGTACGTCAGTAACGTAATTATCCCGCCTTTGCGGTGGACAGCAGTCCGTGCTTGTCCACCGCTTTTCCTAAATTATCCCGACAAGCACACCCGGCTGCTAATGCAAGTCAAAAAAGTGAAAAAAGCTGCTTGCCTCAGGCTTTTTATCGCGCATATAGTTTTCATCAAGAGATAAAAACAGCTGGTTTGGCTGTGACAGGATCAGGAGAGAGTCCGATGTTAGAAAACTGTAAAACAGCCCACGAACGCTGGGGCGGTGTTCATAAAATGATTGATAACTGGCTGAGCGAACGTCAGCAGTTGATTGTGTTGTACTGTAATTTGTCGGCCAGTAAGCCGTTGTCAGCAGATGATCTGCTGGGTGCCAATATCAATCGTTTCTGCCAAGTGATGATCGACTATTGTTCTGCCGGTCACTTTGAGATTTACGAGCAACTGATCAACGAAGCCAAAGAGTACGACGATGGTGGTGTTGAGCTGGCGAAAGAGCTGGTGCCTCAGTTAGATAAGCTCACGGGTCAATGCGTTGATTTTAACGACACCTACGATCAGGACTGTGCGTTTGAGCAGCTGGCCAAATTACCGGCGGATTTATCGTCCATTGGTGAAGTGCTGGAAGAGCGCTTTGAACTGGAAGATCAGTTGATCGAGCGTCTGCACAATGTGCATAAAGATCTGGTGGCCGAAGAAGCCTGATCTCAGCCTTACCAATCCCTCCGCGAAGCCCTGATAAACGGTCTACACTAAGAGTAACTTTTGCTACCGCCATTTATCAGGGACGACATCTATGTCTTTGCTGACCCGCAGTTTGATTCTTGCCTCCGCCTTCCTTCTCAGCGCCTGCGATGACGCTAAAGCGCCTGAAAAAATCGAAGAGGTGGCCGTTCAGGGTTCCTATTCCATTCGTTTTTCAGCCGATGGCAATCAGGCCATGGTAGGCAGTCTGCACCATGGTGGCAGCCTGTGGACACTCGCGCCACTGGAACGCCGTTACGACTGGAATCATCAGGCCGAAGGCTACAGTAATATCCTCACCAGTGCGTTCTCACCGGATGGCAACTTTATTGCCACGGCCGATAACCGCACGATTGTGCTGTGGGATAACAACAGCGGTGAGGCGGTATGGTTCTGGAATGCACCGGGAGATATCGAAGACATTGCTCTGACCGCCGATGGCAACCTGGCTCTGCTGGCGATGCAGGATTACACCGCCACGTTATTTGATATCAAGAACGGTGGCATTCGTCAGCGTCTGGCGCACGATGGCATTGTCTACGATGTCAGCATTGCCGAAGACGGAGTGCTGGCAGCTTCCGCCAGTGATGATTCCAGCGCCCGGATCTGGAATCTGGATACCGGCAAATCACTACATACTCTGCCTCATGAAAATCAGGTGCGTACGGTGGAGTTATCCACTGATGGACGATTACTATTTACCTCCGCCTTTGGTGAAAGTGGCAAGATCTGGGATGCCCGCTCGGGCACCTTACTGCGTGAAATTGCCGCGCTACGGGGTCATTACAGCTCCGCCCGATTTGTGAATGGCGGTAGTCAGCTGATCACCGGCAACAGTTCGGGGCAGATTGAGCTGTGGAATGTGAATAACGGTGAGCGCCAGCAGGTCTGGCGAGCTGAACCAAGAGATACCTGGGTCAGTAATAATGTTCAGGTCGAAGACGTGGCCCGCTCAAATGGTGGCTGGGTTGCTGCCGGTTCTAACGGGCTGGTGTATTACTTAAAGTAATAATCGCAGGGCATCAGGTGTAAATCCTTAGCGCAGATTTTCCAGCTGCTTGGTGCGATCATTCATTAACTGCTGAACGTTAGCGGCATCATCCATCATCTGGCTGATCTGCTCGGGTGCAACCGTCATGGGTAAAGGAACCGATGGTGTCTCCGGGTCTGAGCGCTGCTGATCGTTTTCGGATTCTTTTTCCGGCAGTTTCACACTGCGGATAACGTTAGCGGCGGTATCGACACTAACGACCTGGGGTGTGACGCCTTCCGGCACTTCGTCGCCAAAATGCCACACGCCATTTTCGTCCTGCCACTTCATATACTGCTGGCGGGTTTTTTCGCTCGACAGAATATCAATCGGTTGTTCCGGCCCAAATGCCATCAATGGTTTACCATCACGCCCTTTAATAAAATACGGCGCTGCCATCGCTACCACCAGAATCACCAGCATCATGCCAATCTTTAACTTCATTTTTCATTCCTTGAAGACTGTTTCTCAGCGTTTCAGTATACCTTATGCTTTACTTACAGGAAGGTGTAATGCCCGAAGAGTTATGGGCTAAGCTGTGGATATTACGTAACCAGCGAACGGACACACAAAAAAACGGAAGACCAGTGAGCGACGATACATCAAACAATAATTCAGATACCGCAAAGCCGAATCCGTTTCGCCCGCACGCCCGGGTGATCGGGATGACGGCACCGGTGCGGGTAATGATTGCCAACGCCAAAGGTGGGTGTGGCAAAACCACACTGGCCACCAATGTTGCCAGTCACTTTGCTCATGGTGGAGAACTAACGGCCCTGATTGATTATGACCCTCAGGGTTCGTCGATGGATTGGTTGGCGGCGCGGGATGTGCATTTGCCAACCATCACCGGCGTGGCAGCCTATCAGAAACACGCGCCACAAACGTCGACCAAAAGCTGGGCGTTACGTGTGCCGGCCAATACCTCCCGGGTGGTGATTGATACACCGGCTGGATTATCCGGCAATGTGTTATCAGATTTGATTCAGCAATCGGATACCATTTTAATTCCGGTTATTCCTTCGGCGATTGATATCCGTGCGGCAACCGGTTTTATCCGTGATGTGTTGTTGTCGCGTTCTTACCGGATGAACCCCAAGCCCATTGCCGTGATTGCTAACCGGGTGCGCAAAAACACCTTAATTTATGCCAAGCTGGAAAAGTTTTTAAACAGCTTGCAGATCCCCTTTATCACCGCGTTGCGCGATACTCAGTTTTATGTCCGTGCCAGCGAACATGGTTTGGGTATCGTCGATTTTGATCAGAAAGACAAAAAAGATGTGGCTGAATGGCAGCCGCTGGTGGACTGGCTGGATCAAACCATTGGTGAATTACGACAATCCCAACAAGCCAGCCGCTAAATTCGTCAAAAGACATAGATGAATTTTTCCCAATTCGTATAATGCCGCTACCTGATTCTGTTTCTGAGGATAATTCCATGCCTGCACGTAAAGCACCTGCGAAAAAAACAGCCGCAAAGAAAGCACCGGTTCGTAAAACCGCTGCAAAAACGGTTGCTAAAAAAGCACCTGCCAAAAAGGTAGCGGCGAAAAAGCCAGCCGCTAAGCGCGTTGTATTAAGTGCTGTTCAGCAGCTGCAAAAAGATATTGCAGCACTGCAGGTAAAACTGGAGAAGGCTCAGGCAAAAGAACTGACGGATGCAGAAAAAGCCGTTGTTAAAGCCGGAACCGCTCAGGAACGCGCTAACACCAAAGCGGCTAAGGCGATGGAAGCCAAAAACAAAGTAGCGGCCAAAGTGAAGCTGAAGAAAACCCCGGCTTCTCTGCGTCAGCTGGATAATGCCAAAGCCAAGCTGGAAGTTGCCAAGGAAGAAAAAGCCGCCGCACGTGACGTTCTGGCAGACAGCAAAGCCTCTCTGAAAGCATTAAAAGCAGCGGATAAGCAACGCACGGCCTTGGCTAAACTGGTTGCTAAATTCGAGAAAGAACAGGAAAAAACTGAAAAAGCCGTTGCTAAGAAAGCTCCGGCTAAAAAAGCGGTAGCCAAGCCTGTCGCTGAAAAAGCAAAACCAGCAGCTAAGAAAGCAGCAACCAAAACGGCAACCAAAGTAGCCGCTAAAAAAGCACCAGCTAAAGCCGCTGACAAGAAAGCGCCAGCTAAGAAAGCCGCAACTAAACCAGCAGCGAAAAAAGCTCCGGCCAAAAAAACAGTTGCTAAGAAAACACCTGCTAAAGCAGCTGAGAAAAAAGTAGCTGAGACGAAAGCTCCGGCGAAAAAGCCTGTCGCTAAGAAGACTGCTGTTAAGA
This sequence comes from Bacterioplanoides sp., assembly GCF_965226395.1. Lineage (GTDB taxonomy): Bacteria > Pseudomonadota > Gammaproteobacteria > Pseudomonadales > Oceanobacteraceae > Bacterioplanoides. Next base: position 1,586,071 of record NZ_OZ245358.1, on the reverse strand, counting down.
AACCTGCTGCTAAAAAAGCACCGGCTAAGAAGCTAGCTCCTAAGAAAGAAGCTGCACCTAAAGCGGTTGCTGCTCCTGCGGTCGTTGAAGAAACCAAAGTCGTTGATGCGCCAGTGGTTGAAGCAGCAAAAGTTGAAGCGCCCAAAGTGGAAACTCCTAAAACAGAAGCGCCAGTGGTTGAAGCTCCTGTAGAAGCAAAAACTGAAGCACCGGCTCCAGCTGTTGAAGAAGTAAAAGCAGAAGTACCAGCTCCAGCTGTTGAAGAAGTAAAAGCAGAAGTACCAGCTATTGAGCCTGCTGCTCCACAAACTGAAGAGAAGCCAGCCGAAGAAAAATCAGCGCAAGAAACCGCTCCAGGTGAAACGTCCAGCTTGTTTGGTGCTAACTAAGCAAGACAGGAACGATCTACTGGCTGACTAATAAGTCCGCCAGTTGCTGAAAAAGAGGCCCCAGGGCCTCTTTTTTTATGTCTGCTTTTATTAATGTCGCTTCTGCCAGCTCCGCCTGGATCATCAGATTCTTATACGCCAGTTGCGCATGGTTGGCCTTGTGCTTTGATTCGCTGTGTAAGGAATACAATTGATGCAACGCAATCTGCTCGGCACGGATCTCGTCCTTCTGAATCTGCTGGCGCAAGGTCAGCTGCTCCGGTGAGGTATTGTCTTTAGCGATGGCCTTGCGGGCAGCGCGTAATGACCAGATCACATTGGCTCGCCACTGATGGTAATCATCAAGCTGTTCGGACGTGAGTTGCCAGCTTTGTCCTTCGTTCGCCAGCCACAGCGCTGTCAGCAGCAGTAAGGTATCCTGCTGATAATCATCTTGTAAGGTCAGTAATAATTCCTGTACGTCTTTGCTGGCATAAAACTGCAAAGCAAAGTTCCACAGTGGGTTATCATCGACTTCTGTGGCACACTGCGCCGCCATTGATCTTATCCTTCTGTTTGCCAGTTAGTGTGTTTATCGTCTTATGATTGAATTTAATCAGGTTTCTCTTCAGCGCGGTACTCAACCGTTATTACAGCACGCCGATTTACGGGTGCACGACGGTCAGAAACTGGCATTGATTGGTCCCAACGGCGCCGGAAAGTCCAGCTTGTTTGCACTACTGAACGGTGAACTGCAAGTCGATGCCGGTGAGCTGTATATTCCATCGAAGTGGCGTATTGCTCATATGCGTCAGGAAGTGGAAGCCAGTGAGCGTTCAGCGTTGGACTATGCCATGGATGGGGATAGCGAATACCGTCGTATCGAAGCGGGTATCAGTAAAGCCAAAGACGATAACGATCTGGCACACTGGCTGGATCAGATGGATCAGCACAAAGGCTACGAGGTGCCAGTTAAGGCTGAGCAGTTGTTGCACGGCTTAGGCTTTTCGCAGGATGATTTAAAGCGCCCGGTGCAGGATTTCTCCGGTGGCTGGCGGATTCGTCTTAATCTGGCTCAGGCACTGATGATGCCATCCGATTTATTATTACTCGATGAGCCCACCAACCATTTGGATTTAGAAGCAACGCTGTGGTTAGAGCAGTGGCTGAAGAATTATCCCGGCACCCTGTTATTTATCTCCCACGACCGTGATTTTATCGACGGTGTAGCCGATCATATCGTGCACCTTTATCAACAGCAGTTGGTGGTGTATCCGGGTAATTATTCCGCTTACGAACGTATTCGCGCTGAGAAGCTGGCGCAGCAACAAACCGTGTACGAAAAGCAGCAAACCCGGGTGAAAGAAATCGAGGCCTTTGTTACGCGTTTTAAAGCCAAGGCCAGTAAAGCCAAACAAGCACAAAGCCGCCTGAAAGAATTACAACGTATGGAGCTGATTGCTCCAGCCCATGTGGATTCGCCGTTCCGGTTTGAATTTCCCTGTTATGAAAAAATGTCGTCGCCGTTGCTGGCGATTGATCATGCCGATCTGGGTTATAAAGCAGAGGGCACTGATGACAATATTATTCTGCCGCAGGTCAAAGTCTCTTTAGTGCCGGGTCATCGTATAGGTTTGTTAGGGCCTAACGGTGCTGGCAAATCAACGCTGCTGAAAACTCTGTGCCGAGACATTGAGATGCTGAATGGCGAACGCAGCGAAGGTGAACATCTGCGTTTGGGTTATTTCGCTCAGCATCAGCTGGAATCTCTCGATGTTAAAGCCTCGGGCGCACTGATTCTGCAACGCTTAAAGCCGCAAGCATCGGAGCAGGAAATCCGCAACTTCCTCGGTGGTTTTGGTTTCCACGGTGATAAAGCACTGGAAGTGATTGAACCGTTTTCCGGTGGTGAAAAAGCGCGTTTAGCCTTGGCTTGTGTGGCCTGGGAAAAACCGAACTTATTAATTCTCGATGAGCCTACCAACCATCTGGATATCGAGATGCGCGAAGCGTTAACGGTGGCGCTGCAAAATTTTGAAGGTGCGATTTTAATCGTTAGTCACGATCGTCATTTATTAAAAGCCACGGTTGATGAATATTGGCTGGTGGATCATGGCAAGGTACAAGAATTTGATGGCGACCTGGACGATTACCACCAGTACTTACAACAGCGTGAAGCATTAGCTAACGAAGTCGCTGATCCGTCAGAAGCAACAAAACCGGCCGAAGTTAAAGTTGATCGTAAAGAACAAAAACGTCTGGAAGCTGAACGCCGCCAACGCTTAGCTCCGCTGCGAAAAAAACAGCAGGCGGCAGAAAAACAGATGGAAAAACTGCAATCGCAGTTGGATACCATCGAAGAAAAAATGTCAGACACCGACTTATATTCCGATGCTCGTAAAGACGAACTGCAACAGCTGTTAACTCAGCAGGGCGATGTGAAATCTCAGTTGGAAGAGATTGAAATGGCGTGGATGGAGCTCACCGAGCAGCTAGAGGAAGCGGAGTAACATAGGAAGCCTGAATTGTTGTCGCGATTTTAAATAGCGCTCTGGTATGAATTCTGGCCGTTAGTTATAGCAAGTCACTGACCCCCTGATAGTGTTGATTTCCCTCTCAACGGATCAGTCAGGAGTCAGCATGCCATACGAATATGAAATTCATCCAAAAGTTGGCGTTGCTCGCTTGGGTAATAGCCCAGACGAGTTTTATTTATCACCTGAAAGTATCGGTGGTTTGCCAATACAATGTGATGAGAACGGCAACGTAATTAATGAGAAAATTACGCGCTATAAAGATAATCAGGGGCGGGTAAAGCGCCAGGCTGCCAAATTCAGAATCTTCAAAATTAATTCTGAAACGAAAGAAGAAGAGGGGGTGATATCACTACAGGACGGTGATATTGAAAAAATTGTCTGGACTTCGCATGTCGCCAATAAAAAGCCGGTTTGGTATACCTTTTCAGAATTGCAGGGCAATCTGGATTTTGGTGAACAAAACAGTTATCGCAATCAGCATATCCCGGTTAATAATTCGGATGTAACCGATGCCACGGATCGTAAAAAGCTGATGATCGATCCGGGCCCACGTTCCGTTGAGCAACCCGGTGAACGCTCTTCTTTTTCTCGCTATAACATTCCGGAAAATTACACTTACGGATCATTTCCGCCAGTCGGTGCCGGTGGTGGACAAATTGATACGCTGGGTGAACTGCGTATGGACGATCAGGGCAACCTGATTGCTTTGGGTGGTCTTGGGCAGGTGACCGGCGAAGCACAAATTGATTCCTTCCGTGGTGCTCCGGGATATTGGGACGATATCGCTGACGGTTATGTCACTGCCACAATCCACCTGCTGGATGGCAGCACCATTGATTGTACGCCTGCCTGGCTGTTAATTGGCAGCCCGAAATACGCCCCGGAGCTGGTTAATATCACCACTCTGGCTGACACAATGCACGATGTAGCAGTGCGTAAAATGGGCGCTTATCCGGAAATATTCGATGCCAGTCAGTATCCTCCAGCTGACCCAAGTTGGGGCCTGTTGCCATCGAGAAAACACCCTGGTCAACACCAGCCTTATACGCCACTGAACGGCTTTAACCGTGATTACGAAGCGAATTTTGAGCGAGATATTAAGCCGATTATGGATCGCCTTGGTGCTTATCGCTGGGTTGCTGACGTGCCTTACCTGAATGATTTTTCACGTCCTGGATTCGATGTACGTGATAACAGCCCGGAAAATAATAATAACCGCATGGAGTATTTTAATTTATTCCGCGTACCACTGCCGGCAGAAGACTATTTTGAATGGCACAAGCAAATTGAAAACGGCCCGAACGAAATGTTCTCTGAGCTGGGGGCGCCATTAATGCCACTGAACTCCGGAGATAATTCGGTAACCAATACCGGACCCATTTATAAATTTGAAACTCTCAGCCCAACTCAATATTTTTTATTGTACCAATGGGCTATCGGCCGCTTTAACAACACCCCACCAGAGCAGCTGCCAGAAGATGCTCCAGTGACGGCGGAGCA